>JAQCJP010000006.1 GCA_027592945.1 Planctomycetota bacterium
AGCGTCCGGCGAGATGGCACGGGCCCACCCCGAAGCCCGCGCGAGGAGAACCTTCTCTATACTCCTTCCCATGCGTCCCGTCATTGTCTGCGGTCTCGGTCGGTTTGGGCTCCAAGTGGTGGAGGCCCTGCGGGGCTGCGGCTGCCCGGTGACGGTCGTCTCCGACGGCAACACCAGCCCGGAGCGGGTCGAGCGGGCCGAGGCGGCCGGGGCCCGCTTCGTGCGGGGCGATTTTCGGACGCCGGCCGCCCGTCGGGAAGCGGGCCTCGCCGACGCTCAGGCGGTCGTGATCACGACCGCCAGCGATGTCGACAACCTCGAGGCGGCCCTCGAGGTTCGCGGCGAGGCGGCAGATGTTCGCGTCGTGATGCGACACTCGCAGCCGCGGCTCTCAAAGCGGTTTGAAACCGACTTCGGAATCGTGGCGGCCATGGCACCGGCAGAGCTGGCCGCCGGGGCGTTCGTCGAGGCGGCCATGGCCACGCCCACCTACGCTCCGTCGCTGCCCCGCACGCAGCAGCGGCTGAAAATCCCGCGGCGGCCGATCCGGCCGGAGTTTGTGGCGATCCCGCTGCTGCTGGTGGCGATCTACGCCGCGGCGATTGTGGTCTTCCACATCACGCTCGATCTCAGCTGGGTCGACGCCACCTACTTCGCCACGACCGTCGTCACGACCGTCGGCTTCGGCGACATCAACCTTCACGACGCCCCTGCCTGGGTCAAGCTCTTCGGCGTGGCCCTGATGTTCGCCGGGGTGCTTTTGATCGCGATGACCGCGTCGCTGCTGGCGGTGTTTGTCGTCACCGGGACGGCCGACCATCTCCGCAACGAGTTCCGCGCCCGCAAGCTTCGCAACCACGTGGTCGTCTGCGGGATCGGTTCGGTCGGCACGGCGGTGGCCCGCGACCTGCACGAGCGGGGCAACCTCGTGGTGGTGATCGATCCCGCCGCCGATGACGAACTGCATCGCGAGACCAACCCCCGCTGTCCGGTGATCGTCGGCGATGCGACCCGGCCGGTCATCCTCCATCGAGCCGGCATCGAGCGGGCCCGGGCCCTCGTCGCCTGCACGAGCAACGACGCCCTCAATCTCGAGATCGGCCTCACCGCCCAGTCGGTGGCCGAAGCCCGGCGGGCGGAGCGGCCGCTGCGGCTGGTGCTCCGCTGCTTCGACGCCGACCTGGCACGGCGGATTCACGCCGTGTCTGATAACTACACGCTTCTCTCCGAGGCCAAGATCGCCGCGGAAGTCTTTGTCCAGCGGGCCCTGGCCGAGCCCCCCGCCTGACCCGCCCGCCATGCCCGCTTCTCCCGCCAATGCGTCCCACCTGGGCGACCCGGTCAGCCGCCACATGCGGACTGACTTCGCCCGGCTCCAGCCTGACCACACGGTCGGCGAGGCGATTGCCGCCGCCCGGGCCGCTCCGCCGGCCGGCCGGATCATCTACCTCTACGTGCTCGACGCCGAGGACCGCCTCGAGGGCATCGTGCCGACCCGGCGGCTGCTGCTCTCACCCGACGCCACGCCGATCCGCGAGCTGATGGTCACCAGGGTGGTGACGATTCCCGCCGCGGCCACGGTGCTCGACGCCTGCGAGTTCTTCCTGCTCCATAAGTTTCTCGCCTTTCCGGTGGTCGACGAAGACCGCCGGATGCTCGGGATCGTCGATGTCGATCTCTACACAGAAGAACTGGCCGATCTCGATCGTCGTGAAGATCTCGACGACCTCTTCCAACTGATCGGCGTGCATCTCGAAGATTCGCAGGCACGGTCGCCCGTGGCGGCCTTCCGCAGCCGCTTCCCCTGGCTGGTGGCCAACATCGCCGGCGGGATCGTGGCCGCCTTTCTGTCGGGGCTCTTCCAGGCGGAACTTGAAAAGGCCGTCGCCCTGGCGATGTTCATTCCGGTGGTCCTGGCCCTGGCCGAGAGCGTGGCGATCCAGTCGGTGAGCATCGCCCTGCAGCGGCTCCACGGCCGCCGCCCGTCGCTGGCGGGCATCCTCCGGGCGGTGCGGCACGAGTCGCTCACCGGCGTGATGCTGGGCGGGGCCAGTGCTCTGGCCGTGGCGGTGGTGGCCCTGGCCTGGCTCGGGCAGAAGACGGTGGCCGTCGCCCTGCTCGGCGGGATCACCGGCGGCGTCGCCTGCGCCGCGGCGATCGGGGTGGCGATGCCCAACCTCCTGCGGCTCTTCGCCCGCGAGCCGCAGGTGGCTGCCGGGCCAGTCGCCCTGGCCGCCACCGACATGGTCACCCTGACGATCTACCTCTCGCTGGCCCGCCAACTGCTCGGCTGACGCCGCTCCAGACGGTCACTGCACCCCGCCGCCGGCCTCCAGCGTCTTCTGGATCTTGCCGAGGTTGAACGATCCCGGCGACTGGCTCGGTGGATATTCCTTCATCGTCATCAGAAATCTCGCCGCCAGCTGCTGGAGCGGCACGATCACGTAGGGGCGGTCGAGGAACCAGTCGTCGTAGGTGTTAGCGTTGTGCTGGGCCCGCTCGAAGGGGTCGCGGCGAAGGTTGAAGAGCAACGGCACCCGCAGTTCGATAAAGGGCTCCCGCCAGACGCCGAAGGCCTGGCCCCGGTTCTCCAGAAAGACCACCTTCCAGTCGTCGTAGCGGATCGCCACCACCTGGCCGTCGTCGTTGACGTAGAAGAACTCGCGGCGGGGCGACTCCTCGACCTCGCCGGACAGGTAGGGCAGGAGGTTGCGGCCGTCGATGTAGTTGCGGTAGTCGCGGCCCTCGAGCATGACGCCGGCGGCGAGTTTGGCGGCGATTTCCGGCTCGCCAGCGGCCGCGGCGAGCGTGGGGAGCCAGTCTTCGTGGGAGACGATGCCCGTCAGCGTCACTCCGGCGGGAAACCTTCCCGGCCAGCGGACGAAGGCCGGCACCCGGTAGGCCCCCTCCCAGTTGGAGTTCTTCTCGCTGCGGAAGGGCGTGGTGCCGGCGTCGGGCCAGGTGTTGTAGTGCGGGCCGTTGTCGGTCGAGTAGATCACGATCGTGTCATCGGCGATCCCCAGTTCCTCCAGGGCCGCCAGGAGGATGCCGACGTGGGCGTCGTGCTCCACCATGCCGTCGGAATATTCGTCCTGGCCGCTGATGCCTCGGTTGGCCTCCTTGACGTGGGTGCGGAAGTGCATCCGGGTGGCGTTCCACCAGCAGAAGAAGGGGCGGTCGCCCTGCACCTGCCGCTGGATGAAGTCCTTGGCGGCGGCGAGCGTCTCCTCGTCGATCGTCTCCATCCGCTTGCGGGTCAGGGGGCCGGTGTCCTCGATCGTCTGGCCGCCCTTGCCGTCGGCCCGGCAGCGGAGCACGCCCCGCGGCCCGTAGGTCTCGAGAAAGGTCTTGCCGTTGGCGAGGACCATCTCCGCAGGATAGTCCTCGTTCTCGGGCTCCTCGGAGGCGTTGAGGTGGTAGAGGCTGCCGAAGTACTCGTCGAAGCCGTGCAACGTGGGCAGATGCTCGTTGAGGTCGCCCTGATGATTCTTGCCAAACTGCCCGGTGGCGTAGCCGAGGCTCTTGAGCACTGTGGCGATCGTGACGTCGGTCTTCTGCCAGCCCTCCTTTGCCCCGGGCAGCCCCACCTTGGTCATCCCGGTGCGGACCGGCACGTTGCCCCCCAGGAAGGCCGCCCGGCCGGCGGTGCAGCTCTGCTGGCCGTAGTAGTCGGTGAAGGAGAGCCCCGCCGCGGCGAGCGAATCGATGTGAGGCGTTCGGTAGCCCATCATCCCGCGGCTGTTGTGGCTGATGTTCCAGATGCCGATGTCGTCGCCCCAGATGACGAGAATGTTTGGCTTGGTGGCGGCTGCGGAGGACCCAGGCTGCCGGGCCGACGCGTTGCCAGGCAGGAGCAGGACGAGCGCGACGAGACAGGGCATGACCGAGCAGGGCAGCAGCGTGCGGGGCATCGGGGGATTCTCCAGGGCCTTCAGGTTGGGGGCGTTCAAGAACCAGTCACCGCAGGGATCCCGACCGAGGCCGAGGCAGAGAGCCACACGGGTGGCCGAGAGCATCAGTGAACGGTTCCCCGAAAGGCCGGAGCCTAGCCCCTGGGCAGGGGCGCCGCAATCAGCCGGCGGGAGCGGCTCGGCCGAAGCGTTCGATGAACCGCGTCTCCGCCTCGGCATCGCCCACCAGCACCAGCTCGCTCTCCGCCGGCAGCGGCTCGAGGGCGTCGGGGTTGGGATCGAAATGATCGCCGGCCCCGACGGCGACCACCGTGCAGCCGGGGTCGTGGCGAGCAACGCCGCCTGTTCGACGCGGGCGGCCCGTCCGCATCACCGAGGCGAGAATACCGACGAGAAATCGCATGGCGGGGTCGATCGAATCGCTGAAGCGGTGGTCAAGGCAGTCCCGACCGACTGATCCAAGACACGATATCATGGAGGCGGGCGGGTGGACGGCACAGCCCGTGGCCTCGCCCGTCTCGCTTCCTCCTGGAGTTGCGCCGTATGCATGCCTGCTTCCCGAAATCCAGCCTCCGCACGCTCTGCCTGGTTGCAGCGACGGCATCGGCCGCCATGGCAACGGCCGGCCCGCCGGACTTCGGCGACCACACGTCGGCGACGCTCACGAGCAAGGCCTGGGAGGCCTTGAACGCGGGTGACCACGATCTGGTCGCCGCCTACACCGACAAGTGCGAGGAACTCTATGCCCGGGACGCTGCCGCCCAGCAGGCCTCGCTGGAAGACTTTGCGTCTGGCGACGATGCCCATTCTCATTGGGCGGTGAACGACGTCGGCACCTGCCTGTTCATTCGCGGCGAGTCGCTGACCCAGCAGGGCAAGACGGCCGAGGCGATCGCCGCCTTCAAGACGCTGATCGATGACTACGGCTACGCCCAGTGCTGGGACACGAAGGGCTGGTTTTGGAAGCCGGCCGAGGCGGCGGCCGGCAAGCTCAAGCAGTTGGAGTTCGATGCGAAACTCGACTGACGCTCGGCGAAGCATTCTCTGTCGGGGCTGGTGGCCGAGGCCCGCCGCCCGTTGGGCAGTTGCATGGCTCGCGGCCACCGCGATCGGCCTGCCGGCCTCGCTCGTCGCGGCCGAGCCGCACCATGGCTCCGTCGTGACCGTCGAGGGAAACTCCGAGACCGGCTTTCGGCTGCTTCGCAACGGCGAGCCCTTCGTGATCCACGGCGTCGGCGGCACCGCCGACCTCGAACTCCTCGCGGCCTGCGGCGGTAACGCGGTGCGGACCTGGCATCTCGCCTCGGTCGAGCCGCCCGTGAAGGGGAAGTCGTTCCTCGACCGCGCCCAGGAGCACGGCCTGGCGGTGACTGTGGGGATCTGGCTGGGCCACGAGCGACACGGCTTTCGGTACGACGACCCCGAGCAGGTCGAACGTCAGCGGGCGATGGTGGAGGCGGCCGTTCGGAAGGTCAAGGATCACCCGGCAGTCCTCATCTGGGGACTTGGCAACGAGATGGAGGGACCCAGCGGCACCGGCGACTCGGCGCTCGTCTGGCGGGAGGTCGGTCACCTGGCCGCGCTGATCAAGCGGCTCGATCCGAATCATCCCGTGATGACCGTCGTTGCCAACGTCAACCCGGCCAAGCTCGCGGCGATCACCGCCCACGCACCCGCCATCGACATCCTCGGTGTCAACGCCTACGCGGGGGCCGCCGGTATCGGGGCCGCGCTGCGGGACCACGGCTGGCAGAAACCGTATTGCGTCACCGAATACGGCCCGCCCGGCCCCTGGGAAGTGCCTGAGACCGACTGGCAGGCGCCGATCGAGCCCTCCAGCCGGGCGAAGGCCGCGATCTACAACGCGTCGACCAAGGCGATTCTCGCCGACACGGCCCGCGGCGGTTCCGCCGACAGGCCACCGCGATGCCTGGGATGTTTCGCGTTTCTCTGGGGCGCCAAGCAGGAGGCGACGGCGACCTGGTTTGGAATGCTGCTGCCGTCCGGCGAGAAGACCCTCGTCGTCGACGCGATGACCGACGCCTGGACAGGCCGCTGGCCGGCCAACCGGGCGCCGGTGCTTCGACAGCATGATGTTCCCCTGGCCGGCCGGCGGCTGGAGCCTGGCCAGACGGTGGCAGTGGAGGTGACCTACAAGGATCCCGAGGGAGACCAGCTGACCTACGAGTGGGAGGTGGTCAAGGAGAGCACCGACCGGCGGGAGGGGGGCGACGCCGAGGCCCGCCCCGATTCGGTGCCCGGCTGCATCAGCGAGGCCGATGACGAGGGCCGAGCAACGGTCACCCTCCCAGCAACGCCAGGCGGCTACCGGCTGTTCGTGACCGTCCGCGACGGCCACGGCTCCGGCTGCAGCGACAACTGGCCGTTTTTCGTGAACCCCTAGCCGGCGACGACCCGCCCATCGCCCCGTCGGCTACACTCGTCGGCGGCGGGCTTCGTCGCCAGGGCGTCACGGGCCGCCAGCATCATCTGGAGATTGTGTTGTTATGGCCGCGCTCAATCCTGTCCTGCTCCTGATCGGCGGCGAGTGGACGCCCCTGACCGGCCGACCGACCACGCCGGTCCACAATCCCTCCAGCGGCGAGGTGATCGCCGAGACGCCGCTGGCCGGTGCCGAGACGGTCGACCAGGCCGTCCAAGCGGCCGCCGCGGCCTTCCCTGCCTGGATGGAGACGCCCCCAGTCGACCGGGCCCGGATTCTCTTCCGGCTCAAGGTGATGCTCGAAGACCGCTTCGACGAGCTCGCTCAAAGCGTGACCCGCGAGCATGGCAAGACCCTGGCCGAGGCCCGCGGCGACGTCCGCCGCGGCCTGGAAAACATCGAGTTCGCCTGCGGGATTCCGAGCCTCCTGATGGGAGAGTCGCTCGAGAACGTGGCCCGTGGCATCGACTGCGACACGATCCGCCAGCCGCTTGGCGTGGTCGCGGGGATTACGCCCTTCAACTTCCCGGCGATGGTTCCGCTCTGGATGTGGCCCCTGGCGATCGCCTGCGGCAACACCTTTGTGCTCAAGCCGAGCGACAAGGTGCCGCTGACGACCAACCTGATCGCCGCAGCCGCCCTCGAGGCGGGCCTGCCACCCGGCGTGCTCAACGTCGTCCACGGCGGCCGCGAGGCGGTCGACGCGATCATCGACCATCCCACGATCAAGGCGATCTCATTCGTCGGCTCGACCCCCGTGGCCCGCGAGATCCACGCCCGCGGCACCGCTCGCGGCAAGCGGGTGCAGGCGGCCGGCGGCGCCAAGAACTTCGTGCTCGTGATGCCCGACGCCGACATCGGCCCGACCGCCACGGGCATCATGGAGGCGGCCTTCGGCTGCGCCGGCGAGCGGTGCATGGCCGGCTCGACCGCGATCGCGATCGGCACGGCGGCCGACTCGGTGCTGCCGGAGCTGGTCGATGTCGTCTCGAAGATCAAGGTCGCCCCGACCGACCGCGATCCGGCCGCCGGGATGGGCCCGGTGATCACCCGCGAGCACCAGTCGCGGGTCTGCGAGCTGATCAGCCAGGCGGCCGACGCCGGGGCCCAGCCCCTCACCGACGGCCGCACGACCCGCGTCCCCGAGGCCCCCGGCGGCTTCTTCGTCGGCCCGACGGTCCTCGACCACGTCCGGCCGGAGATGGTAACGATGAAGGAGGAGGTCTTCGGGCCGGTGCTCAACGTCGTGCGGATGGAAGACCTCGACGCGGCGATCGAACTGGCCAACGCCTCTCCCTACGGCAACGGGGCGGCGATCTTCACCCGCAGCGGCAAGGCGGCTCGCGAATTTCGCCACCGCATCCAGGCGGGGATGGTCGGGATCAACATCGGCGTTCCTGCCCCGCTGGCCTTCTTCCCCTTCTCGGGCTGGCACGCCTCCTTCTTCGGCGACCTCCACCTCCAGGGCCGCGAAAGCGTCGCCTTCTTCACCCAGCAGAAGGTGACCACCACCCGCTGGTTCAGCTTCGGCGAGGGCACGATCTGGGCCGACCGCTAGCAGTTCCCCGTGAGACCACTCGATGACGCTTCTGATCACGAACGCCGACATCGTCAACGCCGACAGCCGCTACACGGCCGATATCCTCTGCGAGGGTGACTCGATCGCCAGGATCGACCGCAGGATCACGCCGCCGGCTGGGGCCGAGGTGATCGACGCGGCCGGCCGGCCGGTCTTCCCCGGCTTCATCGACCCCCACACCCACATCTACCTGCCCTTCATGGGCACCTTCTCCAAGGACGACTACGAGACCGGCACCAAGGCGGCTCTCGCTGGCGGCACGACCACGATCTTCGAGATGGTCTGCCCCGGCCGCGAGATGTCGCACACCGAGGGATTCGCCCTCTGGCAGCGCCAGGCCGAGGGCAAGGCCTGCTGCGACTATTCCTTCCACCTGGGCGTCACCCACTTCGACGAGCATTCCCCGGCCCAGCTTCGTGAGATCGTGGCGGCCGGCGTGCAGAGCTTCAAGATCTTCCTCGCCTACAAGGGGGCCCTGGGGGTCGACGACCTCGAACTCTGGGAGACGCTCACGCTGGCGAAGGAACTCGGTGTCGTCGTCACCGCCCACTGCGAGAACGAAACCCTGATCGCCGCGATGCAGGCGAAGTTGCTCGCCGCCGGCCGGACCGGCCCGGAGGCCCACCACGACAGCCGGCCGCCGGCGGTCGAGGCCGAGGGGGTCCACCATCTCTGCGCCTTCGCCGGCCTGACCGGGGCGACGGTCTACGTCGTCCACCTCTCCTGCCGGGAGGCCCTCCGGACGGCGCTGGCCGCCCGGGAGCGAGGCGTGAAGGTCTTGGTCGAGACATTGATCCAATACCTCCTGCTCGACAAGACCTGGGCGGAGCGGCCCGGCTTCGAGGGGGCGAAATACGTGATGTCGCCGCCGCTGCGGGACGCCTCGAATCAGGCAGTCCTCTGGAATGCCCTGGCCGCCGGCCTCGTTCAGACGGTGGCCACCGACCATGCCCCCTTCGACTTCGCCACCCAGAAGCCGATGGGCAAGGACGACTTCACCAAGATCCCCAACGGGATCCCGGCGATCGAAGACCGGGTCACGCTGCTCTGGACCCACGGCGTCAAGGCCGGCCGGCTCACGCCCGAGCAGTTCGTGGCGGTGGCGAGCACGAATGCCGCCAAGATCTTCGGCCTCTGGCCGAAGAAGGGGGTGATCCAGCCCGGGGCCGACGCCGACCTCGTCATCTGGGATCCCGACTACCGCGGCACGATCACGGCCGCGAAGCAGCACCAGGCGGTCGACTACAACGCCTTCGAGGGGATGGCGATCGAGGGCCGGCCGGCCGTGGTCACCGTCCGCGGCGAGCCGGTCGTTCGCGACGGCAAGTTCTGCGGGACGGTCGGCCGCGGCCGGTTCCTCAAGCGGTCGACGGCCGCCGGACGGTGACCGGGCGACCTGCGGATTTCCATTCCGCCCGCTCGGGCCGAACGCGGCGATGCCCCGAGGGAAGACTGGCATGGCGGAGAGACGACGCGACCGGAGGGTGACGACCGGCCTCGATCGGCTGGTGGCCCAGGACTTCGACCAGCTCCGGGGCCGCCGCGTCGGCCTGGTGACGCACTCCGCCGCGATCGACGCCCGCTACCGCGATGCCGCCGGCCACCTGGCCGCGGCCCCGGGCGTGCGGCTGGTGGCGATCTTCGGCCCTGAGCATGGCCTGCAGGGACAGGCCCAAGACCTGGAAGCCGTACTGGAAGCGGTGCCGGACAGCCGGCCGGCGGCCCCCTCGGTCCGCCTGCACAGCCTCTACGGGGCCACGGCGGCAAGCCTCCGGCCCACGCCGGAGCAGCTGGCCGGCATCGATCTGCTGGTGGTCGACCTTCAGGATGTCGGCTGCCGGCACTACACGTTTCAGGCCACGATGAAATACTGCCTCGAGGCCGCCGCGGACCTCGCCCTCGAAGTCCTCGTGCTCGACCGGCCAAACCCGATCGGCGGCCTGGCGGTGGAGGGCCCTCGTCTTCAGCCGGGCTACGAGAGCTTCGTCGGGGCTCACGACATACCCATCCGGCACGGGCTGACGATGGGCGAGCTCGCTCTTCTCTACCAGGAAGACCTCGTTGCCGCGGGGAAAACGGTGGCGTTGGAGGTGCTGCCCTGCGGCGACTGGGACCGCGGAATGTGGTTCGATGAGACGGGCCTGCCGTGGGTGATGCCCTCGCCCAACATGCCCTCGCTCGACACCGCGACGGTCTATCCGGGGCAGTGCCTCCTCGAGGGCACGAACCTCAGCGAGGGCCGGGGCACGACCCGTCCCTTCGAGCTCTGCGGGGCCCCCTGGCTCGAACCGGAGGCGTGTGCCGCGACCTTGAACGCCACCGGGCTGCCGGGGGTGACCTTCCGGCCCGCACGGTTTCGCCCGACGTTTCAGAAACATGCCGGCGTGGACTGCGGCGGCGTGCAGCTGCACGTGGTCGACCGGGATGCCTTTCGGCCGGTGCGAACGGGCCTGGCAGTGCTGATTGCGATGCGGCGGCTCGCCCCCGAGCGGTTCGCCTGGCGGACTGAGACTTATGAGTTCGTCTCCGATCCGATCGCCATCGACCTGCTCTTCGGCTCCGATCGGGAGCGGCGAGCGATCGAGGGGGGCAGCAGCTGGGAAGCGATCGCGGCGGCTTGGGAGGCAGACGAGGCGACGTTCCAGGAACGACGGCTGCGGATCAAGCGATACGGCTAGCCGCCAGTCGGGCGGAGAACGGCCAGGCAGTCGGGGCCTCGCAGACCCGCCCCGGCTGTCCAGTCGGCACGACGGGCAGGACGCCTCCGCTCGGCCCGGTCACAGCCAGGAACGCACCGGGCTCGATCGCCAGGGAGACATTGTCGAGGGCGCGCGCGTCGCCGGCGAGGTAGATCCGACTCACCCCCTCCACGCTCACCACGGGCGGGCCCATCGCAGTCTTTTGTCTTGATTCCACGATTCGGTTTCGGGAGGATTGGGGTCTGTGGAGGTGGTCACGCCCCGCTGGAGGCCCACCGTATGCATCTGCGGCCAGAACGTCCTGCGACTCCGCGTCGACGCGACCGAATGTCGCTCGTCGCGGTGCTGATCGCCCTGGCCTGGCCCGCTCTCGGGGTCGCCGCGGAGCGTCCGGCAGGCGAGCCGCTGCCGGTGATTCCGCCCGGCACCATCGTCGACGAGCCTACCGCTGCCCGGTTCAACCGCGTGATCCTGCTGGCGGTCTCGCGGATCGCCCGCGGCGACACCGAGTCGGTGCCGCTGACGATCCGTGAACGCGTGCCGCTTTTTACCCTCGCCCTGCTGGCGACGGTCGTGCCGGGGCGTGAGCACCATCCCCACCGTCTCGTCGAAATCGGCGCGGGCTACGCCCTGCCGATCGATGGCCAGCTCACGGTGGTTTCGGCCAACAGCCCGCCGGCCCAGGCCAACCTCGACTTCATGGGCCGACAGGTGCTTTTCGAGAACGGTCGGAACCTCTCGGCTCTGACCTGCGTCGTCGCCACCGACACGTTGCAGGTGGTCGATGTCGAGGCGATCGTCTGGCGAGACGGCCGCCATGCCGACGTCGTGATGCGACACTTCATCTGGGTTGATCCGACCACAGGCGAGTGTTCGGCCTGTGTCTGGCTCCTCGAGGAGGACGCCGCGGGCGGCTGGCGGGCCACTGCCGACCGGCCCCGCTGGGTGCGTCCTGGCACTCGCGAGGACCGGGCAATCCATGTCGATGCCGGGAAGTTCTTTCTCGGTATTCCGACGCGGGAGGCCTTCGCCCTGGTCGATCTTCCACCGGGTGAACCGATCGAATGGTCCGATTCGCTCCGAGCGATCGCGGCCGCGCCGGCCTACGCCCCGGCCGACGTGACCCGGCTCGCTGCCGAGATCAACGCCTCCCTGGAAACGCTTCGCCGCCGGCCTCTGGTCCCGTAGCATCCACCGCTCGTGCAGCCGCCGCATCCATGCGAAACCGGGCCGCGGGATTCTGCCCCGGTGCCCCGGAGGCCTGGCCGAGAGCCCGGGAACCAGGCGAGCTAGTCTGACATCACGACCGACCTGGGTCGGTCGTCTGGTCCACTGCCGAACGCTGTGTTGGGCGTCGGCCCCATCACAAACCGTAGCGTACCACCGGCCACGATATCGGGATGGGTGATATACGACTTGCTGTAGGGCTGGCCATTCAGCTCCACCGATTGGATGTAGCAGTTTTCGGGGCCGTTGTTCTCCGCGGTGATGGCGAATGTCCTCCCATCGGGCAGGTTGATCGTCGCCTTGTTGACCAGGGGGCTGCCGAAGACGTAGACGCCCGCCGCCGGGTTGACCGGATAGATGCCCAGCGCCGAAAAGACGTACCAGGCTGACATCTGGCCGCAGTCCTCGTTGCCCGAGAGGCCGTCTGGCTGATCCGAGTAGAGGGTGGTGAGGATCTCTCGCACGAGCCTGGCGGTCTTCCACTGCTGCCCGGCGAAGGCGTAGAGATAGGTGGTGTGGTGCCCAGGTTCGTTGCCGTGGGCATACTGCCCGATCAGCCCGGAGATGTCGGCCGACGCGGCCTCGCTCTTGACCGACTCGACGGAGAAGAGTTTGTCGAGCTTGTCACAGAAGGGCTCGTCGCCGCCGAGCAGTTCGATCAGGCCCTCGGGATCGTGGGGCACGAGCCACAGGTATTGCCAGCCGTTCCCCTCGCAGTAATCGTCGCGACGGTGTGCGGACACCACGGGGTCGAACGGCTCCCGCCACGTGCCGTCGGCAAGTTTGCCCCGCATAAATTTTGTTTCGGGATCGAAGTACTCCCGATACGCCTTCGCCCGCCCGGAGAAGTACTCGTAGTCATCCCGTTTGCCAAGCGCCTTGGCCATCTGGGCGATGCACCAGTCGTCGATGGCATACTCCATTGCCTTGGCGACCGACTCGCCCTCCTTGTCGGCGGGGATGTAGCCGATCGTCTTGATGTATTCGAGGCCGCGATCGTCACGCATCGCAGAACTTCTGATTGCCTCGTAGGCCCGCTCCGGGTCGGCTTCGAGCAGACCCTTGAAGTAGGCGTCGACCACCACCGGTACGGCGTGGTATCCGACCATCGTGTCGGTTTCGTTGGCCATCAGGTGCCAGACCGGCAGTTTGCCCTGCTGGTCGCGGATGGCGAGCATCGTCTGAATGAAGTGGCCGACACGCTCCGGCTGCGTGAGTGTGAACAGCGGGTGCGCCGCGCGGTATGTATCCCACAGCGAAAAGATCGTATAGGTGTCGAACTGTGCATTGCGATAAACCTTCCCGTCGGCGCCGCGGTAGTCGCCGTTGCGGTCGTTGAACAGCGTTGGAGCGATCATCGTGTGGTACAGCGCGGTGTAGAAGATCCGCTTCGTCCGGTCATCGGCCTGGATCTGGATGCGGCCGAGCTCTTCGTTCCAGGCGGCCTTGGCCGCGACGGCGACGGCATCAAAATCGGCGTTACCAGCCTCCGCCTCGAGATTCGCCAGCGCATTCTCCTCACTCACCGGCGACACGCCGACCCGCACCAACACCTCGCCCGGCGAGCCTTCGTACGTGCCCATGGCCCGCAGCCCGCGGCCCTTGGCTGCGGCGGTCGTGGCGGCGGCCGCCCCTTCCCCAACTTCCCTGTCACCGAGGAAGATGCGAAACTCAGCGAATGGCTTGGATGACTTGAGCGCAAAGTAGACCCGCTGATCCTTCGCCCAGCCCTTCGACCGGCGGGAGCCGACGACCGTCGATCCATCGACCCGGCGGATCTTCGTCTCCAAGGCACGACCAGCCCCATTCTCGAACTCGAGATCGATCGCCAGGCGAGCAGGCTTGTCGGCAGGGTAGCGGAAGCGGTGCAGGCCGACTCGCTCTGTGGCGGTCAGTTCGACGTGCACGTCGTGATCAAGGAGATCGACCGAATAAAAACCGGGGCGGACCTGTTCCCGGTCGTGGGTGTAGCGGCTGGCATACCCCGCGTCGGGATCCTTGAGCGAGCCGGGGCCGGTCACCAGCCGACCGGTATAGGGCATCAGCACGATGTCGCCCAGATCGGCGATCCCTGTGCCGCTAAGGTGCAGCTGCGAGAAGCCCACGAGAATGCTCTCGGAGTAGTGGTAGCCCGAGCACCAGTCCCAGCCCTGGTGGAAGTTCGTCGGCCCGACCTGCACGGCACCAAACGGCACGCTGGCACCGACGAATACGTGGCCATGTCCGCCGGACCCGATCAAGGGATCGACGAGACGAGCCACGTCTTCCGCCTCGCACGAAAAAGCAACAACCCCCATCAAGATTGCCAGAAGCCAGGCAGCACGCGGAGAGCAGTTCATTGGTATCGGTCTCTCGAGAGGTATCGTGGAACAGTTGGCTCAGAGTTGATCGAGGGCAAAGGCGCAGGCTCCGACGGCGACCGCGCGGCTTGCCCCGAGCGCAGAGATGCCCACACCGACTCGTTTGCGAGGGTCGGTGATCACCGTGCGGCTGGAGTTCGGAATCGCGATAGCCTGGGTATCGCCGTGGAGAAACTCCCGCCGCTGAACAGGATCACCCAGGTCGTAGGCATCCTGAATCAGCCGAGCCGTCTGGCTCCCGTCAGAGCGGCCGATCGTGCCATTGAGCTCCGCCATGGCCCTCGGCAGGAACAATGGCGCTGCTCCCGCCAGGCCACCACCGATCACGGCCAGACCGTCGATGAGTGTCAGAACATTCGCCAGGACGTCGCCAACCACTTCGCCCAGTGTCTCGAACGCCTGCCGGGCGGCCCGCGAATCTCCCTCAATCTGGCCGGTCGCGATGTCGTAGATGTCCTTGGGTGAGAGGTCGTCCGCGGCCAGACCGGCGGCCGCGGCATAGGCGGAGCGAACTGCGCGGATGCTGGCCCCCTCCTCGGCGAAACAATCATTCCGCACCTTGTTTCGCAACAGCCAGAACTCTCCTCCCGCCGAGTTGTCGCCCGTCACCAGTCGACCGTCGATGACGATGCCGCCCCCCAGGCCGGTGCCGAGCGTCAGCCCGACAAGGTTGCGGTACCGCTTGGGGCTGCCGGCGGATTCCAGTTCACGGTTGATCGTCGGCAGGAGGCCGGCGATCGTCTCCCCGTAGGCAAAGAGGTCGCCGTCATTGTTCAGGAACACGGGCACCCCGAACCGTTCCTCAAGCAGCGGCCCGACCGCGACGCCCCCGCGATAGGCGGGCAGGTTGCCAACGTTGAAGATCACGCCTTTCGGATAATCCGCCGGCCCGGGGAAGGCGAAGCTGATGGCGGCAGGCGACTCATCGATCTGGGTAATCAGTGTCTCGAAGCCGGCAACCAGATTCCGTAGGCTTGCGTCGAGATTCTCCGGTTCGGCAGGCAGCGTCACCGACCCGCCGATCGGCTGACCGTGCCGCATCGCGGAGAAGACGAAGTTGGTCCCACCGGCGTCGAGCGTCAGGACCACCCGCGGATCACTGGCAAGCGCCGCCTCCGTGATCATGTCGACCCTCCTGCGGCGGCAACCCGGCGGTGGCTCCACCAGCCGTAATAGGCGATGTACAGGTAACAGGGAACCACCGTCAGGAACGCCGAGCGAATGCCGACCGCATCGCCGACGGCACCCATCAGGAGCGGCAGCAGAGCCCCGCCGACGATCATCATGACCAGGAGTGAGGAGCCCTGCGACGTATGCTCGCCGAGGTCGTCGATCGCCAGCGTGAAGATGTTCGACCACATGATCGAGTTAAAGAGCCCCGTTCCGAGGGCTACCCACATCGCGACCCGGCCGGTTGAGAACACCGCGAGGACCAGCAGCACGCAGAGGACCATCGAAAACAAGGCCAGCACCGCCGGCGGCTTGCCGCGGGCGATGGCAAAAGCCCCGAGGCAAAGCGCGATCATCAGCACGAAGGGCCAGAGTTCCACGATCGGCAGGAAGCGGGCCTGCAACTGGCCGTCCTCGAATCGCAGGGCAGTCACGACGTAGATGATGCCCAGGAGAACCGCGGCTGTCACCAGGATCAGCACGGGCTTGCGAGCCGGTTGCGAGGTGTGGGCCATGGCGATCGCGCCGCACAGACGACCGATCATCGCCCCGCCCCAGTAGAAGGCGAGGTACAGGCTGGCGATGCCTTCCGACCAGCCCATCACGGCCGGGTCGCCCATAAAGCTCACGAGGTAGCTCCCAATCGCCACCTCGCCCCCGACGTACATGAAGATCGCCACCATGCCGAGCCTCAGTTGCGGGAAACCCAACGCGCTGCCGGCCCCGTCGACGGCCACGGAACGCTGCGGGTTGATCCGCGGCAAGTGGACGAACGCCATCACCACCGCCAGCGCGAGAAACATGCCTCCGTAAATCAGGTATGGAATCCGGATCGCGTCCAACGTCACTTCCCCACCCCTGGCAAAAACCTCGTAGAGCAGAAGCCCGCCGGCGACAGGGGCGAGTGTCGTCCCCAGAGAGTTCAGCCCCTGGGCGAAGTTGAGCCGCGCCGAGGCGTTCTCCGGCCTACCGAGAATCGCCGCGTAAGGGTTGGCAGCGATCTGGAGGAGCGTTACGCCCGTCGCCAGCAGGAACAGCGCTCCCAAGAAGAAGGCGTACGACTCCGAGGCGGCCGCCGGTGCGAACAGCCCGCAGCCAGCCGCGCAGATGACCAGCGCGGCAACGATCGTACGCTGATACCCGACGCGATTGATCGGATCGCCGCCACCCACCGAGAAGGCGAAATAGATCAACGAAATGACGAAGAACGCCCCAAAAAATGCGAACTGCACGAGCCCGGCCTGAAAATAGCTCAGGTCGAAACTCGACTTGAGGAAAGGGATCAGCACGTCGTTCATGACGGTGATGAATCCCCAGAAGAAAAAAAGTGCCGTGACGGCGACGAAAGGCCCCGTGCCATCCTGCCTTGGAGCGGCCGCTTCGTTGCGGTGCTCGCTGGGACCTTCGTTGTCGCGTTTCGACGCGGAGTCGTGACGTTCCATGGTTTTCCTGCCGCTTGATGCGTCTGGCCTCACTCGGGTCGCGGAGTCTTCGCCTGCAGCCGCCGCCGGGCGCCAACAGCCGTCGCGCCGATAATCTGCTGATCGAAAAACTTACCACGGAGGCGGGGAATCTGCTCAAGGGGCCCGCCCTTGAGATTCTTCCAACTGAAGCCCGGAAAGATGACAGGGAGGTATTCGATTCCCCGTGCGCGACACCAGGCCAGGTCGGGGGCCCACCTTGCTGAGGCGTGGGCGCTGACCTGCTCGGGCGTGCGGTATCGGCCAACCGTCCAAGGACTCACGGCCTGCGCTGAAGCGGCGATCTCCTGAAGCATCGGATCGGGCACGGCGTCGCGGGTACCGGTCCGCCAGCCCGTGAGGTCATACATCACCGCGTAGACCCGTCAACGCCGCCGCAAACGCTTCAGGACCCAGACCAGCCCTGCTCCCGCGAGCACCAGCGAGCACTCGGCGGGCTCGGGGACAGCCGCAACATCGGCGATGCCCGCCGTGCTCGGCGAGGCAGGAAAGTACCCACCGGCACCATAGGCGCCGCTCGAGTCGATCCCAATCAGGTCAAACACATTGGAGACGCCGTCGTAGTTGAAGTCACCCTGCCCCCAACTCGCCGGCTGCCCGCTGCCGAACTTCCCTGCCGAGTCGATCGCGATCAGGTCAAAGACGTTGACCTGTCCGCTCAGGTCAGTATCGCCAGGAGCGGCGAAGGAGATGATGGCCGACCCGTCGCCATTGACGACATAGCCCACTGCACGGGTGCCTCCAGATGCGGCAGCGGCACTCGAGGTGATTCCAGCGGCACCATCCCACCCGCCACCGTTGCGGCCGGCCACGATGTCATTGACGAGCGTTTCGGCGGTGATGCCGCCGGCAGCCACCGAGACTTGTCCTGCACCCAGGTCGAGCAGGCCGCCACCGCTCCCCTCGGCAACGGCCAGGGTGCCCACGCCGATACTCACCCGGGCGTCCTGCGGAAGCGCCAGTTCACCACCGGCATCGACCGAAACCGCGGCTGATCCGCTGAGGGTGCCGGCATTGATCGCCAGCGAGGCAATGCCCGAACTGCCGTCAATCGCCAGCGTCGATGCCGAGAGCGTGCCGCCATCCACGATCACCGAAGGGGAACGCATCGTGGTCGCCGGGTCGACGGAAAGGGTCGCTCCCGTCGCGACGGTGACAGTCGAGCTGCCGAGGGCGTCGGGATCGACGACCTCGAGCGTCCCGGCTGAAACGGTGGTCGGGCCGGTGAAACTGTTGGCCGCGTCAAACACCAGCGTCCCCGCCCCGGTCTTGGTCACCGAATCTGCGACAGCGATCGTCGGATAGCCAGCCTCCGACTGGGTCTGACTGCCACTGGGCACGTCAATCACGATGTCGTTGGATGCCCCGGGCGTGAACACGAGCTGGAGATCATTTCCCACCAGGTCGACCGCAAACGTGCCCGTCCCGAAGGGATTGGCGAAGCCATCGGTCCCGTTCGCGGCTGCCGTCTCGATGAGAAACTTGTCTGCGGCAAAGCCGGTCACACCACCAGCCGCCGAGGCGAACGTCCAGGCGTAAGACTGCGAGGGGTCAAAGTTGGCAGCAGGCCCGCTGACATCGGGCCCCGTGCCCGACAGGGTCCAGAGGTTGAGCGTAAAGGGGTCGAAGGACGTGGCATTGATGACGAGACTCCCCCCCACGCTCGCAAGATCCCAGGCATCTTCTCCGCCGGCCGTGCCAGTGCCGGAGAGCATCTGCCAGTTGTAGTTCCCACCCTCATCGAGCGTGAGATCACCGGCGAAGGTGAGCGTTCCTGGACTTGCTCCAGGCGCGAGGGTGGCGCCGAAACCGACCGCGACATCGCCGGCGACCGTGCCCCCGCCAGCCAGTGTCTGATTCGCCGGCACGACGTAGGTGCCGAGGGCCGTCGCGTCGAAGGTGGCGGCCGCGGCCACGGCGACCGCGCTGCTGGTGGCAATCGATCCGCTCGCGGCCAGGACGAGCGTTCCCGCCTCGATCGTGGTAGCGCCGGTGTAGGTGTTGAAGCCTTCCAGAATCAAGCGGCCCGAGTCGCCCGTGCCCGTCTTGCCAAGCCCGCCAGCGCCGAAAAACGAACCGCCGAGAGTGACGTCGCCGACCACGTTCGTGGTCTGCTGCGACGTATCAACAATCAGATCCCCGGTGAGCTCTCCGCCCGACAGGATGCTGAGTGCCGTCGTTGGCTGATCATCCCTGTTGAAGACGACCGTGCCGGACGAGGGAAACGTCACATTGGCGTACGAGGCCTCTCCGCCTGAGGCGCGAGCGGAGATCCCGCCGCCGTCAGCGATGGTGATGGCATTCCCCACCGATCCGATGCCGGTCGCGTTGTTCTGGCTGACCAGCCGCACACCGCTGCGCACCTCTACGCTGCCCGTTCCGAGGCCATCGAGATTGGTGAAAAAGACTCTCGTGCCACCGCCCGCAAAGTCCCAGTTCACATCGGACGCCGTTCCGGTCTTGTTGGTCAAGCTAAAGCCGGAAGTGCCCGTGGTCGTGATGGTCTCGCCCGCGCCAGAAAAGCGGCCGGCATACACGAGATTGCCGCCATTGAGATCGAGCACACCGCCGCCGGCCCCGATCGTGACCCCACGGTTGGCATTCATTGTGAATCCGGCCGTCGTCTTCAGCGTCGCCCCATTGGCGATGGTGAGCCGGTCGGTAGCGGCCACCGTGTTGCCCAAGTTTCGATCCGCGCTGACCTGCAGGGTTCCCGCCGTCACCTCGAGATTCGCCCCAAAGACGTTGACCCCGCCGAGCACCAGCGTGCCGGGGCCGTCCTTGACGATTGCAGAAGACTGGAGAGGAGAGCCCCCGAGGACCAGCCCGATGGCCGCCGTTGCATCAGCGCCGAGGTCGCCCACGGTGATCGTGGCGATGCCCCCCAGATTGTTCATGTTGAGTTGGTTTGCACCATCCAGGATCCAGCCGCCCGACGACAACGGATCGGCGTCACCGAAGACGACGGCCCCGATATCGCGGTTTTGGGTGAGGCTCACCGTACGGGTTGCCGTGATGTCGTTGGCAAAGGTCGCCGTGGAGCCCCCGGCGGCAGCGGTAATCCCGTCCAACCAGTTGATGCTGTCGACCCACAGCCCGTCCGCATCGACATTCCAACTTCCGCTAGCAGCCAGCAACGGAGCAGCACACGCCCACGCGGCAATGCTTACGAAAAACCCCAGAACGCCTCGGCCGACCGGCGCACGCCCTCGATATGGTTTGCGACTCATGAAAACTTCCTGCTCCTGATTGTAAGGCCGCCCAGGGCGACCGACGCGACGAGCTAACGAGCCGTCACGGGACCACCCCGGAACCCCCCAGGGCGTTGGACTTTCGCCGCAACTGCCCTGCCGTCATATCTCCTATTTCCGATTCGATTCACAGAAGTGCCAGAATCGGGCCGGCCCGCAACGACCTGCACTGCTGCCCCCCCCCTGCCGCTACCGCCTGACCAGAAGATCGTTCGCCAGCAGCCGGATTCCCGTCGGAATCGCTGCTATCACAACAAGCCAGACCGTGGATGGCTCCGGAACGGCGACCGCTGAGGCTGGCCCAGAAGCGGCATTGTAGGATCCAGCACCGTAGACGCCGCTCGTCGTGATCTCCACCAGGTCGAGAACGTCAACCTTCCCGTCATCATTGAAATCACCCTCCTCCCAGGAGGCCGCCAGGCCCGAGTTGAACTTGCCGCCAACTGCAATGTTCACGACGTCGAAAATGTCGACCGTCCAGTCAAGGTTCGTGTCTCCCGCCGCGGCGTAGGCAATCGTAACCGAACCGTCATCATGCTCGACCCATCCCACCGTCCTCGAGTCGCTGCTGCCTGCGACGACAGTCGACGTGATGCCTGCCGTGCCGTTCCAGGAACCGTCGCCCCGGCCGCTGCGGAGCGCCGCGACCAGGTCGTCCCGGTCAAGACCGGCAGCCACCGTGATCGCTCCGCTGCCGATATCGACGAGGCCACCGACCAGCGGCGACAGCCCCCCAAGCCTGGTCTCAAGCCCCGGCGCGACCGTGACCCGGCTGCCCGCCGCGACAGTCAACTGACTTGCCTGTAGGGCGTTGCTGCTCGCGATCCGAAGTTCTCCCTCCCGGACCGTCACCGTCCCCGTGAAGTCCTTGCCGCGGTCGACGAGGAGCGTCCCCTTCCCCGTCTTCACGAGGGGCATGGGGCCCGAAAAGATCGGATACCCCACCTGCCCCTGGGTCTGCAGTCCGTCGCCGACATCAATCGTGACGACGGATCGATCGACGGCGAGTTCAAACACCAAAGCCGACTGCCGGAACGTGAACGGCGCCGGGTTTGTCGCGCTTGTCGGGGCCTCGATCGCCGAGATGTCCCAGCCGGCCGTCGCGTCGCCGAGGTCGCGATCCGGATTGAGCCTCACCTGAAGAAACCTGCCTCCCTCGTAATCCGGGTGGGATTCATAGAACGTACGGAGATAGCCTGCCAGCATGGTCGCCGACTCGTCGCTCGAGAAGGTGCGGGCCAGGTGGTTGCCCATCTTGATGATGTTGTCCTGCAACTTGAGGTTGTCGGACCGGTCGGCGCGATCGATCTCCACGTCGGCCTCGAGGTGCTCGGTCAGGCGGGTGTCGCCATCCGTGATGCCGATCGCCCAAAGGTCGGCGTTCACCCGGCTGACGTTCCCGGTCTGCCCCACGATGTGAAAACTCACGAACGCCCGATCGAGCGTGGCGGGATCGGCCAGGGGTGGCAGTTCGTAGGCAAGCACCGCCGACCGCCCCGAGGCGGTGCCGGGCAGGCTGGTGTCCGACCCGACACGGAGCGCGTCGGCCGCCTGGAGGGCGATGCCCCCCTCCGCCACGGTCATGTCGAGCAGGCTGCCGGCGATGACCTGTCGCTCAAAGGGATTGACACTGGCCGCCTCCCGCCGCAGCTCTTGCAGGCGAATCTGCATGGTGTCGAGCACCTGCTGCGTCTCAATGGGCAACGCCGCGACGGAACCTGGCAGGAGCAGATTGTTCACCTGGTACGGATCATTGACCAGGTCATAGAGTTCGTCGTATTCCAGACCAGCCTCCGGATGAGTGACGTACATGTGCGTCTCGGTGCGGACCGCGTCCCAGCGTGGAATGGTCGGATGCTTCACTTCCGGGTAGTACTCGGCAAACACGGCGTCTCGATCGAACCCGCCCGAGCCGCTGAGGAGCCCGTTGAGTGGTTTTCCCTGCATCGCGTCCGGCACGGGAACACCGGCAGCCGTCAGGATGGTCGGGGCGAGGTCGATGTTGGACACGAGCGCGTCGGACGTCTGCCCTGATGCGATCCCCGGCCCCCGCATCAGCAACGGCACCCGGATCGACTCGTCGTACGCCAGCCGCTTGTCGCCCCGGCCGTGCTCGCCCCAAAAGAAGCCATTGTCGCTGGTGAAGATGACCAAGGTGTTGTCGTCGAGCCCCAGGGCCTCGAGGGCGTCGAGCACCCGGCCGATGTTGGCATCGATGTCTCGCATCATCTCCATCTGGCTGATCTGCTGCGGGTTGCCCATCGTGTTGTTGAGCGTGAGTCCATTCGAGCCGGGCAGGCTGTAGACGGGCTTTTCGTCGTTGATGTCGAATCCGCCATAGCTGGGCTGGGCGTTGGGCGGGCGATCGATCGGCTGGCCGGCATAGCGGCCGCCAGACTCGGTGTATTCCGGCCCATGGGGGCCATGGACGGCCTTGAAAGAAAGCGTCAGCGCGAACGGCTCGGACCGGAAACCGCCAGCGCCATGGTCTTGGAGAAAGTCGACGGCATAGTCCGTGAGGATGGTCGTGGTGTAGCCCGCTTCGGTCACGGTTCGCGGGGCGGCATCGTCTTCTTTCACGCGGAGCCGGGGATCGGTATGCGTGCCTTGGCCCTGGAATGCCGCCCAGTAATCGAAGCCCTGCCGCGGCTCGAAATAGGAGTCCATGTGCCATTTCCCCACCATGCCCGTGCGATACCCGGCTTCCTGGAGCGCCCGCTGATAAATCGGGAGCCGCTCGTCCGGCACTGAATTAATGTCGTCATTGACCGTCAAGCCGTGGGCCACCGCGTATTGCCCGGTCATCAGCGATGCCCGCGACGGTGAGCAGAGCGGGCAGTTCACAAACGAGTTGAGGAAGTTGATGCCCTCGCCGGCGACACGGTTGTCAAGATTCGGCGTCTCGACAAACGCATGACCAGTTGCTCCCAGGCCATCATGCCGCAGGTCGTCGACATAGAAGAGCAGGATGTTGGGCGGGGCGGCTGACTGGGCGTGTGCGCCGCCGCCGAAAGCGGCGTGTAGGGCGAGCAGGAGAAGGACTGCGGTGCTGCGGCACGATCTCGTTCCAGCACGCCAGATCGGCTGCATCAGATCACTCATGCCATCTCTCCTTCCGAACCCCGGGCCGGATCGACGCGTTGCGCCTCAACGTTCCCGAACAGGCTTTGTCACGCTGTCCCAGGTCGAGCCGATGCAGATGTCCCCAAACTCGATCCACGTCGCGCTGACGCACTCGAGCGACAGTTGATCAACCACCATGTCGGTCGACACGCTTTCGCTGACGACCGACCACTCCGTCGGCTCCTCGGAGTCGGCGAGTCGGTCCGCCGACATCAGCCGAACAAGCACCTGCTCGGGATTGGTGCGACCCGAGACGATCTTGGCCACCACCGCGTAGGTCTCTCCCGGCGACTGGGGAAACGAGACCCGGGTCAACGCATCCGCGACCCGGACCATCGCTGCATCGTCTTTCCGGAGCATGATTTGAATCAATGCCCCCTGCTCAAGCTCCTCTTCGGTGGACAGGCCTCGAGCGCGGAGCACAACGGTCGCGCGGTGCTCGTCATTCCCAGGCTGCGGGCCACGCCTGACGAAAAACCGGAGGTAATGGATACCGTCTTGCGACAGATCGAGTGGCTTCTTGAACTGCCGGTGCGCGGCAGACCGACGCTCGCCTGGCGGCTTGCCCGACCCGTCGTGCCGGACAGCGACCGAGCCTGGGCCGGCCAGACCGGGCCGGACGATCCGCATCGCTCCCCGCCGCGACCGCCAGGCCTCGCTCCACCCGCTCCCAGATTGAAGCTTGGCGATCTCGTGTTCCTCGCCCCGGAAGTCATCAACCACGACCGGAACGTCGTCACGGACCTCAGGCGACGCGGTCTCGAGCGGGCGGGCCACCAGCGCGGCATCGATGGGAATTGACTCCCGCACCCCATTGCCGGCCCCAAATCGCATGCCGGCACCAGCCGCGATCCACTCCTCCGTTCCCGAGCGGGCGGTTGGGCCGGACGTCCGCCGCACCGCACCCTCCGCCACGTGCAGTTCTTCCCCGTCGGCGTCGACCACGGCGGCGTATCGCGTCCCGATGTTCTTGAAGACGGAGTGCGGGGTCACGATCTCGATCGATTCGCTGAACTGATCACCACGAAACACGAACGTCCCGCGATGCACGGCCATCGTCCGCCGCGACCGCAGGGTGAAAGCCGCCGGGCCGTCGAAAAAGACCCTCGCACCGCCGTCGAACTGAACCGTTACCGTGCCGGCCCTCAAAACGCAGGGCCCGGGCAGCATTCTTGTGCCTGTCGAGACAGGCCGATCGTTGAGCAGGGTGTTATCGCTGACCGCGACGATGGTCGCGACGTACCCGAGCGACCGCGTGGCTTCAGCCGCATCGGTCACGAGCGAAACAGGGCCGCCGCCGCCATTGCGGAGGCCGCCTCCCGGCCCACCGCCCGCCCCGACCCAGAGAAGAAGCACGGCTGCCAGCAGCGACAGCGCCGCGACGGAAGCTCCCACCGCGGCCCACAGGCCCCTCGGTCGATCGGCAACGGCCGGCAGCGGCCCGGCATCAGAGAGCGCCGCGGTCATGTCCAGGTAGCGAATGTAGAACCGACGAACTTCCTCATCGGACCGGAGCAGCCCGGCCAGTTCGGTCGTCTTTTCCTCGGTGAGCGTCCCGTCGACCGTGGCCGAGAGCAATGCGTGAAGGTCCCGTCGATCAGACAGCTTCATAGATGACCTTCCAGCAGCACAGAGCGATCGATGCACTCAAACAGGAGCCGCCGCACCCGCTCCAGGCTGCGGAACAGCGTCCGCCGACTCAGCGTGAATCGGCGAGCGATCTGTTCGGTCGGCACGCGATCGATGTACCGGGCCTGAATGAGCTTGTGGTCGCTGTCACTCAGCTTTCCAAGGCATTTTTGCAAGGCGACCAGCCGCTCGGCCAGGATCGGCTCCTCCTCCTCGCGAGTTTGAGCCAACAACTCGAGCAGCTCGGTCGGCAGCCGAACCATGCGGCGGGGCCGCTGCTGCTCGAGAAACTTCAGCACCTTGAGATACGCGAACCGACACGCCCACGGCAGGAACGGCCGGGTCCGGTCATACTGGTCGAATTTCTGGGAGATCGCGATACAAACTTCCTGCAGCACATCCTTCGTATCCTCCTCGTGCGGAAGAAGCGTGTAGATGTAGCGACGCAGGTGGTCGTAGTTGGCGGTGATCAGCGTGACGAACAACTCCTGGTTGCCGTCATTGAACTGCGACACAGAAAACGCTCCCGGAACGGAGTTTCCCGCCAGGCCAGGGCATCGGATACCTGACTCTTCCTATCAGCATATTCCGCTCGTTACGACACTTGTGCCACCCGCGGCAGAGCCCCGGGAGCCTCGCGAACGGGCTGCGGGCCAACCCCGGCGTGGAGGCTGCCCCGCCCGGCCGAGTGGCACTTTTGGCCAAATCAGCGGAATAATAAGAGGTTGGGGGCTGTTCCGGGTGCGGACGGCGCCCCCCGACGCTGATTTTGCATGGTGACCATGGTGATGGCGGATGTTTTCCATCGTGCCCCCTGCCCGGGCTGCTTCCACGCGCACCGGCCACGCCGTCGATCCTGCAGGTGCGGCCAGATCGCTGCCTCCCGGCAGCGGCACGGTTTTACGCTCGTCGAGCTGCTCGTCGTGATTGCGATCATCGCAACGCTCATCGGGCTCCTGCTGCCGGCGGTTCAGGGCGCCCGCGAGGCCGCCCGGCGGATGTCGTGTGCTAACAATCTGAAGCAGCTCGGCCTCGCGATGCACAACTACCACGGTTTGAAGAAGCGGCTTCCGCCGGGCTACCGGTTTACGACAAGCGTCAACGGCTCCAAAATCAGGGTGCCCACGATCGTCTACCTGCTTCCGTTCATCGAGGACCGCGCCCGAGCCGAACTGTTCGACTTCAAGCGAAGCTGGCAGGCTCAGCTTCAGATCGTGGGGCAGGTGATCCCGAGCCTGCAGTGCGCGAGCGACACGACGCAGGTGATGGATCAGTCTGACGGCCCCGGTGGCGATCGAAAGGGCAGCTACGGGCTGAACTGGGGGCAGAACAACATTTCGAAGCCCTTCACGACGAGTTCTCTCAAGGCGCCGTTTTCTCACGATTACGGGGCGAAGTTCGGTGAGATCACCGATGGCACAAGCAAAACGCTGTTGCTGATGGAGATGATCCAGGCCCCCTCCGACAGCCAGGGCATCGACCGGCGAGCCCGGATCTGGAATCCGACCGGCGGGACCTACCAACTGCTGACCAGGCAGGGCCCCAACACGGCGGTTCCTGACGTCTCGCGGTGCGTTGATCGAACGGATCGCGGCCTCCCCTGCACCAACAACAACGGCCAGGGCGTCAGCTATCTAATGTCCCGCAGTCGACACTCGGGCGGCGTGACGGTCGCCCGCTGTGACAGCTCTGTCCAGTTCGTGAGCGATGACATCGACCTTGTCGGGTGGCAGGCCGCAAGCAGCATCAACGGAAGCGAGACGGTCGGCCTGCCCTGATGCAGTCATGGCAGGGTCGGGGCGCGTAAAGCAGCCCGGCCGCGGTGCGGTGTCTCGAACCTGATTTTGGTGCAATTGCTTTCCGGTCGGGAAAACCTATTTGTGGCACTTCTCGCTTTTCGATCGGAAGATCCGTTGCGTGGGTGTTTTGCCGGCGGGGTGGCCAGTTTTGCTGCTCGTGGCAAGCACCTCACTGTCGGGAATCTCACGCTTGACGGTGTTGTCAACGTGGGCGAGGTTGTCTCGAACAGTTTTCTCTCGGCCACCGTAGGTAACACCTGGCGGTTGTTCGACTATGCTGGCAGTCTCACGGATAATGGTTTGACACTCGGCACGACTTCAACGCTTCGTTCGGGCCTTTCCTTCGAACTCGACACCGCCACACCGGGCCAGGTTGATTCGCGGGTTGTGCCTCAACCGAGTGCGGCCGTCTGCTTGAATCAGCTTTGGTTGACTGGGAATTGCCGCGGTTCGTCGCAGAAGGTCTTGATGGCCGCCGGCTGCGGCGGTGCGTTTTCCTGATGAATCGGTGAACTGTGAGAAGCCCAGACGTCAGGCGAGCGGGCGTGCGGAGGCGTTGCCGGCCGGGCCAGAGCCGATCGCCGTCGGTGCTGACGCTCGAGCGGCTCGAGCCTCGGCTCCCGTTGGATGCATCCGACGTCTTGGCCGACTTGTATGTCTGCTCGCTTGACCACGATCACGATGATGACTTCCTGGTTGCCACCGTCGGACACTCCGACGCTCTCCTGAGCCTATCGCCCGACGACCGGGTTCTCGTGATGGGCGGTTCACTCGACGGCGAACTTCCCGTGCCGTCGGGAACCGCCGCCGGGCTGCCGGAACTCCACAGCCTGCCCGGTGCCGCCACGTCGATCTACCTTGACTTCGACGGTCACGCGGATCTTGTGGCCTACGACACCGACGGCGACCCCACCAGCTTCAGCGCTGCCGAGGCTGCCGTGATCACGGAAGCCCACCGGCAGACGTCGGTCTTCTTCGCGATGTTCGATGTCAACGTCACCACGGTCAAGCCGACGGGGCCGTTCGCCTGGATCGTGATCAGCGGCGACATCGCCGGCGGCAGTAGCAACGTGGGGGTGTTCCCAAACTCGGCACCCAGATCCTGGATCAATGCCGAATCCGCGGAGAACCGGGTGTCCGGGATCGTCCACGAAATTGGACACAACTTCGGCCTGCTCCACCAGTCCGATTACGACGACGAGGGCAATCTCACCAGCGAATACAGCAACGGGCTCGACGCCCTCCACGGCGCGCTGATGGGGGTGGACTACCGCCGCGATGTCCAGAAATGGTTCATCGGCCATCCGAGCACCTCACCGAGCGTCCTCCAGGACGACATCGCGGTGATCGCCAACGTGATCAAGCGGTACCAGCCGGCCGGAGGCGACGGGTTTCGGGCCGACGATCACGGCGGCACGTTCGCCACGGCCACCACCTTGACCGCCATCACCGGCGGTCGATCGGCCTCGGGCATCATCGAGCGGATGACCGATGTCGACACGTTTTCATTTTCGACGTCGGGAACCGGCACGATCATCTCCGTCGTGCCCACCAAGCCGTCGGGGCTTGACGCAAAGCTGGAGGTGTTTGATGCCGGCGGGGCCTTGATCGCGGCGAGCGACAGCGATGCAAACGAGCAGCAGCTCGTCCTGCCACCCGGAACCGGCACCTGGTATGTGTCGGTTTCGAGCCATGGCAACTACGGTGATCTCGGCAGCTACGACCTCTCGGTGAACGACCTGCCGGCAGGCTGGACCTCGGCTGACATCGGCAAAACCGAGCTCCTGGGCGACGCGGCCTTCGGGGCTGGCGTCTTCACCGTGGCGGGAGCCGGGGCGGCGGTGGGGGGCACGAGCGACGCCTTCCGATTCGCCTGGCAGACGCTCACCGGCAACGGCTCGATTACGGCTCGCGTGACTCAAAACCAGAATACCGACCCGCTGGCCAAGGCTGGGATCGAGATCCGTGAGTCACTGGCGGCGAACTCCAAGCACGTGGCGATGGTCACCACGGCCGCGCGGGGGCCGCAACTGATCTCGCGAAGCACGACCGGGGGCACCTCGTCGATCGTGGGCAGCCCCGCCGCTTCATTCTCCCCGACCTGGCTGCGGCTGGATCGAACTGGGAACGTGATCACTGCCTCTCGTTCCCCTGACGGTGTCTCGTGGACCACGGTCGGATCGGTCACGGTCGGGATGAGCGCGACGGTCCGGATCGGACTCCTCACCTCGGCCCACGATGCCAACGCCGTCAATACGGCACGCTTCGACAACATCTCGCTGACGGGCAACCTCGACCCGCCGGAAGTGGTCAACTCGCTCTCCCCGCCTGCCGGCGTGACGGTCAGGCAGGGGGGCGGCGCGTCGCTTGTCGTTCGCTGGCAGCCAGTGACGGGCGCGACCGGCTACGTGATCGAGCGGTCGGAGAACGGAGTCGACTTCAGCAGCGTCTTCACCGCGGCGCCCGCGGAGACGTCCTGGACAGACATCGGCCTCCCGGGAGCGCTCCGGTATTTCTACCGGGTGCGGTCCCTCGGCAGCGCGGGCCAGTCGGCGGCTTCAGCGGTCGTCAGCGAAATCAATCGGCCGAGTCCTGTGACCAGTGCATCGATCGCGCCGCTCTCCGATACCCAGCTGATCCTCAACTGGCGGGACACCAACGGTGAGACCGGATACCGGATCGAGCGGTCCACCGACAACGCGACCTACACGCAGATCTCGACGGTGGCTGCCAATGTGCCCAGCTACACGGCGGGCGGTCTCGCCGCGGGCACGCCCTACTGGTTTCGAATCTCGCCGATCACCGCGACCGGTGACGGCAATCCTGTGATGGTCACCCGCAGGACCACCGGGCAGCAGGCCGTCGGTGAACTCTGGTTTGCCTCGAAGACCTCGTCGTCGCTCGGCATCGAATGGTCGGCGACCGCGACGGCGACCAGCTACCGCATCGAGCGGTCGCAAAACGGCACGAGTTTCACGACGCTCGCATCCGTCCCGGCTGGCACGCTCACCTATCTCGACACGTCCGTCAACGTGATCGGAAGGTATTACTATCGGGTGGTTGCGATCGTGAGCGGCACTGCCGCTGATCCCTCGCCGACGATCTTCACGGCGGTGCCGGCGGTCGCCACGCTGCCAGCGCCATGGACCACGGCCGATGTCGGAGCTGCAGCAGGCGAGGGGGCGACCGGGCTGCAGAGCGGCAAGTTCATCCTCATTTCCAGCGGCACGGCCATCGGCGGGCCGGCCGACTCCTTCCGGTTCGTTTCCCAGACCCTCGTTGGTGACGGAACGATCGTCGCCCGCGTTGCTTCGCTCGAGAACACGGGAAGCTGGCCGAAGGCGGGCCTGATGATCCGGGAGTCGACCGACGTCGACGCACGACAGGCAGCCTTGGTCGTCTCGCCGGCCAACGGGATCACTTGGCACTATCGGCACAACATCGGCGGCGCCGGGGTCGTTGTCGCCGGCCCGACCGGCCAGGCCGCGCCGGTGTGGCTGAAGCTCGTCCGGGAAGGCAGCCGGTTCACCGGTTTCTGGTCGACGGACGGCGTTTCCTGGACGGAAGCCGGCAGCACCACGATTGCGATGGGCACAACGGCGGTGATTGGACTGGCGGCGACCAGCGACACGGCCACCCGTCTCGGTCGGGCTGAGTTCACCGATGTCGCCGTCACGATTCCAACGACCGACCAAGTGGTGACCGTTGCTGCCGGGCAGACGGCGACCGAGCCGGGAGGCCGCACGCACGCTGGTGCATTGATCAAGCGGGGAACCGGCCAGCTCATATTGTCAGGCGGCAACACCTACACCGGTGGCACCATCGTCGAGGGCGGCGAACTGGTGATCCGCGATCCCGCCGCCCTCGGGGCTGGCAATCTCGAGATCCGGGCGAATGGCCGCGTGACGCTGGATCTCGGCACCGGCCAACTGGCCCTTGCCCAGATGGCGATCCTCGGCACGGGCGTTCTCGATCTCGCCAGCGGCTCGATCAGGCTCACCCCGGGCACCTACGACCTTGCCGAGATCCGCGACCAGATCCTCTTGGCACGCGGCGGCGGCAGTTGGACCGGGCCTGGAATCACGACATCGACCAGTGATCTGGGGAACTCCCGGGCAGTCGGGTATCGGCTTCTCCAGGACGGCTCGCTCGTCGTGGGCTATGCCGCCATCGGCGACGCAACCATGGACGGTAGCGTGAATGTGCAGGACCTGATCGCGATCTCGACCTCCGGTGCGTATGGCGCGGGGGCTGGCGACGCCGGCTGGTGGCAGGGAGACTTCAATTACGACGGCCTGGTCAACGTCAGCGACCTGATCGGTCTGTCGACGTCGGGCCTGTATGGCAGCGGCTCCTACCTCCCGATCGCCAGCGACCCGACGACCGCGGCCGAGGGCCTGGGCCAGCTGGCATGGATGGCCTACGCTGAAGAGATCTCCGAGGACTCTACCACGGAGGAGAAGAGGGCCGGCGACATCGTCGGCGGTGGATCGTGAGACGTTCGGTCGATCACCCGTTCGGATTTGCCCTGGCTGCGGTCCTCTTGGGGCTCGTCTCTTCCGGCGGCACATCTCAGGCGGAATCCCTGCAACCGAATCTCGTGGTGATTCTTACGGATGACCAGGGATATGGCGACGTGTCGGCCTACGGTGCGACGGATGTTCAGACGCCAAATATCGACAGGATTGGCACCGAGGGCATGCTGTTCACGGCGATGCGGGCCAATGCCACGGTCTGCTCGCCATCTCGGGCGGCCCTGCTCACCGGACGCTTTGCGGATCGCGTCGGCGTGCCCGGGGTGATCCGTACAGATCCATCGGACTCCTGGGGATGGTTCGATCCGCATGTGCCGACCCTGGCGGACGTTCTCGGCGAGGCGGGCTACGAGACCGCCCTGATCGGGAAGTGGCACCTCGGCCTCGAGTCCCCAAACACCCCCAACGAACGGGGCTTTGCCTACTTCTACGGTTTTCTCGGCGACATGATGGACAGTTACACGACCCATCGTCGACATGGGCAAAACCTGATGCGACACAACAGCGCCGAGATAGATCCGCCGGGGCACGCGACCGATATTTTCTCGGACCAGGCCGTCGCCTACATCCGCGACCGGGCTGCGGGTAAGGGCCGGCCCTTTTTTCTCTACCTGGCCTACAACGCGCCGCATTTTCCCATCGAGCCGCCAGCGTCCTGGCTGGCCGACGTGCGGCAGCGATTGCCCGCCCTTGAGGAGAAGCGGGCCAAAGCGGTCGCCCTGATCGAGCATCTCGACGCCGGCATCGGGCGGGTGCTCGCGGCGCTTGACGAAACAGGGCTGGCGGACCACACGGTCGTGGTGTTTTCCTCCGATAATGGCGGCTCGCTGCGACACGCCCAGTGCAACGCCCCTTGGCGGGGTGGAAAACAAGACCACTACGACGGAGGGCTCCGGGTTCCGTTCATGGTCCGCTGGCCGGCACGAATCCCTGTCGAATCTCGAACCGATCACGCCGGGCTGCTGTTTGACGTCTTTCCGACGTTCACCGAGCTCGCAGGGATCGCGCCAGGCGAGGGGCTCGATGCCCTCAGCCTCGTGCCCGTGCTCACGGGGACAGAGGCTTCATCCGCTCGTGAACTCTACTTCGTTCGCCGCGAGGGAGGCCTCCGCTACGGCGGCAACGCGTACGAAGCGTTGATTCACGGCGACTGGAAGATCCTGCGCAACGATCCATACAGCCCGCTCGAGCTCTACAACATCGCCGCTGACCCCTCCGAGCAACGCAACCTCGCAGCGGAGCATCGCGGCAAGCGTGAAGAACTCGCTGCAAGACTTCGCCGTCACGTTCAACGCGGGGGCGGCACGCCGTGGCAGCCACCAAATCACTAGCCCCTCCAGGTGCCGCAATGCAAATCACGTTCTGCCGGGCTCTGCTCACCTGCATCCTGACGCTTGCTCCGACCCTGCTCCGCGCAGCGGCCCCTGTTCCCGCGTCGATCGTCCCGGAACGAATCCCCGGGGCGACACCGCGGAATGTCGTGTTCATTCTTTCGGACGATCATCGCTATGACGCGATGAGCTTCCTGGGCCATCAGTTTGCGAAGACGCCGGTGATGGATTCAATGGCCCGGAACGGTGCCTATGTCCGCAACGCACTTGTCACGACGTCGCTCTGCTCCCCCAGCCGGGCCTCGATCCTCACCGGGCTCTATACCTTCCGCCATCGGGTGATCGACAACAACCGGCCCATACCGCCGGGGACGGTCTATTTCCCGGAATACCTCCAGCGGGCCGGGTATGCGACCGCGTTCATCGGCAAGTGGCACATGGGCGGAGAGAGCGACCGACCTCAGCCGGGCTGGAATCACTGGGTGAGTTTCGTCGGCCAGGGGCATTACCTGCCGCCAAAGCCCGGCTACACGCTCAACGTCGACGGGAACCGCGTGCCCCAGAAGGGCTACATCACCACGGAACTCACCGACTATGCGATCGATTGGCTGAAGCGGCAGAAGCCGGCTGAGAAGCCGTTTTTTCTCTACCTCTCGCACAAGGCCGTGCACGCCAACTTCACACCCGAAGAAAAGTACGAGGACAGCGTCAGAGACTTGCCCTTCACGAGGCCGCCGTCCGAGGCGTCAACCACCGCCGACCGTCACAAGCCCCGTTGGCTCCGCGACCAGCGGAACTCCTGGCATGGCGTCGATTTTCCCTACCACAGCGAACTCGACATCGAACGTTACTACAAGCGGTATTGCGAGACGCTCCGGTCGGTCGATGACAGCATCGGACGCGTACTTGGGCAACTCGAGGAGATGGGTATCCTCGATGAAACGCTCGTGATCTACATGGGCGACAACGGCTTCATGTTCGGCGAGCACGGCCTGATCGACAAGCGGGTCGCCTACGAGCCGTCAATGCGGGTGCCGATGCTCGTGCAATGCCCCGCATTGATCCCAGCGGGGCTTGTTGTGGACCAGATGATCGCGAATATCGACATCGGCCCGACCATCATGGAAGCGATGGCCTTGAAAACACCGCCTCACATGGATGGCAAGAGCTTTCTGCCGCTGCTGCGCGGTGCCGACACGCCATGGCGAGAGAATTTTCTCTACGTCTACTACTGGGAAAAGAACTTTCCGCAGACGCCGACCACGTTTGCGCTCCGGACCCCAACACACAAATACATTACCTACTACGGCCTCTGGGATGCCGACGAACTCTACGACCTGCGGGACGACCCTGAGGAGACAACCAATCTGATCGCTGACCCTGCCCAGCAATCCATGGCCCGGGCCTTGGAGAATGAACTCTACCGCCTCATGGGTAAACTCGGGGGCATGGAGATTCCGCTCAATCAGCCCAAGGGAGGCGTCAACAACCTCCGGCTGCGGGGCCGCGGCGGCGATGATGCCGCGGCCTTTCCGGCACCGCTGGTGACCGACGAGCCTCTCAATACCGACGCCAACTAGCCCAGCGGCAGTTCCAGGTCGCCGAGCGAGGGGCCGGCCACCGGATTGCATCTGATGGGCTTCATAACGACTCGACTCGCTCCCCAGGACCCCGCGATAGCCCGCCTCCCAAACCAGTGACAACCGACGCGGTATCATGCCTGCCAGCGGTCCCCACCTGCCTGGAGCATCCTGTCGGCATGAATGCAGTACCCGACCCCCGGCTCTGGAACGAAGACCTCGCCCCGGTCTCCCCCGAGCAACGCACCTGGACCTGGGCCAACGTGGCGGCCCTCTGGGTCGGGATGGCCGTCTGCATCACCACCTACACCCTGGCCGCCGGGCTGATCGAGCAGGGGATGAACTGGTGGCAGGCCACGCTCACGATTCTGCTGGGCAACCTGATCGTGCTGGTCCCGATGACGCTCAACGCCCATCCCGGCACGAAGTACGGGATCCCCTTCCCCGTGCTCCTGCGGGCCCCCTTCGGCACCTTCGGCTCGAACATTCCGGCCCTGATGCGGGGGCTGGTCGCCTGTGGATGGTTCGGCATCCAGACCTGGGTCGGCGGAGCGGCGATCTATGCGACCGCAGCGGTCCTGCTCGGCTTCGATGCCGCCGCGGCCGAGCCGCTTCCCTGGCTGGGCATCTCGGCGGGAGAGTTTCTCTGCTTCATGATCTTCTGGACGGCGAACGTCTGGTTCATCCTCCGCGGGATGGAGTCGATCAAGTGGCTCGAGTCACTGGCCGCCCCCTTCCTGCTGCTGGTCGGCGTGGGCCTGGTGGCCTGGGCCTGGAAGGCGGCCGACGGCTTCGGACCGATCTTCTCGCAGCCGGCCCGGTTTGCCTCGGCGGCCGAGTTCTGGCCGGTCTTCGGGGCGGGGCTGACCGCGATGATCGGCTACTGGGCGACGCTCTCCCTCAACATCCCCGACTTCTCCCGCTTTGCCCGCTCCCAGCGGGACCAGATCCTCGGCCAGTCGCTCGGCCTTCCCGCCACGATGACCTTCTACTCCTTCATCGGAATCGTCGTGACGAGCGCCACGGTCGTGATCTTCGGCGAGCCGGTCTGGGATCCGGTCCAGGTGATCGCCCGATTCGGCATCCCCTGGCTCTCGGCGGTCGCCCTGGTGACCCTTGCGGTCGCGACGCTCTCGACCAACATCGCCGCCAACGTCGTCTCGCCGGCCAACGACTTCGCCGCCCTCGCCCCGCGACTGGTCAGCTTCCGGACCGGCGGGCTGATCACCGCCGTGCTCGGGATCCTGATCCGGCCCTGGAAGCTCTACCAGGATCCCAGCGGCTACATCTTCACCTGGCTGATCGGCTACAGCGGCCTGCTCGGCCCGATCGCCGGGATCATGATCGCCGACTACTTCCTCTGGCGGCGGACGAGGCTCGACGTGGCCGGGCTCTATCGCCAGGACGGCCCCTACCGCTACAGCGGCGGCTTCAGCCTGGTCGGCTTCGGCTGCCTCGCCCTGGCGGTGCTTCCCAACGTGCCGGGCTTCCTGGCGACGATTGAAGCGGTCCCGGCAGGCACGTTCCCGGCCTGGCTGGTCGCCGGCTACCACTACGCCTGGTTCGTCGGCTTCGCCCTCGGCCTGACGCTCTACAGCCTGCTGCGGCCGATCTTTCCCGATCGCTGAGGGCGACCGCTACGGCCTGCCTCGTAGCCTCGCGTTAGTGGTCGCAGCCCTGGCCGCCGTGCGAGCAGACGTGCCGGCCGGCGGCCTTCTCCGCTAAGCCGGCGTGGGCCGCGGGGTCGATCGCCTTGACCTGCTCGAGGAAGGCGTCGAGATCGAGGCGTCGCCCGCCCCGCCAGGTACCCTGCACCGCGACCGCCTCGGTGAGCTTGTTGACGTCGACGGTGAAGGGATCGGCCGAGAGTTCGACAAAGTCGGCCGCCTTGCCCACCTCGATCGAGCCGAGATCGTGGTCGCGGCCGATCTGGAAGGCGGCCTGCCGGGTGTGGGCCAGAAACGCGTCGTGGAGCGTCACGGCCTGATTGGCGGCATGAATCCGGCCCGAGGCGGTCCGGCGGGTGACCATCGCCTGCACGTTGAGCAGCGGGATCGGCGGGCTGACGCAGCCGTCGTTGTGAAACGAGACCGAGGCCCCCGCCCGGATCGCGTCGCCGGCCCGCACCCACTGGCTGCCGATCTCGGGGGCAAACATCGTGCCGTCCAGCAGGTCGCCCCAGTAGATGAACTGGGCCGGCAGGAGCGACACGGCCACGCCCATCCGGGCGGCCCGGGCAAACTGATCACCTCGGCCGCCGCCGCAGTGCTCCAGCCGCCAGCGGTGATCCTTGCCGAGCAGCTGATTGGCCGCCAGGGCCCGCTCGTAGGCGTCGAGCACGACATCGATGCCGACGTCGCCATTGACGTGGAAGGCCATCTGCCAGCCCTCGGGGGCATGGGCCGCGAGGATTTTGTCGAGCGCGCTGCGGGGATAGTTGAGCATCGTCTCGCCGGCCGGCCCGAGCGGAATCTCGGCCCGCCGGGTCGTCTCGTTGTCGAGATAGGGAAACGAGGCGGCGATCGTGCCGACCCAGGGCGATCCGTCCGCCCAGAGCTTGATCCCCTGCTTCCAGAGCAGCTCCTCGGGTATCGGCGTCTTGACCTTCTCACCGCAGGTGGGATCGATCGACATGTGGTAGAGGGCCAGCCGCAGCGGACAGTCAGGCACCCCCGCCAGCGCCACGTAGCCCGCCAGGAGCGACGACTCGTAGGTGTGCTCGGTGGTGGTGGTGACGCCGTTCCGCGCCATCAGGGCATACCACCGCGCCGCCGAGAGCAGCGGGTTGGGAACGGCCGCCTTCATCAGCTTGCTCGCAGCCGCCACGATCGCGGCCGTCTCATAGGCGCGGCCGTTGGAGCTGCCGTCGGGGTTGCGGCCGAACCGGGCCCCTGCCGGGTCGGCCGGCGGCTTGCCCTCCGCCCAGCCGTTCAGGGCGATCACGGCCGAGTTGAAATAGATCTCGTGGCCGGAGTTGTCGATGATCAGGGCCGGCCGCTTGGGGAAGTAGCCGTCGAGCTGGCGGTTTGTCAGCTCGGGGGCGCCTTGAAGCAGCCGATCGAGGCCGTTGCAGAGAACCGGCTGGCCCGGGGGCAGTTCCGCATCGAGTTTCCGCCAGAGCGCCTCGACATCGGCGAAGGTCGCGTAGCCGCGGTAGGGCGAGATCCAGTGGGCGGGCTCCTGGGTGACGATCCCGCCGAGCAGGGGATGACTGTGGGGGTCGATGAAGCCGGGCATCAACACCGTCGCCCCCAGATCGCGGACGGCCGCGGCCGGGGCGGCCTGCTGGCAGGCCTCCAGGCTGCCGACCGCCGCAATCCTGCCAGTGGTCGTGTCGACGGCCACCGCCTCGGCGCGGGCCGCCGCGGGATCCATGGTGATGATGGTGAGGGCCTTAAGAATGAGATTCGCGGGCATGGCGGGAGCAGATCCAGAAAGGGTGAATGGGATGAGAGAGGCTGCCCTGGACGAGGGCCCGGAGGTCAGCCGGCCGCCGGCAGCATAACGCCGCGGGTGAAAACCATCGCAGCTCCCTCCGAAACGAGGTCGCAGGCGAAGTCTTCCAGACTGCCACCGAGAGCGTTGGAGAGGCCGCCGACCTGCTTGGCGAGATCCTTGACAGCTCACTCGGTGCGGGCCATCAGGTCGGCCTGCGAGCGGGCCTGCAGCGAGAGCAGCTGATCGAGCGTGCTCCAGCGGGCTTCCGCGGGCCGGTTTCGCCCAACGGCCCGCCGTCCCGCCCGGCTCGCGCCGGGGGGCGTCTCTTGCGTCATCGCTCGCGGCGGCGGCAGAGCAGGCAGAGGGCCGCCGCCATGC
>JAQCJP010000201.1 GCA_027592945.1 Planctomycetota bacterium
CCCGCAGTTGCCCTGGTGGCTGCGTTGTCGGTGCCGACCACCGCCGAGGCGGTCAGCCCTCGCAATCCCTACCGGTCGTTTAACCTCTCGGGCGTCAACTATGGCTCGATGCGGTGGGAGCAGGCCCAGCGGCAGGGTCGGCGAGTCTGGCCCTACTACAACACGCCTTCGCGAAGTTCTTCCCGCAGCAGCAACGTCGTCGTCGGCGGTGCGACGGGCAGCGGCGGAGCCGTGATGATGCAGCCGCGGTCGACCAGTTCCCGCCGCGGGCTTTTTCGCCGGCGATGAGCCGGCCGCCGGTCAATCTTGGAGGATGATCTCCCAGCCCCCCGGCTTCAGCTCGGGGGGAGTGCCGCTGGCGGGCAGCGTGGCCGCCACCGCCTCGCGAAGCCGGGCCGAGAGTCTGGCGACCGTCTCGGCATGCTCGGGGAGTTCAGCACGGTTGGTCAACTCTCGGGGATCGGCCTGGTGGTCGTAGAGTTCACGACCGGCCCTCCCCTCGTCCCATTCGGTGTACCGCCAGCGGGGCGTGCTGAACGAGTATCCGAAGACCCACTCGCCGTTGCGACGTCCCCGGTCGACCTGAGTGATCGCCCAGTTGCGGCCGGGCTCGGCCGGATCGCGGAGCAGCGGCACGAGGCTCTGGCCCTGGAGGTTGTCGGGGGCATCGACGCTGCAGAGTTCGGCGAGTGTGGGGAAGAGATCGACCTGGGAGACCGGTGCCGGGGCGACGCCGCCGGGCTTCGTGATCCCTGGAGCGGCGATCAGGAGCGGCACCCCGGCGCTCTCTTCAAAGAGGCTCCGCTTCTGCCAGAGGCCGTGCTCCCCCATGTGGTAGCCGTGGTCGCTGGTGAACACCACGATCGTGTCATCGGCGAGGCCGAGTCGGTCGAGGGCGGCCAGGACGTGACCGACCTGGGCGTCCATGAAGCTGATGCTGGCGGCGTAGGCCTGCCGGGCCTGGCGGCGGAGGTCATCGCTCATCGCCTCCTCCTCCCGTTTCCGGGAGGCGATCGCGGCCGGCGGCAGGTCGGCCTGGTCTTCGGCGACGCCCGTCACCACCGGCATCGACTCCGCGGGATGCCAGTTGAAGTAGGGATCCCGGGGAGCGACGTAGGGCGTGTGGGGCCGGAAGAAGCCGACCGCCAGAAAGAAGGGGCGGGAGCGATCACGAGCACACCGCTCCAGAACCCAGGCGGCATCGCGGGCCACCTTGCCGTCGGTGTGCTCGGCGTCGCCCCGGGGCGAGGCGTACCAGCTCAGGGTCCCGCCGAAGCGGCCCTTCTTGAGGGTGAAGATCTCGGGCTCCTCCACCAGCCGGTCGCAGCCGGCCGGGTTGAGCTCGAGCTCCCAGGAGGCGGGGTCGTCGTGGCCGTCGGTGCCGACGCTCCGCGGGACGTTGTAGTGGTAGAGCTTGCCGATCCGGCCCGCGAAGTAGCCCGCCTGGCGGAAGGCCTGGGGCAGGCTGACCTGATCGGGGATCGCCTGCCGGAAGATCTGGGTATTGGCGAAGATCCCGGTCGCGTTGGGATGGAGCCCGGTCAGGAAGGAGTTGCGGCTCGGGCCGCAGAGCGGAAAGGTGCAATAGGCCCGCTCGAATCGCACGCCCCGGGCGGCGAGCCGGTCGAGGTTCGGCGTCTTGGCGAGTGTGTCGCCGTAGCAGCCGAGCATTCGGTTCAAGTCGTCGGCGACGATGAACAGCACGTTGGGCCGCCGGGTCGTGGCCGGCTCGTCGGCCGCCAGGCTGCCGGCTCGGCCGGCCGTCCATCCAGCGGCGAGCCCGCAGGCGAGGATCAGTGAACGGATGAGGTGAACTGCCATGGTGGGCTCTCCTGCGCGTCGGGTCCGCCACTCACTGCGGCCGCGGCGGGTCGTCCTGGTAGATGCGGTACTTTTTGGTGACGAGGGCCCCGCCCCGCTCGAGGGTTCGCTTGGAGAGGTGGTTGCTCTCGAGCACCCAGGAAAACTCCGCCTCCTCCATGCCCCAGTCGAGCACCGGCTGGACGAGGGCCGCAGTCAGCACGAGCCCGACGCCCCAGGCCTGATACTCCGGGACGACGTTCGTGCTGATCGCCCGCATCCGCTTGATGCCCCGCTTGTTCCAAAGAAGCTTGAGGAAGCCGAAGGGGAACAGGCGGCCGTTGATCGCCTTGATCCGGGGGTTGTAGTCGAGCAGGCAGAAGACGGTACCGACCGGCTTGCCGTCGATCTCCGCGACGAGGGCGAGCTCCGGCACGATCAGGTGCTTGAGGCTTGCCGCCATGTGAGTGACCTCATGGGGCGTGAGCGGCACGAAGCCCCAGGTGCCGCCCAGGCTCGAGTTGTAGATCTCGAGGAACATCCGCACCTCGTCGTCGAAGCGGCGGCGATCGAGCGGCCGGACGGTAACGCCGAAGCGATCCTTGACGCCCTCGACCATCACGCCGAGCTTGGAGTCGAGCGAGGCGAGCATCGAGGTCTTGCCCCAGAAGGCGTAGAGGTCTTCGATCTTGCCGAAGCCGTTGGCCTCGACGAGCCCGGCATACCAGGGCCGGTTGTGGGTCATCATGAAGAAGGGAGGCGTCTCGAAGCCCTCGATCAGCAGGCCGCACTCGTAGTTCATCGAGGGATTGACCGGGCCGCGGATCGCCGCCATGCCCTGCCCGTGCAGCCAGTCGGCCGCGGCGCCAAACAAACCGCGAGCTGCGGCCGGATCGTCGTCGCACTCGAAAAACCCGAAGAACCCCCGGTCTTCGCCATATCGCTCGATGTGGCCGGCGTTGACGATGGCCGTGATCCGGCCGACGTCCTGCCCGCCCCGACGGGCCAGGAAGGACCGGGCCTTGGACCGCTCGTAGAAGGGATGCCGCCGGAAGCCGAGCAGTTCCTCCTGCGAGTGCAGCAGCGGCGGCATCCAGCAGGGGTCATCGGCGTAGATTCGCCAGGGCAGCCGCAGGAACCGCTTTTGCTGGGCCCGCGTCTCCACGGGCTCGATCATGACATCGGCCACGCACCGTCCTCCTTGCCTGCGGGCCGCCGCAAGGCGTTGGCGGCCAACGACTTGGGCGCATCATCGAACCTGGGCGGCAGGTCCGTCAACACCGGCACAAATCCCCTGGCCCGAAAGTCGCCTCGGGCTTTTGGCCGACATAAAATCAAACCCGGGTTCAGACGAAGAATCGGCCGGCCCGGATTTGCACGTATCCCGGTGTCTGGAGAGGGTCCTAGCGATGACCGCAGCGACAGCGTTCAAACTCACTGGCGAGTGCCTCGTCACGGGGGCGACCGGACTGGTCGGCAACAACGTCGTCCGCCAACTTGTCTCGCGGGGCATCGGGGTGCGTGCCCTCGTGCGGTCAACGAGCCCGGTCGGTGAATCCTCGCTGGCGGGCCTGGCGGTCGATCGCGTCGCCGGTGGGCTCGACGACGGCGCGAAACTGGAGCGGGCGGTCGACGGGGTCTCCTGTGTGGTGCATGCCGCTGCCTTCGTCCACTGCGGCTGGCGGAACGCCGACGTGATGCGGAAGGTCAACGTCGAAGGCACTCGGCGGATCGCGGAGGCCGCCCGGCGGGCCGGCGCCCGGCTCGTGCACGTCTCCAGCGTCGATGCTATCGGGCTGCGGCCCGACGGTGAGCTGGCCGACGAGGAGACGCCCCCCGGCGTGATGCCGGAATGCCCCTACGTGGTGACCAAGCGGGAGGCCGAGCGAGCGGTCCTGGATCAGGTCGACCGTGGGCTCGAGGCCGTGATCGTCAATCCGGTCTACATGCTCGGGCCCTGGGACTGGAAGCCTTCGAGCGGCCGTATGCTCCTGGAGGTGGGAGCGGGCAAGGGCCTGTTCGCTCCCCCGGGCGGCAATGACTTCGTCGATGTCCGCGATGTGGCGACCGGCGTGTTGGCGGCCCTCGAGAAGGGCCGCGTCGGCCGCCGCTACATTCTCGGCGGGCACGGGCTCTCCTACCTCGATGCCTGGCGGGTGATGGCCCGCGTCACGGGCCGGATGCAGCCGCTGGGGCTCGCGCCCAGGCCGTTTGTGCGGCTGGCCGGCTGGCTGGGCGACCTGATGGCAGCGGTCAGCGGCCGTGAAGGCGATGTCAACTCGGCCGCCACCACGATGTCGATGCTCGACCACAATTTCTCCTGCCAGCGGGCCCGCGAGGAACTCGGCTATTCGTTCCGGCCGCTCGAAGACACCGTGCAGGATGCCTGGGATTGGTTCGTGGCCCGCGGCTACGCCGGCGAGGCCCGGCAGCGAACAGCCCTGGCGCGGTAACATCGCCAGCGGTCCATCTGCCGCCACCGATCCACCATGTCACACATCCTCGTGGTCGAGGACGAGGAACACCTCGCCTTCGGCATCAAGTTCAACCTCGAGGCCGAAGGACACGTCGTCAGCCTGGCCGGCGATGGCCAGTCGGCCCTCGAGCGACTGGCGGCTTCTTCCGACCCGCCGATCGATCTGGTGGTGCTCGACATCATGCTCCCGGGGATGAGCGGATACGCCGTCTGCCAAGAGATTCGCCAGGGAGGCAACAATCTGCCTGTCGTCATGCTCACGGCCCGCACCCTGGTCGAGGATCGAATCCGGGGCTTCGATGCCGGCACCGACGTCTACCTACAGAAGCCCTTCGATCTCGAGGAACTCCTCTCGGTGATCCGCAATCTCCTGGCCCGCCGGGGCCGCGACGAGCGGAGCGGCGGCGGAGAGCCTGACACACTGCCAACTGAGGCCGTCTGCCGGTTCGGCTCGGCCACCGTCAACTTCGACACCTGGGAGGTGAGCGTCGGCGGCGAGCCGGTGCGGCTGACGAATCTCGAGATGAAGCTGCTCAAATATCTCGTCGAGCACGAGGGCAAGGTCGTCTCCCGGAAGGAGTTGCTCGCAAACGTCTGGGGCCTGACCCGCGGCCCGGCCACGCGGACGGTCGACACCTTCATGCTCGCCCTGCGGAAGTATTTCGAGGCCGATCCCTCCAAGCCCGTCCACTTTCTCTCCGTCCGCGGCACGGGCTACCGGTTCGTGGCGGAGCCAGGCTGACGCCGACCATCCTGCGGCCGCCGGCTCAGCCGCCGAGCAGGGCGGCCGCGGCGGCGGCGGGATCGGCCTGCTTCAGGAGCGATTCGCCCACCAGCATCGCCTCGATCCCGGCCGCTTCGAGCCGCTCGACATCGGCCCGGGTCTTGATCCCGCTTTCCGCCACGAGCACGACGTCGTCCGGCACCTGCTCCCGCAGCGCCAGAACATGACTGAGATCAGTCGTCATCGTCTTGAGGTTCCTGTTGTTGACGCCCACGAGCGTCGCACCGAGGTCCAGCACACGGGGAAGGTTTGCCGCATCGTGGAGTTCGACCAGCGGAGTCATGCCCAGGTCGATGATCGCGGAATAGAGGCTCCGCAGGTGGCAGTCATCGAGACACTCGGCGATCAGCAGCACCGCGTCGGCCCCGTGGACCCGGGCCTCGACCACCTGATAGGAATCGATGACGAACTCCTTCCGCAAGACCGGCAGGCCGACCGCCGCCCGGGCCTCCTCCAGGTCGGCGAGGCTGCCACCGAAGCCCGCCTGATCGGTCAGCACCGAGAGGGCGGCAGCCCCAGCCGCCGCATAGCCCCTCACGACCTCTGCAACGGTCGCCCCCGGCCGAATCTCGCCGGCCGACGGGCTTTGCCGCTTGAACTCCGCAATCAGCCGGATCGGCGGCCCGGCCGAGACCGCCGCGAAGAAATCCCGCACCGGCGGCGCGGCCGGCAACGCCGCCTCGAGCACCGCCAAGGGCACGCTCTCCCGAGCCACGGCCACTTCCCGCCGCTTGCGGTCTACGATCTCGGCAAGGATGTCAGCCATGCGACGAGTGTACCCGCGGCAGACTCGGGCGGCCGCCGGCGTTAGTGCCGGAAGTGCCGCCGCAAGGTGAACACCATCGGGATCCCAGCCGCATCGGCCGCCGCAATGACCTCGCCGTCTCGCTTCGATCCGCCCGGTTGCACGATCGCCGCGACGCCGGCCCGGGCGATCAGTTCGATCGAGTCGGGAAAGGGAAAGAAGGCGTCAGAGGCGAGCACGCCGCCCCGCGCTCGCTCGCCCGCCTTCTCCAACGCGATCCGCACCGCGTCGACCCGGCTGGTCTGCCCGCTGCCCGCCCCGACCAGGCTCGTGCCGGCGCAGACGGCAATGGCATTGCTGGTCAGCCGACGGACGACCGTGAAGGCGAAGTCGAGGGCCGGGGTGAGGCTGGCGGGCGGGGCGGCCTTGGTGACGACCTGCCAGGCCGCCGGATCGTCGCAGTCTTCGTCGGGCCGCTGGGCCAGAAAACCACCCGCCACGCTCCGCAGTTCGAGACCGGCCGTGGGCTCCCAGGGATCGCCCGGAGGCATCTCGACCAGCCGCACGCTCGCCTTCCAGGTGGGCTTCGTGGTGAGCAGGTCGACCGCCGCGGGATCGAAGGCCGGGGCGGCGATCACCTCGACAAACAGCCCCGGCGCGGTGAGCACCTCCGCGGAGGCCAGATCAAAGGTGCGGTTGACCGCCACGATCGAACCGAAGGCACTGGTCGGATCGGCCGCCATCGCATCCGCCAGCGCCGCGGCCGCGGTCGTCGCCGAGGCGGCACCGCAGGGGTTGGTGTGCTTGATCACGACCGCCCCAGGATCCTGCAGCAGGCCGGCCAGCCGGGTCGCCGCATCGAGGTCGAGGAGGTTGTTGTAGGAGAGTTCCTTGCCCGCCAGCTGCCGGAGGCCCGCCAGGCCGACGTGGGTGCCCAGCGGGGCGAACAGGGCCGCCGACTGATGCGGGTTCTCACCGTAGCGAAGCGGCTTCCGCTGCTCGATCTCGAGCGACATCCGGGCCGGCAGGGGCGGCTCG
>JAQCJP010000202.1 GCA_027592945.1 Planctomycetota bacterium
GAGCCGCTGCACTTCCTGCGGATCGATCTTCTCGACGGCCGCGGCGATCCGGCTGGCCGCCTCCTGGCTGGAGAGCTGCACCGCCACCAGCACGATCACCAGAATCCCCACCACGTTGGTGAGGGTGTCGAGCATCGAATCGAGGTTGCCCCCGGTCGCGGACGAAATGCTCCGGCGTCTGGCCATCCCGTCAGGATACCGTTCTCCCCGCACTCCTCGCGAACCCGTACTTCGTGCGTCCCCGAGTTGGAAAAGGGTACAGGCACCTCGCTTCGCTCGGAGCCAGTCCCCTTTTCCACAGAAGCCCCTCGGCGCGAGCCGGGGGACGGCGGGCCGTTGGGCCTTCCCGCCTCAGCCCTACTCCTGCGCCCCGCTGAAATCGAGCGCTCCGTCGCCCGGGAGCGGAACGCGGCCGGAGCGGGCGCCCGCCGCGTCGGCGGCCTTCTGCCCGGCTGCCAGCGACGAGAGCCCGTCGGGCCGTACGAGAAACGTCACGATGGCATCGGGATCCCCTTTGACACGCTCGAGAATCGCCTTGAACGCGGGGTCGGTGCCGATCTTTCCTCGGGGCACTTTCCTGGGCTGCGGGCCGTCGTGGATTACCAGGCCGTCCTTCGCCGCCTCGACGAAGATGCCCTTGCGGGGGCCTCGATTGTCCACTGCCGGGAGGATGGCGATCATCTGCTCAGGAGGAACCTGCCGCTTGGCGATCTGCTCGGCCAGAGCGTCACGTTTCTTCTCGAGCTCCCTGCGCTCTTCCTCGAGCCGCGCAAGCTCCTCCTCGAGGTCCGAGGGCGGCGGGATGGGCTGGCTCGCTTTCCGAGCCTCGGCCTCTGCCTCCCTGATTCGCTGCCTCGCCGCCGCGATCTTCCGCCGGACCGCTTCGAGCTGTTCGGTGGCGACGCCTGACTTTCCGCGAAGCGCCTCGAGCTGCTGCTGCAGTTCGGCGGCACGGGCCTGCTGTCGCGAGGCCTCCTCCTTGAGGTCGTCGATGCGGGCCGCTTCGGCCACCGGCTGGGTGTCGACCTGCTCGAGGACCACCGTCGTGATGATCAGGATCAGATTGCCGATGACGCAGGCCAGGATGTCGAGAAAGGGGAACAGCGAGACCGTCTGCTTCCGAGACTTTCGCGGTCGTCCCATGGCACTTCGGCGCGCGGCCTACCGCCTCCTGCCGCCGAACAGGCTCCACCGCGACTTCGGGCGAACTTCCACGACGATCTTCTCCTCCCCGAGTTTCTCGAGCGTCGTGGCCAGCGCCGCCAGGCCCCGTTCGAGCGCCGCGGTATATGAATGGAGGCTTGCCGCCGATTCCTTCAGCGACGTTCCGGCTTCCCGGCGGGCCGCGGCCGCGTCGGCTACTACCCGGGCCAGGCCTTCTCGCGAGGCGGTCACCAGTCCGTCGATCTCCTCCACACGACCGGCCTGACGGGCGTGCTCGTCGACGAGCGTGGCGGTGACCTCGTCCCAGCCCCGCTTCACCTGGGCCGCCACGTCGTCGCCGATCGAGCGCACCTGCTCCGTCCAGGCCTCCAGCCGGGCCTGGTGCGGGGCGAGTGCCTGTTCGATCGCCTGGGCCAGCTCGCTGCGGGTTCCGCCGGTGCCCCGCTCGGCGCCTCCTTCCCGGCCGTCATCGAGCCGGCGGAGAAAGTTCTCGTTGGTGTATTCGTCGACCTGGCCAAGGATGTCGCCCTCGTATTTCTGCAGCCAGCTGACCGGGAACGTCAGGATCATCGCCATCGAGAGGGCCACCAGCGTCGTGTCGAAGGCGGTGCCAAGGCCCGAAGTGATGCTCTTGAGGCCCTCCTTGAGCGCGCCGATGTCGTTCGAGGATTCAAGCGTGCCGGTAAAGCCGCCCACCGCGCTGCTGACGCCGATGACGGTCCCGAGGAACCCGAGGATCGGGATCGCCCAGATGAACACGTGAAACATCGTATAGCTCGAGTCGACGTTGCTGGCGTCGATGTCACTCTGGCTGGCGAGCATCGTGGCCGTGTCGGCCGCGCTCTTGCGGACACGAAAGTGTTCGAGCCCCCGCAGGCAACGGGTGACCAGGAAACTGCCGGCCGCCTCCTCCGGCAGTGAGCGGATCTGTGACACGAAGCGGTCAAGATTGCCGAGCGTGATCGTGTCGCCAAGTTCCATCGGGAGCACGTCGTAGAGAAGCCCCCGCTGCTGGCGGCGAATCTTCAGCCATTTCTGGATCAGCATGCCGCTGGCCCAGCAGAAGAGAAAGACTTCCACGATCGGGACCCAGCCGCCCGCGGAAAGCGAGGAGGTGCCGATGAAGAGCCGCCCCAGGTAAGTCTGCTTGTCACCGATCGTGGAGAGCGGCCAGAGGATGGCGTAGAAGCAGGCGGTGGCAGCAACCGCTCCCAGCAAGGCCCAGAACCCGTTCACATTGGTGTCGGGAGCCGCCGCGAACGTGGCCTCCGACGCTGGCGGCGGTCCCGCTTGGCCAGGCTGAGGTCGCTCGCGAGGCTGACCGCGAGACTGCGCGTCGCCAGCAGGGGGCCGTGAACTCTTCGCGCTCCGCGTCGTCGTGCGACCCGTAGCGGCAGGGCTGCCAGCCGTGGCAGCCGGTTTGGCCTCGAAGGCGAACTCGTCGGACGTGGTCGCCTCGGCGGGGCTCGGCGGAGCCGCCGCGGGCCGCTGAACCGTGACGGAGGCCCGGCAGTAGGGGCAGCGGGCAGTCTTGCCGATCAGGTCATCCCGGCCCTTGAGCGATTTGCCGCACTGGGGGCAGGGCATTGTGAAAAACATGGTGCGATCCCATTCCGGGAGTCCGAGTGTCTTCGGTTTGTCCGGGCGGTGTCAACCGACGACCTGCGGGCCGCGGTGAGATTTCGCGTCCGGTGCCGTCCCGCGAGTCGCGGTATCCTGGGAATGGCCTGAAATCCTCAGGACGCCTCGCCGGGTCATCAGTGTGGTGGCCTGACAGCGGGGCCCTGGAACTGGACCCGCACGAGAACTTCATGACCAACGTCCTGAAAATGCCAGATCGCCGTGGCGGCCTGTCCTCCAGCGCTTGCGTGGCGGCCGTCCTCCTCGTCGGCTGCCTGCTCGCTGCGGCGGTCGGCCGGACCGATGAGTTCGTGCTCGATCTGCCTGGTGGCGGACGGATCCCCGGAACCTTTGTGCCGGTGGCCGGACCCGCCGGACCCCTCGAGACGATCGCCTGGCAGTCAGACGCGTTTGCCGCCCCGTTTGTCTTTCGGCTCGACAGGATCAGCGGTGTCCGCGGGACCGCCGGCGGGGCGGTGCAGGAGCCCCGTGGGTTCCGGTGCCGGCTGGTCGGCGGCGACATCATCGACGGTGAACTCCGGCGGCTCGACGGGGAGCGGCTGGTGATCGCGCCGTTCGTCGGGGAGCCGTTGACGATCGAGCGGGCGGTTGTCACAAGCATCGCCCGTCGACAGGCCGGAGCCGGTGGTGGATTCGTCGGCCCGGTCGGGCTGGTTGGATGGAAGCAGTCCCCCGATTCGTCGTGGCGGGATGATGCCGGGCGGATCACCACCGACATCCGCAATGCGGCGGTGAGTCGGGATCTCGGCGGCCCAGCGCGGGCGCGTTACGACATTGTTCTGGGCTGGCAGGAGGAGCCGGAACTGATCCTGGCGGTGGCGGCAGGCAGAGGCGACGCTCCTGACCCCTTTCGGTTCGAGATGCTGAAGCTCGGGGGCGATGAGACGGTCGCGATGCTCGTGCGGCAGGAGCCCGACGGGGGCATGCTCGAGCCTGTGCCGCTTCCGGAGGGCGAGCCAGGCCGGTTGACCATCTCGCTGTTTCTGGATCAGGAGGCCGGCAGGCTGGCGCTGGTCGTGCCCGGGCAGGAGGTGGTCGAGATGACGATGGCAGCCGCGACTCGTCGGCCGTCGGGGCTGTTTCGGCTGCGGCTGATTTCGGGCGACGTCCGACTGGAGTCGGTGCGGGTCTCGGCCTGGTCGGCGGCTGATCCGGCGGTGGCTGATCCGGCCCGAACTCGTGTCGTGAAGGCTGACGGGAGCAGTCTAGAGGCGACGGAGGTGTCGCTCGAGGACGCAGGAGAGGTCCGTGTCGTGGCCGATGGCGAAGAGGTCACGTTCCCGCTCTCCGAGCTGGATGAAATTTTGTTTGGAGCTGCCGGACGGCCCGCGCGGCCCGAAGCAGAGGAGCTGAAGCCGCCGGTGCGGCTGGTGGGTCGCAGCGGTTTGGTGGTGTCGGGAAGCCTTGTCGGCGTCGAGGCCGCGAGCCTGGCGGTCGCCAGGGACGGCATCGAGGGGGCAGTCGTGGTGCCGCTTGAAGATCTCGACGTGTTGGCGAGCCTGGCGGCGGAAGAGCCTGCGGAGTTGCCCGGCCGGCGCGGAACGATCCGGGTCGGCACGGTCGAGACGGTCGGCTGCCTGGTTGATGCGGCCGCCTGGGGCGGTGGGATCGCCTGGCAGCCTGCCGGCAGCGAGACCGCCGCCCCGTTGGCCGGGAAGCCCGAGGATGTGTCAGCCGTCGTCGAGTATGTCGCCAGGGTCAAGGACGCTGCCGACGAAGGCGGGCAGGTCGAGGTCGGCGGGATCGGTGCCGCGGTCAACCAGGATGCCGACGGCGGCTTCGTGCTCACGATGCTCAGCGAGGCGGGAGCAGCCGCCCGCGACGGCCGGATTCAGGTCGGCGACCGCGTGGTGGCGGTGCAGCCGGTCGAGGGTGGTCCTTTCGTGAACGCCGCAGGCCTCGATCTCGAGATGATCATGAACCTGATGCGGGGGCGGGTCGGTACGCCGGTGAGTCTGCGGATTCAGCGTGGAGCAGAGGGCCGGCCAAAGCGGATCGATCTGGTCCGGGGGCTGATCTATATCGCGGATCGTGCGATCTTGTCGGAAGCCCTGGCGGCACACGCCCGGGTGGCGGCGGGCCAGTTGGCCAAGGCCGGCGAGGCGGCCGGCTTCAGCTCGCTCCTGGTGCTTCGCAGCGGCGACGTGGTCAACGCGTCGATCATCGGCATCGACAAGGAAGGCATCCGGCTGCGAACACCGGCGACGGCGTCGGGCGGGGATGAGGAGGTGCTGGTGCCGCACCGGCTGGTGCGGGCGGTCGAACTCGATCCCCAGGCTGATAGCCGCACGATCAGCCCCGACCAGTTCCAGCGGCTGCTGACCCTCCCGAGGGCGCAGCGAGACAGCCCGCCGACCCAGCTGCTTCGGCTCCGGAGCGGCGACTATCTCCGCTGCAGCCTCGAGTCAGTCGACGAAGAGGAGATGCGGTTCACGCTGCTCGGACGAAGCAAGCAGCTGCCGCGAGCGGCGATCGTGCGGATCATCTGGCTGCATCCCGACGAGATCACGTTTGAAGACGAAGCCGAGGCGGTTGTTGGCGACGAGCCGGCCGTGGCCGCGGTGGCAGCTGAGGGGCTGGTCGTCCAGGGGATCACCGCCGACGCCGGCCGGACGACCATCTTGGCCGAACGAATGGAGGGCCCCGTGATCGTCGGAGCGAGTCCGGCATTCGGCAAGGCGCGGATCGACACGCTGGCGGTTGATCGGCTCCTGATCGGCCGGGCGGTCAGTGAGGGCGATGCCGAGTTGCCCTTCGCCCGCTGGCGGCTCCAGTTGGCTCCGCTGCCCAGAGCGCTGCGGGAAGCTGACTGACCAACCGGCCGGGGCGGCGCCTACGGTCACGGCGGCGGATCTCGCGACGGCGCAGTGGCGTAGGTGGGCAGATGCCGCCAGGGCACCTCGAGGGCGAGCAGATGAAGCGTGGTCACGTAGAGTCGCCCGCCGTAGGGGCCCCACCGGTCGGGACGGTCGCCGAGCGGATCCCAGCTGCCAGCCAGCGGGCCGGCGGATCGCTGTTCGGGCTCGAGGGTGTCGACGAGCCCCTCATACCAGCTCTGCCAGGGTTTGCCGCCGGTATGGACGAGCACCTGGGAGGCGTAATACCAGAGGTAGGCGTCGCGGATCTTCCGATCCGGCGTGCCGTAGGAAGGCCGCAGGGCTGCGAGGGTCTCGGCGGCGGCCATCACGGCTGGATCACGGGCAGTGAGGCCGGTGTGAAGCCGCATGAGCGTGCCGACGGCGGTCATGCAGGCGATGGAGAGATCGGTACGGCGTTGGTCGGCCTTACGGGCGTTGTAGGCAAACCGAGTCGGGTCGGTGGGGGTGGCGGATGCGGCGAGGAGTGTGCGAACCCCGGCCAACGCCTCAGGGCTGGTCTCGACGCCGGCGAGGTCGCCAGCCCGTAGGGCGACGAGCATCCAGCCGCTGACCGAGAGGTCGGCATCGCTGCGGGGCGTGTATCGCCAGCCGCCGAGTGTCGGATGCCGCGATGTGGCGATGAACCGGCAGGCCTGCTCGGCGGCCGGCCTGATCAACGGGTCGCCGGTCATACCGACTGCCTCGCAGAGGGCGATCGAGGCGATCCCGTGGCTGTAGAGCCAGCCGCAGGAGTTGGAGAGGTCGTCGGCCGGGAGAAACAGGTCGCCATCGGGCCGCTGGACCGAGATCAAAAACTCCAGGCCACGACGCACGGTGTCGCGGTGCTCGCCTTCGAAGTGATCGTGGCCGGCACCGAGGAAGCAGAGCAGGGCCAGGCCGGTCGCGGCGGTGTCGCTGTCGAGCCGGGGACTGTCGGACGGCGTGACGCCGGCGTAGCGGGTCAGCTGCCAGCGGCCGTCTGGCTGCTGGGAGCGAGCCAGAAAATCGAGGCCCCGATCGACCATCAGGCGGGCCCGGGCAAGATCTGCCCGGTCGCTGATTCCGCCGGCCTCGCCACCATCGGGATTGCGGCCGGCAAAGGCCGCGGCGACGTCCCGCACGCGGCCGTCGACGGGGAGGGCCGCGGCGGCGATCCGCTCAGGCGACCGCTGGC
>JAQCJP010000203.1 GCA_027592945.1 Planctomycetota bacterium
GCCCTCTTCCGGCGGCTCGGTGACTGGCTGGTGGCCCACGCGGGGGGCTGGCGGGCGGCGGTGCTCGCTCCCGACACGCCGGCTGCCAAGCAGGTGGGGCTGCGGCCCGCCGCCCGGGTGCCGCTTCGCAACGGCCCGATCCCCTGCCGACTGCTCGAGTTCACAGTTCGCAATCGGGATGGCCGCCCGCCGGCGGCGGCCCAGCCGCGGCCGGGCTGCCGGACCTTCGACGATCAGGCGGGCGACTTCCGCCGCCGGCTGTCCAAGCGGTTTCGCCATCTCTCCAAGTGGGCCCGGCGGCAGGGCATCGAGGCCTTCCGGGTCTACGACCGCGACATCCCTGAGATCCCGCTGGCGATCGACTGGTATGCCGGCTGGCTGCACGTGGCCGAATACGACCGACCCCATGCGCGGACCGACGTCGAGCACGAGGTCTGGCTCGACCGGATGATCGAGGTGGCGGCCGCCGAGCTCGGCGTGCCCGCAGGCCGGACGTTTCTCAAGGCGCGGCGACGCCAGCGGGGCGGGACGCAATACGGCAAGGTCGCCGCCGCGGAGGCCGTTCTGTCGGTTCGGGAAGGCGACCTCGTGTTCGAAGTCAACCTCTCCGACTATCTCGACACCGGCCTGTTCCTCGATCATCGGGTCACGCGGACGCTCGTCCGGGGCGAGGCGGCCGGCCGGCGGATGCTCAACCTCTTCTCCTACACGGGGAGCTTTTCGGTCGCGGCCGCCGCCGGTGGGGCGCTCGAGACGGTCAGCGTCGATCTCTCCAACACCTATCTCGACTGGACGCGGACCAACCTCGCCCGCAACAGCTTCACCGATGCCGGCCGCCATCGGACGGTGCGGGACGAGGCCCGGGCCTTTCTCCGGCACCGGGCCCGCCGCGGCGAGGCCCCCTTCGACCTCGTCGTCGTCGACCCGCCGACTTTCTCCCGGTCGGCCAAGAGCCCGGAGCCCTGGGACGTCGTCCGTGACCACGCCGAACTGCTCGACCTTGTCGCCGCCAATCTCACCCCGGGTGGAATCGTCTACTTCTCGACCAACGCCCGCCGCTTCCAGTTGGCTGCCGAGGCCCTGGCCGGCAACTACGCGATCCGCGACGTGACCGCCCGGACGCTACCCGAGGATTTCCGGGGGCAGCGTCCCCACCGGGCCTGGCGGCTGACGCGGGCCTGACCGTGCGGTCGCCCGCGGGCAATCCGCCCGCGGCGGGTGCATCGCGTGTCACCAGCGATCAAAGGGCTGCCGGGGCTGGGGGTTCACGGCAGGCATCAGGGCCGAGGTGTCGTCTCGAAAGGCATCGAGCAGGCGGCGAAGTTCCGCCGCCTTGGTTGGATGACTGGCCGCCAGATTCTTCTGCTCGTCGGGGTCGTCCGCCAGGTTGAAGAGTTCCTCCTCCTTGCCCCAATACCAGTCGATCAGCTTCCAGTCGCCCTTCCGCACGGCGGCCGCGGGAATCCCGCCTTGGTTTCCCCAGTGGGGATAGTGCCAAAACAGCGGCCGTTCGTGTAGCAGGCCGTCACCGGCGGCCGGGCCCTCGAGGGCCGGCAGAAACGAGACACCGTCGCGATGCTGGTCAGGCAGCGGCGGGAGCCCGGCCGCCTCGAGAATGGTCGGGAAGTAATCGGTCGATGTGACCGGCCAGTTCGAGCTGCTCCCGGGTTTCGTGACGCCGGGCAGCCGGACGAGCAGCGGCACACGGATGCCCCCCTCATACATCCAGCCCTTGCCGGCGCGGTGCGGCAGGTTGGAGGTGGGCGATCCTTCCGAGGTCGAGAGGCCGCCGTTGTCGGACGTGAAGATCACCAGGGTCCGGTCCGCAACTCCGCACTCGTCAAGGGCATCGAGCACCCTGCCGACGGCGGCGTCCATCGCCTCGACCATCCCGGCGTAGACCGGCTGGGACTGCACGATGCGATTCTTGCGGGGAGGCTCCGGGGCAAAGGCATCAACAAGCTCGCGATCCCGTCGGCGTTGCTTGTATTTGGCAACGAGCGCATCCGGGGCCATCAGCGGCGTGTGGACGGAATAGAAGGAAAGGTAGGCCAGGAAGGGCTGGTCGCGGTGGATTCGGATGAAGCGGACCGTTTCCTCGGCCAGGCGATCGGGCAAGTGTTCGCCCGGCGGCCCATCAGCCAGCCGCGGGTTGCCGTACGGCGAAAAATACCGCTTCCCGCCCGGAGGCGACCCTCGCCCGACGCCCCCCTTGTTGATGTCAAAGCCGTGGTCCTCGGGCCAGCTGCCCTCCGGACCGAGGTGCCACTTGCCGGCGAAGAACGTCGCGTAGCCGTGGGCCCGGAGGGCCTCGGCGAGCGTCGTGTGGGCCTCGGCCAGTTGCCCAAGGTAGGGGGCCGGCCAGAGCGGACGGTTGCGGTGGCCGCGGAAGGTGCCATCGACGGCCGGATCGTAGGCCTCCGGCAGCGACTGCCCGAGAAACTCGTTCGGGCCGCCGAAGTAGTCGGTGTTGCGGGTCCGGGCGGGCCACTGGCCGGTGATCACCGCCGACCGCGTCGGCGAACAGACGGGACACGCCGCATAAGCATCGCTGAACCGGACGCCCGAGTCGGCGAGCCGCTGCAGGTTTGGGGTGTCGTAGAAGCAGGCCGGATTGCAGGGGGTGATGTCCCGCGCCCCGAGGTCGTCGGCGATGATGAACACGACATTCAGTGGAGCGGCCGCCGCGGGCAGCGGCCAGCGGCCGATTGCAGCGGCAGCGATCACGAGCAGGCAGCTCAGCCTCACCGTCGTTCCTCCTGGAAAAATCGTCGCGTCCTTCGAATAGCATATGTGGTTCCTTCAGCAAGGGAGCCGTCCGTGCCCTTGGGTGAGGGGCCCGGCGTCAGTCGCTCGCCGGCGGCTCGCGGCCGGCGACGAGCTCGAGGATCGCCGCCCCGAAATCGGCCAGCCGCTTCTCGCCAATCCCCTTGCAGCGGAGGAGGGCATCGAGCGAGGCGGGCCGCTCACGGGAGATCGTCCGGAGCGCCTTGTCGTCGAGGATCGTCCAGGCCGGCTTGCCGCGGGCTTCAGCGATCCGCCGCCGCCACCGCCGGAGCCGTTCGAAGAGGTCGCGATCGACATCCTCCCAGTCGTCGGCCTCCACCTTCGTCTTCCTCGTGCGGCTGCCGGTCTGCGGTTCGAGCAGGACCACCTCCCGCTGCCCCTTGAGCACCTCCCAGGATCGCTCGTTGAGCCGGACCACCGGCCGGTCGCCGGGGGTCCGCACGAGCAGCTCCTGGTCGAGCAGCTGGTGGACGAGATTCTCGGCTGCCCGCTGGTCGAGCTGGGCGAGCAGCCCGTAGGTCGAGAGCCGGTCGTGGCCGTTGCGGAGGACGCTGTCGGTCTTGGCCCCCCGCAGCACCTCGCAGATATGCCGCACGCCAAACCGCTGCTCGACCCGGGCCACGCAGGAGAGGATCTTCTGGGCGGTGACTGTCGCGTCGGGAAGGCTCTCGGTCTCGCCGAGGCAGACATCGCATGCCTCGCACGAGCGGCCGGGGTAGTCCTGTCCGAAGTATTCCGAGAGGGCGGCATGGCGGCAGCGGGCGGCCTGGGCGTAGCGGCGCATCGCGTGGAGGTGGCGAACCTGCGAGGCGACCAGGGCGGCCTGCTCCTCCTCGTCGAGCTCGCTCTCGGCGGCGCTCTTGCGAACAAGCGCCTCCCACTGAAAGACGTCGGCCGAGGAGTAGAGGAGCACGCACTCCGCCGCCAGCCCGTCGCGGCCGGCCCGGCCCGTCTCCTGTTGGTAGGCCTCGAGGCTCTTGGGGAGCGCCGTGTGGAGCACGAGCCGGACGTCGGAGCGGTCGATTCCCATTCCGAAGGCGACCGTCGCCACGACGACCTCGATCGTCTCCTTGGCGAAGGCCTCCTGGGTGCGGTGGCGCTCTTTCGCGTCGAGGCCGGCGTGATAGGGGCGGGCGAGGAGCCCCTCCGCGGCCAGCTTCGCCGCCAGCCGCTCGGTCTCCCGCCGGGAGACGCAGTAGACGATCGAGGCCTCGCCGCGGTGGCGGCCGAGGATGGCGAGCGTCTGGGCGACGCGGTCGGTCCGCGGTACGACCCGGTAGACGAGGTTGGGCCGGTCGAAGGTGCCGACGAGCACCGCCGGATCGCGGAGGCCGAGCTGGCCGGCGATGTCCTCGCGGACCTGCGGGGTCGCCGTGGCGGTGAACGCGTGGAGGGTCGCCTGCGGAAACCGTTCCCGGAGCATCGCCAGTTGCCGATATTCGGGCCGAAAGTCGTGGCCCCACTGGCTGATGCAGTGGGCCTCGTCGATCGCGAACCGCTTGACGCCCACCCGGGCGAGCGTGTCGAGCAGGCTCGAGTTGACCAGCCGCTCCGGGGCGGTGAAGAGGAGCCGCAGCTCACCGGCGAGGAGTCGGTCGCGGATCGCTGAGCGTTCGTCGAGGGAGAGCCCGCCGTGGAGCGCTGCCGCCGGGTAGCCAATCGCCTCGAGGGCGTCGACCTGGTCCTTCATCAGGGCGACCAGCGGCGAGATCACGACGTCGGTCGTCTCGCCCATTAGCGGCGGCAGCTGGTAGCAGAGGCTCTTGCCCCCGCCGGTCGGCATCACGACCAGCGAGTCGCGGCCGGCCAGCGCCGCCGCGATCGCCTCAGCCTGGAGGGGCCGGAGCGAATCGAAGCCCCACCAGCGGCGAAGCACGTCGCCGATCGCGGCGTCGGCCACCGGCACGGCGTCACCGCATGTCGCTTCGGTTTCGGCCGGCCCTGGCACGGAAACGTCTCCTCGTCGGCAGGCCGCTCACCAGCCCGCGCGACCGGTGAGAATACCAGCGCCCGGATGGTGGCTCGTGTCGCGGGGCTTTTATGGGGAGGGGTCGGTCGGGGGCACGCGCAGGAGCCGGGGAATCTTTGCGACTCGCGAAAGAGCCTCAGGTGGCCGAGCGAGCACCCTGTAGCAATATCCCGGCGACGAGCATGTCACCGCCGGCCCCGGGCACCTCAATGCAACGGTCCACCGGCTGGCGGTTGCAGTATCGGGGTTTTTGGTGGTGATCGCGGATTGGGCGGGTTGGTGGTGGAGGTTGGTTCGGATTCCCAGGGACCGGGAAGGCCCAACGGCCCGCCGTCCCACCGGCTCGCGGCGGGGGGCTTTTATGGGGAGGGGTGGGTCCGGGTTTGGAAGTTGGGGAATGTGGGCTGTCGCAGGAAATGCCCGCGGGCCCTCGCGTGACTTCGGGCAGCCTGCAAGCCCGCCCCCACGTTGTGCACAACAATCGTGCGTGCCGCGTGGGAGTGGGGTTGCGACTGGCCGGGCTCGGCTGCGAGAGTCCTGCCCCGAAATGCGTTGCCCCGCCGTCCATTCCGCCGCCCGCCCGCGGCGGCACGCGATCGCGTGCCGCACCTGCTGGAGGTCTCTGCTGGTCGGCTGGATGCTCCTGGCTGGCCGGCCGGGCCTGCCTGCCGAGTCCCTGCCGAGCCCCTCGGAACTCCTTCCCGGGGCCTCAGCGCGGAACGACTCGCCGGTTGACGGCGCCGACGTCCCGCCGGCCGACGTGCCCGGCGGGATGTTTCTGCCTGCCGAAGATGGCGGGGCACTCTGGCGGCAGACGCTCGCCACGGTCGCCGCCGAGTGGCCGGTCGTCAGCGCGATCGAGCCCGACTTCAACGCCGTTCCGCCCCGGCCCGGCCTGATCGAGTCGGCCTGGGTCGAGCCGCCCGGCGACGGCCGCCCTGTCTGGCCCCCGCAGCGGCAGCGGGTCGTGGTTCGCGTGGTGCCCGCGGTCAGCGGCGTCTGGATCGACGCGGCGGTGCAGAGCGAGTCGCTCGCCGGCGAGGCCGCCTCCAGTTCTGAGATCGAACTGGCCGGTGGCTGGCAGCCGCAGGCCGGCGCTGACAGCTTCACCACACAGCTCGCTGCCCGACTGGCACCGTCAGCCAACCCTGTCTACGCTCTCCCGCCGCCGACCGGGGAGGAGATCTTCATGCCCCGGCCCGCCGAACTGCCCTGGTCGAAGAGCCGCTTCCCCCGCCTCTCCCGCGTCGGCCACAAGGTCTGGGAGGATTACCGCAACTTCTACGATTGTGAGAGCCTCGTCTGCCTGACCGCCGCCTTCGGGGCGGGGGCCCTGATGGCCAACACCGGCTTCGACGACACGATGCAGGCCGCCTGGATCCGCGGGGTCGAGCCGACCGGCTTGGGCACCTTCTTCTCCGGCTGCAAGGACATCGGCGAGGGCCGCTACTCGCTGCCGATCTTCGGTGTGGCAGCCGTCACCGGCCTCGTCTTCGAGGGCAATCCGGTCGGTGACGTCCTCGGGGAGTGGGGCTCACGGTCGCTGCGGATCGTGGCGGTCGGGGCGCCGCCGCTCTACGTGCTCCAGCTGGCGACCGGCGCCTCGCGACCGGCCGACGGCGTCGGCAGCAAATGGCACTTCTGGAACGACAACAACGGCGTCAGCGGCCACACCTTCATGGGCGCGGTCCCCTTCCTGGCCGCGGCCGACATGGTAGAGAGCCCGCTGCTCAAGGGCACGCTCTACGTCTGCTCAACCTTCGTTGGCTTCTCCCGAATGACCGACGACGCCCACTATCCCTCGCAGGTCTTCCTCGGCTGGTATCTCGCCTGGGCCAGCGCCCGGGCAGTCAACCAGACCGAGCTCCACTTCGCCGGTATGGAGGTGCAGGTGGTACCGCTGCCGATCGGCGACCTCGGCGGCATGGGGGTGACGACCGCCTGGTAGCGGTCCACCCTCGCGCGGGCTCGGGGTGGGCCCGTGCCATCTCGCCGGACCCT
>JAQCJP010000007.1 GCA_027592945.1 Planctomycetota bacterium
TCGATGCCCGGCACCGCTTGGGCCGCGACCGCAGCCGGATCGACAGCCAGCGCGATCACGTTCGCCGCCAGCGACGGCAGCTCGCCGCCGGCCGGCGGCCCCGCCGTGGCCAGCCCTGCGATCGCATACTCCGCCCGGATCGCATGGAGGGAGGCCGTCCGCTTGGCGTTGACGACACGGCCCTCCATGTCGATCAGTTGCCAGCGGCGGTCGTGCTCGAGGGCCCCGCCGGGCAATAGGCCGGCCTGCATGACCGCGACCCCGTCGAGGCTCTTCACGGGATAGACGGTGATCCACTCGAGCGTCGGCATGACGAGAAACCACCGGTCTACATCCGGAAGTTGAAGGTCTGCCAGAGGAGCCGCAGGAGCCACTGGCCGACCGTCCGGCTGCCAACCTTGATCCGGGCCGTGCCCCGCATCCCGGGCGTGAACACGCCCTTGGCGTCGTCGATCGTCATCAGGGCCTCGTAGCTCGTCGAGATCGGCATCTCCCGGCCCGCCTCGTCGGTCTTGGTCGGCACCGGACCGCCCGCCTTGACACTGAGCCGCTCCGAGCCGGCCTCGATCTCGCTCTCGGCGATCTGATCGATCTGGCCCGAGAAGGTCTGCCAGGGAAAGGCGTCGAGCTTGAGGTCGACCGGCTGGCCGTGCTGCACGAACTCAACCTCCGTCTGGTCGATCACCATCACCACTTCAAACCGCTCCCGGTCGCCGATCATGCAGAGGACCGTGCCCGGGGTGAAGGTCGCGCCGAGATTCTCCGGATCGAGGGCATGGCCGGTCCAGCCTGGCAGCCGGCCGGAGGGGTCGGGCCGCTCGGGCACGCCCGGGGCCGGCAGGACAACGCCCGCCCGCGGGGCGACGAGCGTCAGCTCCTGGCGATCCCGCCGCTTGCGGGCCAGTTGCTCGCCGAGGCTCTTGAGCGTCTCGCTGACGGTGCCGATCTCGAGGGCTGCCGAGGGATCGCTGTACCGCTCCCGCTGGAGGCTCGCCAGCCGGCTCTCGGCATCCCGCCGGCGGCCCTCAAGCTCGGCGATTTCGAGGTCGAGTTCCAGGCTCGAAAGCTCGGCGAGCGTCTGGCCCTTGACCACTTCCTCGTCGGGCTCGACGAGCAGTTTCTCCAGCCGCCCGGCCTCCGAGACATACACCGTCTCCTCGCCGCGGGGCCGCAGCTCCGCCGCACACCAGACCCGCTGGGGCAGCGGGATCAGGGCGATCGCCGCGATCACCAGGCCGGCCACCAGAATCGTCGTGGTCAGATTCGTCGCCTTCACCTCGTCTCGCCTCCCGGGAACCTTCAGAAACTTGATCATCCCCTGCATCGGCCGGACCACCAAGCCCCAGATCGCCGCCCCGGCCAGGATCTGGCCGATCACCTGGAGGCGATACGGTTTGAAGACGTTCCAGACGAACAGGAAGATCGAAAGCGTCACGAACCAGCCGTAGAGGCTCGAGGCGACGGCATAGAAGGCGAACCAGCCGAGTTTCCGCTGCGGCAGGAAGGGATCGTCGGGCTGCTTGATCCCGAGACACCACTTCGAGGCCAGCCGGCCGAGGATCGTGGTCGCCTTCTGGCGGAGATTCGGAATCTCGAGGACGTCGGAGAGGATGTAGTAGCCGTCGTAGCGGAGCAGCGGATTGGCGTTGAAGAGGATTGTCGAGACGCTCGAGACGAACATCACGTCGAGGCAGAGCTGGTTGAAGACGCCCGGATGGGAGTTCCACCAGAGGTAGGTCGCGATCGCGGCCAGGACCACCTCGACGTACATCCCGGCCGCCCCGATCGCCGCCCGCTTCCACTTGCTGGGCAGCATCCAGCTGTCGGAGACATCGCAATAGAGGCAGGGCGTGAAGACGAGAATCATCACCCCCATCTCATGGCACTCACCCCCGTAATACTTGCAGGAGAGGCCGTGGCCGAACTCATGGATCACCTTGGTCACGCCCAGGGCGATGGCGAGGTAAAGCCAGTTGCCCGTGGCGAAGAACTGATGGAACTCGGGCAGCTTCGAGCGGAAGACATCGAAGTTGATCAGCACCAACAGCAGGGCCGAGAGGGCGAAGCTCATCAAGACGGCGATCGCCGCCGGTGAGAAGATCCAGCCGAGCCAGGGATTGAGCCGCTCGAGCATCCAGTCGGGATCGATGCCGCGAAACCGCAGGGCCATCACGTTCGAGATCCAGGCGACCCACTCCTTCCACTTCCGCTGCCGCCGCCGCTCGAAGAGCTGCGGCCCCTGCCCCGGCCGGTCGCCGATCACCAGCCCCGAGCGATGCAGCGTGCTGACGAACCGGGCCAGCTCCTCGACCGTGATCCGGCGAGGTGGAAACCGCTCCTCGAACTGCTCCTTGAGATCCTCGAGGCTCGTCTGGCCGTCGAGCATCTCGAGGAGGGCATACTCCTCCGGCCGAAACCGGAAGTAGTGCAGCGAGATCGGGTCTTTGACGACAAACCAGGCCTGCCCCTGGTAGACCTGACGGTTGACGTCGAGATCCCCCCGCTTCCGCAGGCCGACCGGCCGCGTCGTGCTGGAGCGAAAGGCCTCGGCGGTGGCCATCAGCGGGCCTCTCCGACCGGCTCCCCTGCTTCGAGCGCCCCCCCGGCTTCGATGGGCTCCTTCTTGGTCGCCGGCGGCAGTGGGGCCTGGGCCGAGTGGATCGTCATCGTGACGAACTGGCCGGCCCGCAGGAGCCACTCGCCGTCGTCCTGACGATTCTCGACCTCCGCCACCACCCGGTAGTTGCCGCTCTCCATCCGCGGCTTGACGTTGAAAATCCGGCCGGCGAACGATGCCTCCCGGCCGCCTGCCAGCTGGGCTGCGACCGTCACCGGCCGATCGCGGACATCGCCCGGATCGAAGCGGGCGGCATCGACGTAGCCCTCCACGTAGAGCCGGTCGGTACGAATCAGCCGGGCCAGCGGGTCGCCCGGCTGGAGCCACTCGCCCTCGTGGGCGAAGACCTCTTCGACCTCGCCGGCGAGCGGCGAGCGAATCACCCGCCGCTCGATCGCCTTGTCGGCCGCCTCGACCTCGACCCCCTTGCTCGTCGCGTCAAGCGCGGCCAACTGCCGCTCGAGTTCGGCCTGCTCGATTTGGAGGCCGGTCTTCTCCCATTCGAGCTTGAGCCGCTCCCGCTCGACCTCGGTGACCGAGCCCGGGCTGCGGGCGTGGGAGTCCTCCGCCTTGCGGTAGGTCATCTCGGCCACGCCCTGGGCCTTCTTCGAGTAGCGAACGTCGACGTCGCTCTCGGCCCGGGCCAGGGTCTGATCGTGTTCCGCCTGGGCCCGCCGCTTCTCCATCTGCGGCTGGTCGTCATCGATCTTGGCGAGCACGTCGCCCTTCGCGACCACCGCCCCCTGCCGGATAACCAGCGTGACCACGACGCCCGGCTCGCGAGCCGGCACCTCGACCTCGTCGATCAGCGACACCAGGCAGCCCTCGATCACCGGCTCGGCCGGCTCTGCGGACACCGCCACGACACCCCAAATCAGACAGCAGAGAACAGCCAGCAGCGGCATCGCAAGGCTCCTACCAGAGACGGAACAGGATCTGGGTCTGAATGAATGACAGCAGGTCGTGAAACCAGACATAGCCGAGCGGCTGCTTGCCGCAGGCGATCCTCGCCGTCACGGTCGCTCCGGCACCGAGTTCCTCCTTCTCGTGGCGGTCGGGATCGATCGTGACCCGCACGAGCACGGTGTTGCCCTCCTCGCCGCGAACCTCTGCCTGCTCGTGGATCTCCTCAACGACGCCGTGATGCCGGGTGCCGGGATCGGTGGCGAGGATGTAGTCGACCTCCAGGTCGCGGCCCTCCTCACGGGCCGCAACGGCCGCTCGGTTCACATGGCCGAGCCGGTCGTCTGGCATCTGCACTTCGAGCTCCCAGGGACCGGTCTTGTCGGCGACGCTCATCAAGACCTGCCCCTTCTCGACCGGCCGCAGCAGGAGCCTGTCGCGAACCTGCCAGGTGACGATCACGCCGTCGATCGGGCTCTTGACCTCGAGATCCTGCCGGCGGGCCTCCCAAAGCTTAAGCTGCTCCTCGAGGCTCTCGATTTCTCGCTCGAGCTGCGCCGCCCGGCCCGCAAGCCGGACCTTCTCATCCGCCGAGATCTTCTGATCTTCCAGGAGTGAGCGGCGGGTAGCCCGCAGCTGCTCCGTACTCGACGCCCGCCGGCCGAGCACATCGGCCAGGGCAACGTCCACCTCGGTGTTGCGGAGCCGGGCCAGCACCTGCCCTTCCTCCACCGCCACCCCGTGGCGAACGTCATCCGCAAGCCACTCGACGACGCCATCGATCCCCGCAAAGACCTCGCGGCGTTCGACCGGCTCGAGCGTGCCCTTCCCCTCGAGCCGCAACTCGGCCGGAATGAAGACCATCGCGAGAACTGCCGCCAGCAGCACGAGCCCGGCGAGCACCGTCTTGGGAAGGTTCCGGGCTGTGGTCAGTGCCTTCGACTTGCCGGCCAGGTTGATCAGCGGATAGAGCGGCAGGCCGGTGTGGTCGAGGGCGTTGGCCAGGGCCACCTTGCCATGCTCGGCGACCAGTTCAACGCGGGCCTTGCGGCCGGCGTCGACGATGCTGGCCTGAAACCACTCCACGACGAGCGCCCCGATCGGATCGGGGGCGGTGGGCGGGGCCGCCTCGGCCTTCGCGACAGCGACCGCGTCGACGCCGCCCGGCTTGACGACGGGCGTCGACCGCGGCTTTTCCAGCGGAATGATCGCCAGAGCGGTGGCGTGCGACTCGTCGATATAGTTTTCGAGTTCCTCCTCGATCTGCGGCGGCAGCTCCCGGGAGGGGTCGGGATGCCAGAGCGGCTCCCCTGCCCGAGCCACCACCCGGACGAGCGCCTCCACCGCCTGGACGTCGTTGGCCCGCCGCTCGACGCTCTCCTGACCGCTGACCGCCTCGAGCCGCAGCTGCCGGCGGCGGCGGACGAGCACCCCGACCCGGTCGCAGCCGATGATCCGGCGGCCCTCGTTGGCCAACACGAAGGCCGTCGCCACCGGGTCGAGCGACTCGTGTACCGCGCGGGCAAATCGCTCCACCTGGGCCAGGGCCGATTGCTGGGTCGAGAGGGCCGTCATCTGCTGCCGCTGCAGATAGTCACCCGCCACCACCGCCAGTTGCTGCAGGAAGACGAGATACCCCCGCTCCACCTGCTCGTCCTGGGGCCTTTGGAAGACCTCGATCAACCCCGCCCGATTGCCCTCCCGCTCGATCGGCACGGCAATCAGGGAGAGGGCCGTCGTGTTGGCCGCCAGCGGCTTGCCGTCACCCCCGCTCACCTGCGAGCCCGGCGGCACGACCACGCCTGTCGGACTCCCGAGCAGGGCCTGAACAAGTTTCAGGTGGTCCTGCTCGGCCTGCGGCGAGCCGGTGACTCCCGTTTCAGCCAACCCGGCATGACAGACCGGCTCGGCCGCCTGCCCCTCGCGGGCGACCCAGACGAGCCCCCCGACCGCCTCCATCGCCCGTAGGATCCGGTCGAGGAGGGCGGAGAAGAACTCCGCCTCGGCCATCTCACCCCGCGAGAGCGCATCGACCTCCGCCACGAGCGCACGAATCTGCTCGCGGGCCCTGTAGACCTCCTGGGATTCGTCGATACTCATGGCGGACCGGCTGGATGACGGCGGAATCAGGCCTTCGCCGGGGGAGCCTGCTGGGGCTTGACCCGCTTCTGGACGTCGGTCTCAAGCGTGCCGAAGGCCTGCTCGTGACGAGCCACCGCATGGCCCAACGCGTAGGCAAGCCGCTTGGCGGTGAAGAAGTTGACGATGATCCGCTGCGTCAACTGGATCGTCTCCGGCGAGTTGCCGCCCACCTGCTTGTTGAGGCCGAAGTCGACGATCAGTTCCTCAGGCGTCCCGGTGACCCGGCAGAAGTTGGCGTAGGTAGCGGCGATGTGCGACTCATCGACGGGCACCTGGACGGGTTCAGGACGGGGGGACTGCTGCTCTTCGGCCATGGAAATCTCCGCAACTTGTTTGGAAAGCATCGGCACCATCGCTCCCCACCAGACAGTGGGATTCGAACGACAGCGTAGGGCGAAAGTGTAACACCATCCTTCAGCGGGGGCCAACGCTGGGCGAGGCCCGCCCGCCCTCGTCATCGCCCGGCTGCCCGAGGGCGGTCGCCAGCCGCATACCGCCCTGCCGCTCCAGCCACTCTGATGACACAAATCGCCGGAAAATCGATCGGCATGAGCGTACGGCATCCCGTTCCCAGCCCCACCCGGCATCGTGCGGAAGGATCTCTACACCGGCAAACGAAAGCCGGCATGGCCAGCCTTTGGAGGAGGCGATGGTGTTGAACCGTTCAGTGATTCGCAGGGTCCAGGCAGCTCCCAAAGTCTCGCGGAGCGCCAGAAACGGCCGCTCGATCGCTGCGGCCACGCCGCCGGCTTGATCGGCCGCTGCCGCTGGTCGCCAGAGCGATTGTCCGACCGCCAGAACCGCCCCGCAGGCGACCGCCAAGCCACCGACGGCATCGAGCCAAGCGGCCGGGGCGGTCGCATCGGCAAAGCCCCGCACCACTGGCCAGATCAACGCCAACTGGCCACCGGCCACCAGCGTCGCCGCGAGGCCGTGCCGCGTCGCGACGAAGTTCAGCCAGCCGACCACGACCAGCACGACGAGCAGGACACGCTCGATCATGTGCACATCAGGCATGCTGCCGGGCCGCACCAGGACAGCCGAAACTGCCGGCAGCATCAGCACGCCTGCCAGCGTGGCGACGATGAACTGCCAGACCCCGTGCTGCGGCCGCTTGGCTCCCAAGAGCGAGGCGGCCGGGCAGACTGCCAGGGCAGCGACGATGAGTCGCGTGGCCGCTGCGGCGGAGGGCTCAGTGAGCCAGCCGACCGCCAACGCGGCAGACTCACCAGCCAGAGCCGCAGCCGCCACAACCGCCCAGGCGGCCGCCGGCACGGCTGTTGTGCCGCGGGCGAGAAAGCAGCCCGCGGCCGCGGCGAGGGCGGTGACAATCGCGGCAGCGAGCATGAGGGCGGGTGGGGGCATCGTGGATACTGTAGTTGGCGAACGGGGGTTTGGTGGTAGTGGAAGCGGATTGGGCGTGTCGGTGGTGAGCGAGTGATGGCAATCAGGTGTTGAGCGGCCCAACGGCCCGCCGTCCCCCCGGCTCGCGCCGAGGGGCTTCTCTGGGTTGGGTTGTGGCGATGATGGCGGTTGCGAAGGATGGCGGCGGCTGGCTGCCGAAGCGACCAGTGAAAGGCCGATGCCTCCATTGCACTCTCCCTTCCGGCCCCCCTTCCAGAAATCACCATGTCGTTCTTCGTTCAGCCGCTGGCCCGGCGGCTCGCCTCGCTGGCGGTTGTCACCGTCACCGTCGCGGCCGCCGACTGCCCCGCGATCGAGATGTTCACCTTCTTCGGCGACGGCGGCCGGATCGGTCTGCCGAGCCTCGAAGTGCCGATTGAGGCCTACCCCGGCATCCCACTGCGGAGCGACCGGCTGCGGGCCCGCCGACGGGCGATGCGGATGGGACCCGGGGCAGCGGTCAGGATCGGGCCGCCGGGCTATGCCCGCGGGATCACCATCCGGGCAATGCCGCCGGCAGGCCAGCCGGCGACGATGCCGGCGGAGCGGGTCGTTCCGTCGCCGGAACCGACCGCCGCCCCCGAACCGCCCGCCCTCGACGATCTCGGCCCGGCGCGGGATTCGATTGAGGAGGTGCCCGCCCCGCCGGCGGAGTAAACCGCGGCGGGACGGACGAACCTTGTACGAAACGCCGCCAGCTGACGCCTACTCGTCGCCCTTCAGCGAGGAGAGCAGGTCCATGGCATCCGGCCGGGTGGCGAAGACAGCCTCGTTGGTCAAGACCTCTTCAAGGATCTTCTGAGCCCGGTCCTTCTCGCCCCGATCAGTCAGCAGTTTGGCCACGTAGTAGGCCCCGTCGCTGGTCAGCCGGTTGTTGCGGGCGATCTGGTCGAGAATCTTCTCGGCATCTTCCCGCCGGCCGAGCTTGTAGTAAACCCAGGCCAGGGTCGTCAGGGCATTGACCTGCTGGGGAGACTTCTCCCGGTACATCGCCACGTTGGCCTCGGCCATCTCCAAGGCCCGCTGCTGGTCGGTCTTCTCCTCCGACTCGATCAGCACCAGGGCCAGCGAGTTGCTGGCGGCAAAGTTGCCCGGCGACTGAACGTGCGCCTCGTTGAAGAACTTCTCTGCCGTCTCGTAGTCGCGGGCCACCCGGGCAATCACGCCGCGGACGATGCGGGCGTCGAGGCTGTCGGGTTCGAGCGTGAGCACCTTTTCGGTGATCGTCTGGGCGTTCTTGAGATCGTTCTGCCCCAGATACCACTGGGCCGAGGCCAGCAAGACCGCCGCGTTGTCGGGTGCCGCCTTCATCGCCGCGTCGATCCACTTCTTGGCGGTATCCTTCTTGCGATCTTCGTCGTAGAGCCGGGCGAGGGCCAGTTCCGGCTGCAGGGCGTTTTCGTCGAGCTTGCGGGCCTCGCGGAACTCCGCGATCGCCTCATCCTGCTTGTCGAGGCGGAAGAGGACGTTTCCCAGCCGGAAGTGGGCACCGGCGTTGTCGGGATCGAGTTCGATCCAGGCCTTGAGATGCTTGTAGGCCCTCTCCCACTCCCGCCGGGCCTCGGCGACGGCTGCCGTGCCGGCCTCGGAACGAATCTGGAAATCACGCTTCCGCTTGGGATTCTGGTCGAAGCCGGCCGTCAGCTCGTTGGCCCGGTCGAAGAGCACCGCCGAGTCGGTGACGCGGCGATCCTGAAAGGCGAGGTCGGCGAGCATCAGGTAGGGCTCGGGATCGGCCGGAAACTTGACGACCGTCTGCTCGAGTTCGGCCCGGGCCGGCATCAGCTGGTTCACGCTCAGCCAGAGCATCGCCATCATCACGCCCGGCGGCGGCAGCTTCTCGTTGTTGTTGCGGGCCCGCTCCAGGATCGCCCGGCAGCCGTCGATGTCGCGATCTTGAAACCGCTTGATCGCGTTGTTGATGTCCTTGTATTGCGAGTCGTCGGAGACCGCCTTGCCGATCAGTGTCTTGGCGGTCACCTGGGCCCGGGCAAACTCACCCCGGGCGAGGACGGCGATGGCGGCGAGAACGAGAATCAAGCGGCCGGCACAACGAACCAGCGGACGTGAGAGCATGGCGAGAAAACTCCAGCGAGACTGTGAGAAGCAAAATGCGATGAGACCGAATCCCTGTGCGACCCGGAATCTATTACTCTAACGCTGCTGGAAGCGGGTTTCCACCGTTGGCGAAAAAGGGCCGTCGGCATGCTCCTCGGTGCGGTTTGCGAGCGGGAGATGATGGTTGCGCCGCGAACCCGCGGCCTCTATCTGGCCCGCGGCCTGGCAGCCGCCACCCTGCTGGCGATCATCGCCACCTGCTGGCTGGTCGTGACCGGATCCCAGAGCCTCACGACCCTCGGCGACACAGCCCGATTCGCCGCCACGCTGCTGCGAATCATGGCGCCGCTGCAGCTCTCGTTGGCGGTGCTCGTCGCCGCGCTGGTGGCCGTCCTCGCCGTTGGCGTCGAGAAGGACCGGCGGACCCTCGAACTCCTGCTTGTCAGCCGGCTGGGCGACCCGCAGCTGGTGTTAGGCAAACTCGCCGGCAGCCTCCTGCGGGTGGGGCTGCTGCTGGTGGCCGCTGCGCCGCTCTTTGCCCTGGCCTCGCTCTTTGGCGGCGTCACGCCGCCGCAGCTCAGCCGACTGTTTCTGGTGACGGCTGCCGCAGCGGTGGCGGCGGCCAGCCTCGGCAACGCGGCGGCCTTTTGGCGCGACACCACTTTTCAGGCCTTGGCCATGACTGCCTCCGCTCTGGTCGCCTGGCTCGCCTGCGGCGAGGCGGCGGCGATCGTTGGGGGAGCCCGCTGGGGTGATATCGTCTCGCCGGCCCGGGCCGCCCTGGCCTCGCTGACGCCCGGTGGCGATCGATCATTGACAGGCTTCCTGGCTGTCTCCGCCGGAATCGCGGTGATCACCAGCGGAATCGCCGTCGCTCGGGTGCGACGGTGGAATACCGCAACGGAACGCCGTCAGGAGCCTGTGGCAACCGCGGGCCGGCGGCAAGCGCGACAGGTCTGGGCCAATCCCGTGCTCTGGCGAGAGATCCGCACCAGGGCGCACGGTCGGGCGATGGTTGTGGTGCGGATCGCCTGGCTGGCCATCTTTCTCGTGGCCGTGGCGGGCGTGGCGGTCGCCGCCGATGCGGAGCGTCCCGATCGCTTTGCCGTCGCCGCCGCCGTGGTGCCGATGGTGCTGGCGAGCCTTCTGGCGATCGCGGCCCTGGCCGTGACAAGCGTGACGGCCGAACGCGATCGCGGCACGCTCGATCTGCTGCTGGTCAGCGATCTGGAGCCCAGGGAGTTCGTCTGGGGCAAGCTGCTGGGCGTGATTGCCGCTGCCAGGGAAATGGCCCTGCTGCCGCTGGTGGTCTGCGGGGCGCTCGTGCCGCTGGGAATGGCGACCGGTGAGCAGGCATTTTATATGGTCGCTGGCCTCGCGCTCTTGACCTTCTTCGCAGCCGTGCTGGGCGTTTATGCCGGGCTGTCGCACCCGATCTCGCGACAGGCGATCGCCGTGACCCTCGGCATCGTGGCCTTCCTCTCGATCGGGGTCGCCACGGCGATGCGAATCATGGTCGCCTTCGGCGGGAGCTTCGAGTTGCAACTGGCGCCCTTTCTGGCCGCGATCGTGGGAGGAGGCGTGGGCCTCTATGCGGCCCTCTCCACCCGCAACCCGTCGCCGGCGGTCGCCTGGACCTCGGCCTTGCTGCCGGCGCTGACCTTCGTGGCCATCACCGGCTTTCTGCAGGGCAGCAGCCTGCAGGTCTTCCTGGTCACGCTCGCGGCCTACGGCTTCGCCACCCTGGCCCTCTTGATTCCCTCGATCGCCGCCTTCGACCTGCTCACCGGCCGCAGCAGCGAATGACTCCGACAGACCAAGGCGTTTGTCAGCGGGTCGGGCCGCGGGGTTCGACCGCGATTACGGGCACCGCGGCAGGTTGGAGGGCGGTCAGCCGGGCGGCCGCCTCGGCAGGGGCGTCGCCCTGCGAGACGGCCCGCTGGTAGCTCTCGATGGCGTCGGCCGGACGACCGAGGGCCTCCTGGGCCAGGCCTTCCAGATAGAGCACCTCGGCCGGGAGATCGCCCGGGCCGTAGGTCTCCCCAAGAATCGCCAGCGTCGCCAGGGCCCGCTGCGGCCGGTCGAGCCGCCGGTAGGCCTCGGCCGTGTCGAGCAGCGTGCCGCGACTCTCGGCCGCCAGCGCTAGCGACCGATGGAAGTCTGCCAGAGCTGGCTGGGGCTGCCCGCGGGCCAGCGACACCTGACCACGAAGGTGCCAGGCCTCGGCGTTGCGAGGCGCCATTCGAACCGCCTCGCCAGCCAGTCGATCGGCTTCGTCGAAGAGGCCGAGCTCCAGATACATCCGACCGGCCTCGATCGAGAGCCCGGCGTCGGCCGGCGAGAGTTCGAGGGCCTTGGCGATCTGCGTGATCGCCTCCATTTCCAGGCCCCGCTGCCAGAGCACCTCGGCATAGTGCCGCCGGGCATCGACATCGAGCGGGCAGTTCTGCACGGCCTGTTCGAGGAGCGACTCTGCGCGAATCAGGTCGCTCCGGTCGGCTGCCGACAGGCCTTCGTTGCAGAGCCGGCGGGCATCGGCCACCTCCGGCGGTACAGGCCCCCGCTTCGGCATCAGGCTGCACCCCACCCCGCACGATGCGATCACGACCGCAACGCCGAAGACCGGCACGGGCAGGCGGGGAAACGCAGGCATCAGGAGCGACGGCAGGCCACGGAGCCGGGACGATAGCGGGCCAGCCGCCGAGACAACAGACCGTCCGCCCGAGCGATTGCAAGCGGGAGGCTCCCAGTTCACCCGGCTTACCAGGGCCGCCTCGCTTGCGATGCGTGATCGGCCCAGCGGCCGCCCCGGCGGCCTTGCCCCCCTGCACTGGCCCATCTACAAGCCCCGCTCCCCCGCGTCGCGTCGGAAGAGGCTTTTCCTTGTCACGGCTTTCGTCACGGTTTTCTCTGCCCCTGCATGCTGTCGCCTGGACGTTCCTCATCGTCGGCTGCGACATCCGCGACGAGCAGCCCCGGGTGGAGTCCGACAGTCCCTGGCTCGAGGCGGTGGCTCGGCGGATCGAGGCCGACGCCACCGGGGAAACCGCCACCGGCTCCGACACCCGTCTGCCCGCCGAGCCGATCACCGACTTCGCCTCCGGGGCAAGGCGGGCGGCCGTCGAGCGGCTGCCGCTGCTGTTGGTCTTTCAGGCCCGCTGGTGCCGCTGGAGCGGCGAGGTCGTCGAGACGCTCCGCAGCGATGCCCGGCTCAGCGATGATGCCGGCCGCTTCGTTTGTGCAACGGTGGATGCCGACCACGACGCTGCCGTCTGCCGATCGTTCGGCGTGACGATGTTCCCGACCGTGATCGTGCTCGACGAGACGGGCCGGGAGCGGTTTCGGGCCACCGGCCGCGGAGCCCGCCGCAACCTCTCGGCAGCACTGGCTGCCGCCCTCGATCCCGGCCTCCGGGTCGGCAGCCTTCCCGATGCCCGACCCGGCCGATCCTCGCAGTGAGTTACGATGCCGCAGTCGTCACCCGCCAGCCAACCTCCGCCCGCGATGACCGCACCGGCCTCTTCCCCCGCGACCACTGCCGGCAAGCCCCCCGGGGCTGAAGGCTTCCACGCCTACCCGTGGTGGAGCCCCCGCTTCTGGCACGGGATGCCGCTGGGGGTCTGGCTGCGACTGGTCGCCGAACACCGGGCCCGGTTTTCACCATCCCGGCTCGGCCTGGTCGCCACGATCTCGACGGCCGCCGCCTCCAACTCACTGGCCGAGCCGCTCAGCGAGGCCCGTTACCGCCGCAAGCTCAACCAGGCCCCGGCCACGCCGCCGCCGCTGTTCATCCTCGGCCACTGGCGGAGCGGGACAACCCTGCTCCACGAACTGCTGATGCTCGACGAGCGCTTCTGCTGCCCATCCACCTACCAATGCTTCGCGCCGGGGCATTTCCTGCTGACCGAGGCGATCCTGACCCGGATGCTTGCCTGGATGATGCCCTCCAAGCGGCCGATGGACAACGTGGCGGCCGGCTGGTCGCGTCCCCAGGAAGACGAGTTCGCCCTGGCCAACATGGGTGCCCCCTCGCCCTATCGCCGGATGGCCTTTCCGCTCACCAGCCCGGCCGAGCCGGTCGCCCTCGATATCAGCAAGTTGTCTGCCGCCGACCAGGCCCGCTGGCAGGAAACCCTGCGGCAGTTCCTGACAAGACTCGCCGTCCGAGACAGCCGGCGTCCGGTGCTCAAGAGCCCGCCCCACACGGCCCGGCTCGGTATCCTCGCGCGGATGTTTCCCGAAGGTCGCTTCCTGCACGTGGTGCGGGATCCGTTCGTCGTCTTCCCGTCGACCGTTCGGCTCTGGCGATCGCTCGACCACGTGCAGGGGCTGCAGGCAGGCCCGGCCGCCGATCTCGAGGAGTATGTGTTCGCCTGCTTCGAAGAGATGTATGCAGCCTTCGAGCGGGATCGGCGAGAACTGCCGGACAACCGCCTCCACGAGGTTCGCTATGAAGATCTGGTGGCCGATCCGGTCGCCTGCCTGGCCGAGGCCTACGAGCGGCTCGAACTCGACGACTTCGCCAAAGTCAGGCCGGCCCTCGAGTCGCACGTCGCGGCGATGAAGCAATATCGGACCAACACCTACCACCACGATGCCCAGGTCGTCGCGGAGATCACCCGCCGCTGGCGGCCCTTCATCGACCGCTATGGCTACGAGGTGCCCGAGGCCGACTGAGCCCGCCCCGCCGGCTGCCGCTGCCGCTGGAGCAGCTTCACCCGCGGATCGGCTTGGAGCTCCTTCTGCTCCTCGGCAAGTTCGGTCGGCGTCATCCGGATGCTCCGCTCAAAGCGGCGGCGAGCCAGCAGCCATTGGCCGAACGCCAACGCCGCGGCCGTGAAGGCCAGGCCAGCCATCGCCCGCCAGGCGACGACCGCCACGCCCCCGACGTCGCCAGGCTCCGCAGCCCGCTGCTGGAGCACTGCCAGCGGACGGGCCGCCACGAAGCCCGTCGCCACGATCATCGCAAGCCCCGCCGCTGCCGTCAGCAGCGTGGCAAGCGTGCCACGTGAAAAGATGCGGCCCAGCCCGGCCAGCGGGTTGATCCGCTGCGGATCGAACCTCATCCGCCCGGGCTGCCAAGAAAGACCGTCGCAGGCAAAGCGGACTGCCAGACCGGCCACCGCCGACGCAGTCAGCAGGCCGACGGTAGGCATCAGGAGGGCCGCCGCGAAGGCCCAGGAAAAGCCCACGCCCCGGTTGACGGCCACGGCGGCGGTGACCGCTTCACCGATCGCATCGCGGGCCGCGGGAATCGTGTGGCGAGCCCAGGCCGGCAAGAGCAGGATGGCGACCCCGGCCGATGCCGCCCAGGCTGGCAGGTCGGCCGGAGCCCCGAGCCCCTGGCGGCGAGCCTGTTCACGCCGCCGGGGTGTGGCCGGGATCGTGCGGTCGTGGGTGTCGGCCATTGTGATCTCCCGGCTCAGGGTCCAACGCCGAAACAACGCTCGAGGAGCGGTCCCGCGGCGGCCGCAAAGCCTTCTGTCCAGACGCCCGCTCCGGCATAGACCGCAGCCAATATCACCAGTGACGCCGCTGCCTGCAGCAGGCCCGCTCCCGGTGTAAAGCGAACCGTCCGCAGGCAGATCGCGGCGGCGACGTGGAAGGTGAGCACGGCCGCAACAGCCGGAGCCGCCAACGATGCGGCCAGGGCCAGGGCAAGGCCGGGCACCGCGGCCGCCTGCTCGACCAGCGCGTCAATCGATCCGCCAGCGGCCAGGCCGCCCACCGGCATGTCCGCCACGCTGTCGATGAGCCCGGCGATGATCGCCAGGTGACCGCCGGCAGCGAGAAAGCCGGCGACTGCCATCCAGGTGGCCAGCCGAGCCGCCGCGCCCTCGCCGGCCGCGGCGTCCGGCGTGAAGTCGTCGGCCCAGGAGAGGCCCGAGATCATCCCGAGGATCTGGCCGGCCCAGGCTGCCGCGGCAAACACGATCGCCGCGGCCAGGCCCATGCCGAGGCCGACGACAGCCTCGCCGGCCAGCAGCACGAGGAGGGGCGGCCGCGGTGCCGCCGCTGCCGCCGCGGGCAACGCCACCGCCGCCAGCGCAATGACAGCCACCGCCCGCAGTCGCAGGTCGAGCCGCGGAAAGACTGGCAGTCCGCCGACGGCCACCGCCGCGGCCATCCTCGCGATCACACCGAGGGCGATCGCCGGGTCGGCGGCGAGGATTCCAGGAAGCGAATCGGCCGGCATCGGTTCAGGGCCCCGCGGCGAGACGGAAGAGTTCGGCCAGCCGGTCGACCATCCAAGGAAGCGTCCAGAGCACCGCCAGGCCCATGACCAGCAGCCGGGGCACCAGCCCGATGATCGGCTCCTGCACCCCGGTGGCGGCCTGCACCAGCCCGGTGACCAGGCCGACTCCCAGCCCGGCCAACAGCACGGGCGTCAGCAGGATCCCGCCGGCCAGCACCGCCTCGCGAACGAGTTCAACCAGATCGGTTCCGGTCATTGATCCTGCCGTTGTCAGGAGGCGACGAATCCGTCGAGCAGCCCTTGGACGACGAGCGTCCAGCCGTCGGCGGCGACGAAGACGAGGAGTTTGAGGGGCAGGGAGACCATCGTCGGCGGTAGCATCACCAGCCCGGTCGAGACGACGAGCGCGGCCACCAGAATGTCGATCACGAGAAAGGGCAGCAGCAGCCGAAAGCCGATGGCGAACGCCGTCTCCAGTTCACTGACGAGGAAGGCGGGCAGCAACGCCTCCAGCGGCACATCGTCGTAGGTGGTCGCCTGGCGGGGGCCATTGGGATGGCGGGCCAGGAAGAGCAGCATCGTGTCACGGTTGCCCGCCTCCTCGATCTGGGCGGCCATCCAGCGACGGATCGGCAGCGAGCCTCGCTCGAAGGCCGTGGCGGCGGCGATTTCCCCGTCCTGATACGGCCGGACGCCCTCGTTCCAGGCCCGCGTCCAGACCGGCCACATCACCAGGGCCGAGAGGAAGATGGCCAGCGAGGCGACGACTTGGTTGGAGGGAATCTGCGGAGCTCCGATCCCCTGGCGGAGGAGCCCCAGCACGACCGACATCCGGACGAAGCAGGTCGTCATCAGCAGCACCGCCGGAGCCAGCGTGATGACGCCGAAGAGCACCGCCGAGGGCAGCAGGGCAGCCAGCGAGCGGCCGCTGACGAACTGCCGCAGATCAAAGGGAACAGCTGGAGCCATCGCGGGGCCTGTCCCGTCGGCCGGAATCGCCGCGGACTCGACGGCCGGCAGGAGATCGTCATCCGGAGCTCGGGCCGCCTTGGGATCGAGGCCTGTCGCTTCGACCGGTGGTGGCGAAGCGGGAACGGAGGCGAACTCGGCGATCGGCACGGTGGCCGGCGTGTTGGCTGCCGCTTCTGCCGCGACGATCTGGCCGGCCCAGGCGGTGAAGAGCACCGCAGCGAGCCAGCCCACGGCGATTCGGGGGCCGCGGCCGATCATGCTGCCTCCCCGCCGGCCGGCTCCGGGCGAACAGTGGAGACGGGCCGGGGTCGGGGCGGCGTCGTGCCGTTCGGCACGCCGCGAGCAGACCGGCCGGCGGTGCAGGCCGCGACGATCCGCTCGGTGGCCCCTGGATCAGTGAGTTCGGCGAGCGTCTGACTGCCGGCCGACGAGACGGCAACCAGGAGGGTTCGTGGGCCGAACCGGACCACTCGCACGGCGTGCTGGCCGCCGAGCGAGCCCTCCCCGAGCACATCGAAGACATCCGGCGGCAGTGATCGGGCGGCTCGCAAGGGCTTGAGGCGAAAGGCCGCCAACACGAGAAATGCCGCGGCGATGGCCAGCAGGAATGTCCAGTTGCCTGCCTGCGGCACGACCGATGCAGCAGGCTTCTTCGAGTCAGTCGTGGTATCCGGAGCCGCCAGCGGCAGCGGGTGGTCGATCCGGCTGGTGGCGGCCTCAAAGGCGGCCGGTCGCACCTCGCCCTCAGCCCCTTCGCGTTCCATCGATACGCCATCGGCGAGCGGCGGCAGCGGTGCGACCGGGTCGTCGGCGAGCAAGGTTCCCGCCGCCAGCAAAAGCCCGGTCGTCAGCAGCAGCACGCGCCGCCCGGCCATCGGCCCACGGCCGGGTTGCCGCCGCGATTTCGCGGTTCGGTTCGTCATGCGGCCACCTTCGCAGCGTGACCGGGGGCCGATGCTTCCGGGGCATGTCTCCGGCTCGTCCCGTCGATGCCCGACCAGTCGATCGGCTCGGCGGACGACTCGCGCTGAAGACCGCGGCGGCGGCGGCTAGTCGGCGGCCGCAGCACGAGCCAGCCGAGGATGCCGGCGGCCAACGCGATCACACCCAGCCAGACCTCGCGGGGGACCGCCTCGGGGTTGCCGGCGAGGAGCGACTGCCAGGCCGCCTCGAGTGAGACGGCTTCCGCCGATGTTCGCGATTCGGTTCCGTTGCCGGCGGCGGGAGCCTCAACTCGCTCGGTCACCTGCCGGGATCGGATGGCCGCGGTCGGAGCCGGTGAGGCGACGGGATAGGAGGTCAGCGCTACCTGCCGGCCATCGGCCCGGGTGGTGGGCGGCAGCAGGGCGAGGACATGCTCGCGGAGTTTGGACTCGGTAAGCCCAGCCCGCGGACCGTTTGGATCTGCCGAGCCGCCAAGCCAGGTCTCGGGCACGGCGAGCGAGACGAGGATCGTCGTCGGACTGCTGGGGTCGGCACGTTCCAAGCGGACAGGCCGGGGTGGGGAGGGCGGCCCGTCGTCGCCGACTTCAGCCGGGGCATTGGCGTCGGCAACCCGTTGCGTGGCAGCGGACGGCTCGGGGGCCGGCAGGCGGGGTGGCACCGCCGGCCCGAAGGTCACGGTCACGTCAACGACCGCCCCGTCGATGAACGCCAGACCGCGACGGAGCTTGTCGGCAAGATGACGCTCGTGGGCGACACGTCGGGCAAGGGCAGGATCGGTCGCGGCAAGCCCGGCTTCGGCCTCCTGCGGCGAAGGCAGCGGCCCGACAAAGACCCGCCCGCTCCGCAGATCGGTGACGGCGACCTGCTCGGCGGAGAGACCGGCGATCGAGGCCGCCACCAGCACCCGAATCGCCTCGACTCGGGAGGCCTCCAGTTCGGTGTCGGGCTGGGTCCGGACGTTGACGCTCGCCGTCGGCTCCCGCCCGGCTGTCAGGCCGCCTCCCGAGCGGCGGTCGTCACCGTCGTAGAGCACCGCAGCTCGCTCAATGCCCGGCATCGAACAGATGACGTGCGCCAGTTCCTCCTGAATGGCGACCCGGAGCATCTCTTCCTGGACCGCCCTGCTCTGCCAGGGGCTGTTCTGCTCGAGGGCCCGCCGCAGGCTGCTGCCAAACTCTCTCGGCAGTGCTTCGGCGTCAACCAAGGCCCGCATGTAGGCGCTCTGCCGGGTGCGGGGCACCCAGACCCGGCCCCCTTCGGTGCGATGGTCGATCAGCTGGGCCCGGTCAAAGGCCGCCTCGACGATGGCGAGTTCCGAGGAGGGCAGGACCGTGCCGGGGAGCAGTTCCACCTCCTCGCTGATGGGTCGATCCCGCAGCAGCCAGGCGGCCCAGGCGAAGGACGCCATGACCAGGCCGATGCCCACCACCTGGGCGGGTGTGATCCGACGGGGAGATCCGCGGGGCGAGTCGTCGGCGTGAACCTGCATGAAAGCTGCCGGCCTGACGGCCGACTCATGTGGTGGGAGGGCGAAGAACCGGAACCTCAAGCCGCCAGGCTTCCTGAGCGGCGACGTGGCAGGTGGAGCGTGACGGCGGTGCCTCCGTCTGGACAGTGACAGTGATCGAGATGGCCGCCGAGGCGGCGGGCGAGTGACTCGAGACGGCCGGCAATCTCGCTGTGATCACCGCTGGCGGAGGGGGCCGAGTCGGCCACCTCGATTTCGAGGGTGGTCGCCGTCTGGACGGCGGTAATGATGACCTCACGAAGCCGCTCGGGGGCGGTGGCAGCAGCTTCGCAGGCAGCCGCCACCAGCGGGGTCAACAGATCTGTCAGCCCGGCGACCGATGCCGCGGCCACGTCGACTTCCGCGTCGATGCTGACGGTGACGCCGCCGCGGCCTCGTCCCTCGTATTCGGTGAGAATCGTGCTCACCAAGGACTCGAGGACAGGCTGGAGCGAGATGCCGGCCGCAGCAGATCGCAGCGGCAGCAGGTCCGGCCCGGCATCGGCCGGGCCGTCGTGGTGGGAGCGTGCCATGGGAGTCCTTTCCCGGGGAAGCGTCTCTCGTCAGGGAACCCTGAACCAGGGCTCCGAATCATTCGTGGCTGGCCTCTAATGGGCTCCGTGCGGCTGGAGCGGCGACGGGGCTCCGCTGATCTCCTCCATGAGCCAGCGGTTGACGTCGACCAGGACGGCCCGCGACAGCGGCCCGCCGCGCTGGTAGATCCGCACGGCGAGCGTGCCGCCGGCGGCGTGAAAGAGCCGAAGCGTCTCGTCGAGCGTCGTCGGCTCAGCCGTCACGTCGGCGGCTCGGCAGCAGAGCAGCATCGGCAGACGACGAATCTCGTCGAGCCGGGCCAGGGCCGACTCGCCAAGCGGAAACCGCCCGCCGAGCGAGATGCCGCCGGCACACTCGTCGGGATGACGACAGACCGCACGGAGGGCCTCGGTGCCGCCGCTGCCCTGACCAATCAGCCAGATCCGTCGGGGGTGAATGCTGAGCCGGTCGCGAACCCGGTCGATCGCCCGCCACATCGCGGTCTCAGAGCCGGACGGCTGGACGGCCACATAGTTTCGCAGGCTCAGCCTGGTCATCGCCCGGCCAAGGTCGAACCGAGTGCCCGGCTCGGCGAGCCAGACGAGCAGCGGATAGTCGTAGCCAGATTCGTAGCCCTGGGGCACGAACACTCTGGCGTCACCGGTCCAGTCGGCCAGCGGTCCACGGCGAACGTCGGGCGTGCATCTCGACCGGCGGAGCGGGGCCGTGGCCAGGGACTTGCGGCTCATCTGAGATCCTCCGGGAGATGCGGAAAACGGGAGGGGTTTGTAACGGAACCCCCCGGAGCGGACAACGCCAGCGCCGCGGCCCTCCGGCAGGCCTGGCAAGCCAGGAAAAAGAGGCGGGGCACGGGAGGTAGAAAGGCGGCGCGGGATTCCTGGAATACGGGTTCGCGAAGAGTGCGGTTTGTTTCGGGTCGCGGATTGGGCGTGTTGGTGGTGGGCGGTTTCGCCGACTTCCGGGGGCCGGGATCGCGCAACAGCCCACTGTCCCCCCCGGCTCGCGCCGGGGGGCTTCTCTTGGGATCGCGCCGCAATACGGCTCCGCGGCTCAGCTGCCGGCGGTGAGCCGATCCATAGCTGCCACCAGCTCTTTGACGGCAGCGATGCTCTTGTCGAGCCCGGCACGCTCGTCGGGGAGAAGGTCGAGTTCGATGACCCGCTCCACGCCGCCGCTGCCGAGGATGACCGGCACGCCGACGAAGTATCCGCCCACCCCGTACTCCTTGTCGCAGTAGGCGGCCGCTGGAATGAGCCGCTTCTTGTCCCGCACGATCGCCTCGATCATCTGGGCGGTGGCCGCGGCCGGGGCGTAGTAGGCGCTTCCCGTCTTGAGGAGGCCGACGATCTCCGCGCCCCCTTTGCGTGTCCGATCGACGATTTCCGCCAGCCGTTCCTGGCCGATCAGCTGCGTGACCGGAATGCCGCCGACGCTCGTACAGCTCGGGATCGGCACCATCGTATCGCCGTGGCCGCCGAGCAGCATTGCCGCAATGTCCTCGACGCTGACGCCGAGTTCCATGGCGAGGAAGGCCCGGTAGCGGGCGGTGTCGAGGATGCCGGCCTGTCCCATCACGCGGGCGGCCGGGAAGCCGGTGACCTGAAAGGTTCGCTGCACCATCGCGTCGAGCGGATTCGAGACGACGATCACGATCGCCTCGGGGCTGGTCTCGCGAATCTGGGCCGCGACGTTGCCGACGATCTTGGCATTGGTCGAGAGCAGGTCGTCACGGCTCATGCCGGGCTTGCGGGCGATGCCGGCGGTGACCACTACCACGTCGCTGCCGGCGGTGTCGGCCCAGTCGGTCGTGCCGACGAGCCGTGAGTCGAACCCCATGATGGGCGATGCCTGGAAGAGGTCGAGGGCCTTGCCGGCCGGCATGCCTTCGGTCGCCGGGATGTCAAGGAGAACGACATCGCCGAGTTCGGCGGCTGCAGACCAGTGGGCGGTGGTGGCGCCGACGTTGCCGGCACCGATGATCGAGATCTTCGCGCGTCGCATGAAGAGACTCCAAGAAAGGTGAGGAGGAGGGTGGGAAGGGAAGGACGAGGATCGGGAAGGGATGGCGGCCCGAGAGGCCCGGTCAACGGGGCGGCGTGTCGCCAGATGCGGCGTCATCCGGGCCAGTGGTCTCGGGGGCATCGCCGGAGGGGATGTCGATGCGGTCGGGGAGCTGGGCCCGCGACTGCTGAATCGTGCGATTCATCGAGTAGTTGGTGTAGAGGATGCCGAGGCCCAGCGCGGCGGCCAGGGCCACGGCCACGGCAATCCCCGTGATCATCGTCAGGTCGCGGGTGGCCTCGTCTTCGACCGGGGCCGACCACTCGGCCAGAGGACCGACGACCAGCATCGTCTGCCGCTTTTCCGTCTCGGCCCCCGAGCCGCCCCCCTCGTCACGCGGCAGTTCAAACGAGTAGGCGTATCGCTTGAAGGCAAAGCCTGGCACCCGGACGCGTTCGTTGATTCGCCCGCCGCTCGGCATCCCCGGCGAGAGATCGCGGACACAGCAGACGATCGGGAAGGAGTCCTGACGCCGGCCGTCGACTTCCAACAGCGGCGTGTCGACAAACACGAACACCTCCCAGTAATGGTCGAGCCCCGTCTCCGCCCGGGCGAAGTCTTCGTCGACCGCGACCCGGGTCGCCCGCAAGGCCGTGCCTTCGATCACGACCGGTTCGCCACGATGCTCGGCGAGCCACTTTCGGCCCGGATCGATCAGGTCGAGCACATCGACCTTGTCGGCGGCGGTCGCCACGGCGGCGGCATCGGTCCGGCCCGTCGCGGCGAGGACACCGTAGAAGGCGGGCATGTCGCCCCGGACGAGCTTGCGGCCATCGGCGACGGCGTCGAACAGGCCGTAGTCCATGCCCAGCCGTCCGAGGGGCGTGTCCGGGAACCAGGCAATATTCGTCGCCGCCGCCACGAGACCGGGGGCCTCGGCCTCGACCCGCTCTCCGGCCGGAACGACCGCGGCTGAGGTGGTCAGCGGAAGGGCAAGCGCTCCCGCCGGCTGATCGATCAACTCGCCCCGCGGCCAGTCGGCTGGGGCAGCCGGTGTCAGGACGTCGACCAGGCTGCCCCCCTCGTCGATGATCCGGACCACGTCATACGCGGGCTGCCCGAATCGCTCGGCGAGTTCCGGTGGCAACTCGTGCCGGGCCACCCAGGTCGCCCGGCCACGAATCGCAAGCAGGGTGTCGGCCACGGCGATCGCCTCGCCGGCCTTCGGCAGGCGATCGGCCTCGGCCCGCCAGCGGGCCACGAGCGTGGCGGGCGCATCGAGCCGTCGAAGCACCTTGACCACGACCGCATCCGCCTGGTCGCTCCACTGCGTTGCCGACTCGAGCGGCTGCCGGCTGCCGCGGTCGATCTCCTTGAGCGACAGGAACGCTCCCAAGTCGCCCGCGGTCGGGTCAGCGGCCGCAGCGATCACCCCGCTGAGCAGGCAGGCGAGCAATCCGCCCATGGTCGCCACTCGCCGCCCTGTTCCCGTTGCCTGCATGATCACGTTTCCTGCTGGTCGTCGCTGTCGCTCCGCTGACGCTCCTCGGCAGCCACCCGCCGCAGCGACTCGGCGATCGAGACCGGCTCGACGTCGGCGAGGGATTCGTCCAGGTCGGCGGCGGCGGGAGCGAATCGCCTCCCCCGCCCCGACACCAGAAACCCGACGCCGATGGCGGCCACGATCGCCAGCATCGTAACAACGCCCAACGCTCCCAGCGAGATATCCCAGATCCGATCCGTGGGATTCTCCTGTGGTGGCGGCGGACGGCTCGGACTGCGGGCCAGGATCAACGGGGCCACGCGGACCCCGTCAGCAGCCCGATAGGCCATGTTTTTCAAGAACGCCCCGGACACCACCACCGGCTCGTCGATCTCCATGCCGGTCGCCATCCCGGCAGGCAGTTCCAGGGCATGGATGACCACCGGCGAGGCAGGACCACCAGCCGGCTCGAGCCACCCCTGCCAGTATTCGTCGAAGCCGTAGTCGTTGGTCGGCGACCGTAGCCGCTCGAGCCGTCGCAGCGTGCCTCGCAGCCGAACGGCCCGTCCGCGAAATGCCTCCGGCTGGCCGAAGAGCTCCGTGAAGCCCACGTCTTGCGGCGGGGCAAGCCGCCGGCCGTCCTCGCCCTCGAGCGTCAGGAATGTCTCCAGCCAGGCGTCGCGATCAGCCTGCCGGAAAAAGGTGGCGTCACGGATTTTGGCAAGGGCCTGAGCCGAGGCTGCCAGGAGCGTCTCATCGGGGAACGCCGCGGGCTCGTCAGGCGGCAGGATGACAACCTCGTCACCGACCGGCGGCGGACCGGTAACCGCCTCGATCCGGGTATCGACCTGAGGTTCGCGGGGCGGGGCCGGCGGTCCCTCCTGACGGGTCACCAGTTCGATCACGACCACCAACGCAATCGCAGGCGGCATGAACCGCCAGAAGAGCTTCCGCTGCTCGCCTGCCGAGAGAAAGTTGCGGGGTTGCCGGCGAGCGGAAGAGAGAGCGGTGGCAGCGGGCGGAAGGCTTGCGTCGTGATAGCCGGCAGCTGTCACGGGACCGTTCGCCCGACGGCGGCTCCCACGAGGTTGATGTCCTCGGCAGGCGACGTGGCCGGCGGCGAAGCGGCTTCGGGAATGACCTCGGCGACGAGCTTCTGCCGCCGCATCTCCCGCCAGATGTAGATCCCGAAGGACCCGGCCAGGGTGAAGGGCATCGCCAGCATGAAGAGGATGCTGTAGAAGTAGCCCCGCGCCACGTTCAGGCCGTCGGGATCGGTCGTGCTGACGCCATCCTTGCAGTTCGGGCAGCCGAGGGCATCGGGCCCTGCCTGAACGATGAGCATCGCCACGAGCACCACCAGAAATCCTGCTGAAACGCGTCTCATACAGGCATTATAGCCGGCGGCAGATGGTAGAGCATCCCGTAGATGACCACCCCGGTCACCGAGACGTAGAGCCAGATCGGCATCGTGATCCGGCCGAGCCGCCGATGGCAGTCCCAGCGGCCCTTCCAGGCGAGATAGAACATCCGCAGGGCCATGAAGGGGACAGCTGCCGCCAGGACGACGTGGGTCAGCAGGATGACGTAGTAGACCACCCGTAGCGAGTCCGGGCCGGCGTACTTGCGGCTCCCCTCGAGATAGTGATAGACGAGGTACGAGACGAGAAACACCGCCGAAGTGGTGAAGGCGGCGACCATGGCCGCCCGGTGGGCCCGCCATTTGCCCTGCCGGATGAACACCCAGCCGGCGACCAGGAGGACGGCCGCCAGCGAGTTGAGAACGGCGTTGGTGGTGGCCAGCGGATGGATGCCGTCTGCAGCCGCCAGGAGGACGCCGCTCATGCTGCATCCCCGGCGGAGGCATCATCCCCGGCAGCGGCCTCTCCACCGACCGGTTCGCCAGATGTTCCGAGGCTCTCGTCTGAAGCCTGCTCCGCCAGCACCTCGCGGATGAGTTCCTTGAGCAGCTCCACCCGGTCGGCGTCGGTCAGCGAGAAGCCGCCCCGGAGCTTGCCGTCCCGGCCGAAGACGACGCCCTTCTCCGCGTGCACACCGACCTCGACCGGCAGCTTAAACCGCCCCTTGCCCACTCGCTCGATCTCCTTCATGTCGCCGGTGAGCATCTTCCAGCGGCCGGGGTCGGCGTCGAACCGCTCGGCGTAGCGACCCAGAGCGTCGGGCGTGTCATTCAGCGGATCGCAGGTCAGGCTGATAACGACGAAATCGGGATCATCGATGTCGGCAAGGATTTCGGCGATCGCCTGGTTCTCGCGGAAGCAGGGACCGGGGCAGTTCGCAAAGAAGACCGCCCCCAGCCAGACCTTGCCGGAGAGCGACTCCGACGAGAAGGGCTCGCCGGTCTGATCGGTGAGGGTGAAAGGGGACTCGGGGTCGGGGACCGCGGTAGCCACCGCGGCGGCGGTTTCGGGATCAGGCTCCGGCTGGCCCACCACGACCGTTGGCCGCTCGGCGCAGCCGGTAAAAAGGATCAGGCCCGCAAGGACCAGACACGACGAGAGGCGAGCGTGCGTTGACATGACCGGATTATAGGCGACGTATTCGAAGTGGCACGGGCCCACCCCGAGCCGGTCAGTGGGCCTCGGCGGCGGGGCCGGCGGTACCGGCTTCCTCGAGGAGGAGCAGGTCGGCGGGGCGAGCCATGTGGAGGGCCCGCTCCTGGGACACCATTCGGTTTCGCATCCCGATGTCGGGGATCAGCATGATCACCAGGAACAGCGCCATCATGGCCGCCGGGATCGTCAACACGTACTTCCAGTTGGCCTCCCACCAGACATGCATGAAAAACAACACCACGAGCATCGCCTTGGTGCAGGAGACGGCCATCATGAACGCCCAGCCGACCTGGGGCTGGTCCCGCCAGGGCCAGGCCTCCGAGTAGGTGAAGAACGACATCGTCGTCAGGAAGCAAAGCGCGGCGAAGACGGCGATGTACTTGCCGAGCCCCCCGTGGGAATGCTCCTCATGGCCGGCGGAATCGTGCGGGGCGGCGTGATCGCTCATCGTAGTGCCTCGAGCCTGTCGAAGAGATTGGTTCAGAAGAGGTAGAGCAAGGGAAACAGGAAGATCCAGACCAGGTCGACGAAATGCCAGTAGAGGCCGGCGTTTTCGATCATCCCTGCATTCTTCGGCCCGAGCGTGTAGCCGAGCAGCACGGCAAACACGATCAGGCCGACGACGACGTGAACGGCGTGGAAACCAGTCAACAGGAAGTAAGTGCTGGCCCACATGTTGCCGCCGGGGATCACAATCGGAAGCTGCAACTCGGGGAAGGCGTCGTTGATCCCGTGGGCATGGCCGCCACCGTGGCCGCCGGCCCCCTCGGCCGGCAAAGGCGCGATCTGGTCGGCCACGACGGCCATCTCAAAGGCTTGTTGGTTGGGGTCGCCGAGCATCGTGCGAATTTGCTGGAGCGACGTGCGGGCTGCCCGCTGTTCGGCCGAGAGGCTCTCAGCCGGCATCTCGTCGATCTCCTTCAGCCGCTCGATGATTGCCGATTCGCCGAGGCGGGCCCGGACAGCCGAGCCGTAGTAGAGATCAGGCCGCTCGTAGATCCGGCTGTGAGGCGCGACCGGATAAATCCCGTGGCTGAACTTGGCCTGATACTCGTAGGCCTTGACCCCGAGAAAGAGCCCGCCGAGGACGAAGGTGGCCACCATCCAGATCTTGGCCAGGCCGGTCTTGTTGGACTTGGCCGCCTCGAGGGCAAGCACCACGGTGACGCTGGAGCAGATCAAGACAAAGGTGTTGAAGGCGCCGATCGGCTCTGAGAGATGCACGTGATGCGGCTTCGGCCAGATCGCGGCCCCGAAGCGAAGCACGATGTAACTGCCAAGCAGGGCCGCAAAGAACATGATCTCGGTCGACAGAAACAGCCACATGATCAGCTTCCCGCGGGAGAGCGGCAGGCCGGGCTGATACTGAAGATGGACGTGGCCGTGGTGGTCGTCATGGCCATCGGCATGGCCGGCGTCGTGCGGAATCGAGATGGCGGGGGAACTCATGAGGTTTTCCGGAAGTATTCAGAGCCGGCCGGATCGCCGGCGGATCAGGAAGGACCACCAAACACGACCGCCGCGGTGAGCAGTCCGAGCAGGGATCCAAGGGAGGACAGGAGCAGCACCCGGGCCGCGGCGTCATCGCGACGCACCGCAAACCGGATCGTGGCCACAAGATACACGGTGCCGCAGACGGCCGCGGAGAGAAACATCCGCACGCTACCGGAGGGCACGGCGAGCACGAGGGCCGCCGGCAGGAGGGCGAGCGCCGCGGCCAACGCCTGACCGGCGGCCCGGAGGCCCGTCGGATCGACCACCGTCAGCATCCGCATCCCTGCGGCGGCGTATTGGGTTCGATAGAGCCAGGCGATCGCCATGAAGTGGGGAAACTGCCAGAGATAGAGCACGGTGGCGAGCGCCGCGGCGGTCAAGGCCCCGCGGGCATCCCCGGCGGCCAGGCGGGCTGGCCCGTCGGCGGCCAGCCAGCCGATTGCCACCGGCAAGGCTCCGGCAACGGCCCCGACGGCAGTGTTGAGGGGTGTGATGCGTTTGAGCGGCGTGTAGAGGAGCACGTAGAGCAGCCACGTGGCGGCAGCAGCTGCGGCCGGTTGCCAGCCGGCGGCCAGCCAGCAGACCGCGGTGCCGATGCAGAGCGTGGCAGCGGTGAGCCACCAGGCGGTCGTGACGGGAAGCCGTCCTGCCGCGAGCGGCCGAGCAGCCGTTCGCTTCATGAGTTGATCGAAGCGTCGCTCGAGGATCTGGTTGGCAATGCTCGAGCTGGCCGCCACGAGGGCCGTGCCGGCAAGCAGCCAGAGGAATCTGCCCGTGTCGACCGGCCGGCCGGCAGTCAGCCAGGCGGCAGCCACGACCGTGGCCAACACCATCACAGCGATCCGGGGCCGCACGAGCCGGGAAACATCCGCGAGCCCGGCCCGCAGGCCGGCAACGTCGGCGTCACCGCGGACAACGGGCACCACAGCCGGCACCGCGGACCTTGCCAGTTCGGCGGCCAGGTGAGGAGGCGTCATGCGGGCATCCCCCGGGGTTGCGTCAGACGACCGCCTGCGGCCGTCAGCGATGCCAGTCGCGAGGCGGCCGGCTGACGGCCCGCCGCCGTGATCGCCAAGGCGACGCCGACGCCAAGAATCACCATCCCAAGGACGGCGTGGGCCGTGACCGTCACCGCACCAAGGCCGCTGCGGGCCACCACGGGATCAGCCAGTCGCCAGGAATCGGGCAGGATCGCTGAAGGAACCCCGTACTTCGCCACCCAGGTGCCGAGCCCCAACGAGATCTGACAGACAACGAAGGCCGTCGCCACCCACGCCCACCGGCGGGCCGGGCGATTCTCCCCGCGACGCGTGGCCACCGCCGCTGCGATCGCAAGCCCTGCCACAACCAGCCCGACGAGCACATGCGTGCCGACCAGGGCGTGAAAGGTCGCCGGCGGCGTCGCCGGATCGAGATGCCGCAGTTGGGCCCCCGCGACGAGCTGGGCGTACGCCGCGACCGGCACCGCCGCGCACAGCCCGCCCGCCACTCGCGGCGTCACCGCGCTGGCCGGGCGACGCGTCAGAACGGCCAGTGCCACGGCGACGGCGAAGAACAGCGGCCCGGTGCAGGCGTGGATCTTGGCGACGGTGGTATCGTCGAGGAGCACCCGCGCTCCGCCCAGGCCCCCCTGCACGATCACCAACGCGACCGCTGCCAGCGTGAGCCAGCGAACCGTCGGCCCGACCGGATACCGCCAGGCGACCGCAGCCAGGACCAGTGCGATCATGCCGACCAAGGCTCCCAGCAGGCGGTGGCCATGCTCGAGAAACAGATCCCAGGGCCCGCCCAACCACTCGGCCAGCGGGAACAGAAACATGTTGTGCCCGTAGGTGGCCGGCCAGTCAGGCACCGCCATCGCCGCCTCATACGTGGTCACCAGCGCCCCAAACGAAAGCAAGACCGCCGTCGCCGCCACCAGCAGGCAGGCGACGAGAAAGGGCACGTTCCAGCCCCCCCTGCCCCTCGCTGAGGCGGCAGGATCGGCGGAAGCTCGACGGACGTTGGAGGGTTCACTCACAGGATGATCGAGTCGCCGAGGGAGGTGGTGCGAAATATCCCGGCGAGGAGACTTCTGCCGTCCCGCCGCCGGCCATAAGCGAACATCAGTGCGACGCAGCGGCCGCAGCCGCCGCTTCGGCATTGGGCGGATCGGTCTGCATCAGGTGGTCCTTCTCGACGCCCGGCACGGAGTACTCGTAGGGGCCGCGGTAGACGACCGGCTGGTAATCGAAGTTGCCGTGACCCGGCGGGCTCGGCGCCGTCCATTCCAGGCCGTTGGCATTCCAGGGATTCCGGCTGGCGACCGGCCCGTAGAACATGCTCCAGAAGAAGTTGATCGCAAAGATGATCTGGCTGGCCACCATCCCGATGGCGCAGTAGGTCATGAAGGCGTTCATCGGCTGGAGGTGGTGGAAGGTCTCGTAGTGGTAGGCGTCGGCCAGCCGCCGCGGGAACCCGACCGCACCGAGGATGTGCATCGTGAAGAAGGTGCCGTTCAGGAAGATGAACGTCAGGAAGAAGTGGACCTTCCCCCAGAACTCGTTCATCGTCCGTCCGAACATCTTCGGATACCAGAAATAGATCGCCGCCCAGACACCCATCGCCGTGCCGGCGAAGAGCACGTAGTGGAAGTGGGCCACGATGAAGTAGGTGTCGTGGATGAAGATGTCGACCGGCGTGGCCGCCATGAAGATGCCCGAGAGACCGCCGATGATGAACATCGAGACGAAAGACAGGGCAAAGAGCATCGACGTCGTGAACTGGATTCGGCCGCCCCAGACCGTACCGAGCCAGTTGAAGGTCTTCACCGCACTCGGCAACGCGATCATCATCGTCGAAACCATGAAGGTGATCCCCAGAGCGGGATTCATGCCCGACATGAACATGTGGTGGCCCCAGACGATGAACCCGAGGCCCGCGATCCCGGCAATCGAGTAGACCATCGGCCGATAGCCGAAGAGCGGCTTGCGCGCGAAGCAGGTGAGGATATCGCTCACCATGCCCATCGCGGGGAGGATCATGATGTAGACCGCCGGATGGCTATAGAACCAGAAGAGGTGTTGCCAGAGCAGCGGCTGCCCGCCGCCGGGGCCGGCGATCGCGTTGTTGACAATGTTGCCTTCCGGCGAGAAGAAGCCCGTGGCGAACATCCGGTCGGCCAGTTGCATGAAGCCGGCGGCGGTGAGCACCGGCAGGGCGAAGGCCTGAAGCACGGCCGTGATGAACATCGCCCAGATCGTCATCGGCAGCCGAAACATCGTCATGCCGGGAGCCCGCATCAGGATGATCGTCGTCATGTAGTTCACGCTCCCGAGCATCGACGAGACGCCCACGAACGTCAGCCCGATCAGCCAGAGGGTCTGGCCCCAGCCGCTTCCCGGCGAGGCGGCAATATTGGTCGAAAGCGGCGGATAGCTCGTCCAGCCTCCGGAGGCGGCGCCTCCCTCCACGAAAAAGCTCGCTCCGAAGGCGATGAACGCCGGCCACATGAACCAGTACGACAGCATGTTCAGCGTGGGAAAGGCCATGTCGTCCGCCCCGATCATCAGCGGGATCAGGAAGTTGCCAAAGGCACCAGCGAGGATCGGGATGATCACCAGAAAGATCATCACCGTCGCATGCATCGTGAAGAGCATGGTGTAGAACTCGGGGCTCATCTGCCCGCCCTGCTGCGCGAACAACTTCCCCACGACCGGCACGTCGGACCACGGCCAGGCAACCTGCCAGCGGACCGCGAGAGCCAGCAGGCCGCCGATCAGGAACCAGAGCAGCGTCGAAAACAGGAACTGCAAACCGATGACCTTGTGGTCTTTCGAGAAGACATAGGTCGACAGGAAGGTCGCCACCGGATGCGGCTTGCGAACCTGCGCCGACGCGTGATCAACGGTGGGGGGCGCGGTGACGGTACTCATGGCTGATCTCCGGAAACGTTCTCAGGGTCGTGTTCGGCCAAAAAGGGGACATTCTGCTTTTTCATGGGCTGCGCTGGGTTGCGGTCTCGAAACAAACGAAAAAGCAGAATGTCCCCTTTTTTAAACTTCAGTTGGTGACGAGGGTGCCGGTGACGTCCTCCACCGGCTGGGTTGCTTCCTGCTCGGCATACTTCCGCTCGAGCCAGGCGTTGAACTCGGGCCGGGTGACGAACGTAATCCGGCCTTTCATTTTGTAGTGGCCCCAGCCGCAGAGCTCGGCGCAGACGATGTCGTGGCTGCCCGTTTCGGTGCCCTTGAACCAGACGGGAATCTTCATGCCCGGCACGGCATCCTGCTTGATGCGGAGGTTGGGCAAAAAGAAACTGTGCAAGACGTCCATGCTCTTGAGCTGCACCAGCACATCCTCATCGACCGGCAGGTGGAGGTCGTTGACGAGATGGAGGTCGTCGGGCGTGCCGAGTTCGCCGTCGCGGCCGGGATACCGAAGCCGCCACTCGAACTGCCGGGCGATCACCTCGACGGTCGGCGGCATGTCCGGCCGCCGCATCTTGACGTTCGCCCAGGCGTTCATCTGGTAGATCGCCAGGAAGAGGAGCGTGGCGGCCGGAATGATCGTCCAGACGACCTCCAGGGTGTGGCTGCCATGGATGTAGGTGGCCTTTTCCTCGCCGCGGGCCGCCGCGTCATATTTCCAAATGAACCAGAAGAGGAGCACTTCCGTGGCGATGAAGACCACGCCAGTGAGTGCGAGGATGAAGTAGAAGAGCGAGTCGATCTCCCGGCCGTGCTCCGAGACGTCTTCGGGAAGCCAGACGTCGATCGACGGCGCGACCGCGAAGGTCGCAACCCCCAACACCGGCACGGCCAAAAACAACAGGGCCCAGAAGATTCCCGCGGCGCGCTTCATCGGTCAGTCCTCCTGAGTTGCGACAAGCCTGCCTGCCGGACCCGGCTGGGCGGCAACCGCGCGGTCGGCCCCCAGTTCACCATCGAAGTCATAGGGCAGGGAACGGATGTAGTTCACGATGTGCCAGATGTCTTCCGGAGCAACGGTGCCCTTGGCGGCTGGCATTGGAGCCCCGTTGATCCCGGCGTGAATCCGGTAGTAGAGATCGAGCGGACGGCGACCGCCGCGGTAGATGCCCTGGCGGAGATTCCGAGGGGGAATCGTTCGCGGCGTGAGGGCGTCGCCGGCGAGAACCCGCTCAAACTCAGCGATCCACTGCCGCTCCTCGGAGTCCGGCTCGCTGTCGGCGAGGGTCTTGAGCTTCTCCTCGATCTTGTAGATGTTCTTGCTCCAGTCGTCGTAGTCGTTGGCCTGGCCGTCACCCAGGGCCGTGACACCGTGGCACTTGACGCAGTTGGCCTTGTCGCCGTGGAAGAGCTCCCGCCCCTTGGCGATCGAGGCGGCCAGATCGAGATCCTCGGGCATCTCCGGCACCTCGATCTCCTGGTCTTCGGCAGATGCCCACTTCTCCGCGATGGGCTCGAGGATCTCCTCGACGAGGAACTCTCTCGTCTCGGGCAGCTTGCCCTCGTCTTCCTCGTCGAGTTCGAAGTAGTAGCGCATCAGGGCCAGTTCGGTCTCACCCCGCATGCTCAGATACTTGACATACTCGACGAGGGCATCGATCTGAACCGGGCTCAGCAGGGCGAAGGAGGGCATTGAACTACCGGCCAGCCCCTCGTGGAGCACGCGATAGAGGTCGGCATGGGTCGGCTTGCTCGCCCGCTCAGTGCTCTTGAATTTGAAGACACCGGGCCGGTAGTCGCGGGGGTAGGGATTGAGAAACGCGGCCGTCGGCCCCATCCCGTCGCCGGTGATGCCGTGGCAATGCACGCAGTGCTCGCGGTAGAGCCCGTTCTTGCGGCCGACGATGTCGCTGCGGACCGGTCCTGCGGCGAGTACGAGCTTGGCCGGATCGAGCCCGGTCTCCGGCAGGCAGGTCGGCGTGTCGGGGGTCCCGAACATCGCCGCCAGAATCGTGGCGACCTGCTTCTCCTGGGCCGGCGTGAGCGCCTGCTCGGCCGAGATGGAGTCTTTCTCGGCCGAGGGCGAGATCGCCTCGACCATGTTGAGCCGGAAGGAGGCCGGCGGCGTCGGGCCGCAGCCCGATGCCAGGGGCAGCAGGACGAGGAGGGCCAGCAGTGAAAGGCGGGTTGTGATAATCATGGCAGTCGACACACGTGGGCTAGTTTCAAGAGGCACAAAAGGCGGGCTACCCTCCCAAGGCGGCGGCTGGAACCTCGAGGGTGCCCAGATCTCTGACCTGGTCGGGCTCGAGCGTGATTTCAAACCGCCCCTTGCTCGACCACTTGAGTTCGGGCTTTTGCAGCCCGAGCCCGCCGTTGGGACCCAACGAACGGGCGTGCCAGACCTGAAACTCCAGCGGCTCGCCGGCAGGCAGGTCTGAAATCGTGAACGAGCCGTCAGCCGCCGAGACGGCGACATACCCGTCATCACGGAAGACGGCGTAGGCCTTCATCCACGGATGGATGTTGCACGTCACCGAGACTGGCATGCCCGTCTCGCGGTTCGGCGTGAAGATCGTGCCGTCGCCGGCTGGGATCAACTGATTAAAGCTCGATCCCGAGACGTTGGTGTTGTGGCCGATCGGGTCGCTGTTGCGAACGTCGATCGGCTGGCCCACCCGGGCCGCGAAGACCGGCGAGAGAAACTCGCAGTTCTTCTGGTCGAACACCAGTTGCTCGGTGGAGACAGGATTCTTCACCCGCCGCGACTTCCGCACAAAGATCACCACGTCGGCGAGCCCGTTGCTGGCCGGATCGAGCCGCAGCGAGTTGTCGTAGAGCTTCATTCCGTCCTTGGAGCAGACCTCGATATCTTTACTGACTGTCAGAACCCGCCGTTCGCCCGTCGTGCCGACGAAGACGAACCGCCCCGTCAGGCTGCCCCAGCCGGTGCCGCTGACAACCTCCTCGGCGGCAGCCCCAGCCGATTCCCCGGACGTGAGCGATGCCCGGAGGGCAGCGGCGGCAGCTGCGTCCGGCAACGGACCGGCCACCCGGGCTGGACCGCAGCCGACCACCGTCGCCGCCAGAACAAGAACGACGGCTGGCGGCAGTCGCCGGACGATCGTGATGGGAACTTCTGGCATGGACCGCTTTCTCACTTGAAGAGACCGGCGTCAAGGACGATCTCACCGAGGTCGTTCTCGCCCGGCTCGATCTCGAGCTTCATCCGCCCCCGCTTAGCGGTTTCCTTCTTGCCGTCGATCGTCATCTCACCGATGTAGCCGGCCTTCTCGTGCCAGAACTGCAGCTCGAGCTTTTCCGCCGGCAGATCGGCGATCTCGAAGCTGCCATCCGGCCCGGAGACCGCGGCGTAGGGATTGTCGCGAACCACGATCCAGCCCTTCATCCAGGGATGGATGTTGCAGGTCACCTGGGCCGGAACCGCCTCGTCGGAGCCGAAGGTGGCGGTCACTTCGCCGCCGGCGGGGATCAGATTGTTCGACGGAGGATTCTTGACCGTGGCGATGTTGCTGTTGTGACCCACCGGATCGGAGTTCTTGATGACCAGTTCCTGGCCGGCCTGCACGAAGAGCACGTGCGGCTCGAACCGGCAGTTGAGATTGTCGAGAACAGGCTTCGCTTCCTTGGCGGCCGCCTCGAGTTCCGGCTTCACAGTGACCTTCTTGTCACGGACGAAGACGACGACATTGGCGACGCCCTTATCCTCGGCCACGACGACTTCTTCATTGACCAGCTTGTGCTTGCCGCAGACCTCGACGTCTTTGTCGATGGTCAACGCAGCGGGATCGGACACGTCCCCGTTGACCACAAACCGGCCTTTGAGAGTGCCCCAATCCGCAGCGGAGGCAGCTGACCAGACCATGACGGCAGGGAGGGCGAGAATCAGGGAACGTGGAAAGGCGGGCATGAAAATCTCCGAATCGTGCGAAAGGCTGGTCAGGGCGTACTGGAGGGAGGACAAACAACGTCGAGGAAGGTCGCGTCAAGCAGGATGGCCTCGGGCGGGCCACCCAGACACCATCATTCTAAACGGCGGCTTCCAAGCGGCGAATCGACCGCCGCAGCATCGGTGGCAGAGGGGACGGGAGCCGACGCCTCTGCGGACGGCTCGGCAGCCTGCGGCGCGGCCGCCGCGGGGGCCTGTGCGCCCCGCAGGAAAGCCTCTAGCGAGAGGTTCCGCTTGGCGAACAGGTCGAAGTGCATCAGCAAGTCGGTGAGGGCGTCGACCTGTTGCTCGCTGTCGCCCGCATAGAGATCCTGGCTGACCGGCTTGTCGAACGGAATGTTGACCGGCATGCCGGTATAAGGCAGGAACCGCTTGGGATTGGCAATCCAGTCGTGGACATAGTCGGGCCGAAGCCGCTCGTGAACCCGTGCCAACTGGGGAGCCAACGCCTTGACGCTGCCCGGCGGCGTGTAGTCGCCCACCAGGTGGCACTTCACGCAGTAGTTGTTGTTGGTCACGATCCGAAGGGCGCCATCTAAATGCCCGGGCTTGGCGAGTTCCTTCTCGGCGACCGCAGTCTCGTCGAGTCGGGGATCGTAGACGTAGGGGTACTCGGCTCCATCGACGGCGGCGAAATAATCGACCATCCGCGCCGCCTGCTCCGCCGACCAGTTGAACCGCGGCATCCGCAGCACGGCCGGCGGCCGGATCGGGTGAGGATTGAGCAGGAAGCGGTGCAACCAAGCTGACTGCACCTTCTTGCCCTCGCCGACCAGCGGCGGCGGCAGCCAGCCCCAGGCATCCTCCGGCTTGACGTTGGGATTGATCTCCATCTCGTCGGCGATCACCACCGGATAGAGAAGCCGCGCGAGATCGCCGCCCCAGGCGGGGTAGGTCTTGCCTGCCGCCAGGTCCTTCTCCGGCACGAAAACCGTCTGGCTGCCGACCGCCCAGGGCTGGCCGTCCACGAGGGCGTCGTTGAACAGCATCATCGGCCGATGCGGGATGATCTCGGGATCCTCATCCGCCTCCTCGCGGTCAATCGGCAGGAAGTCCTGGTCAACCAACTGGGGCAGGCCGGTCTCGGCGTCGAGTAGCGGCATGCCATGGAGGCTGGCATGGTGCTGGCCGGCGGCGTCAGCCTCCAGCGAGGCAGCGACCTGCTTGGGCGTGAAGCGGGGGGCAAGGAACGGGTAATCAGGCACCTCGGCCGGCTCACCAAGGGCACCGGGCCGGAAGGCGACATCCCAGCGGTCCATTTGGAGGATGTGGCAGCCGCCGCAGTTGAACTGCTCTGCGACCACCAGCCCGTCGAGCCGAGCCTGCTCCCGGGGGCCCGGGTTGTGGACAAACTGCGGCGCCGGCGGCTCGGAGACGAGGCCGAGCACGAAGGTCATGACCGCCTCCCGCTGCTCATCATCGAACGGGAACTGCGGCATCCTGTACCGCTCGTTGTAGGTCTTGTTTTCGGCCTTCTTGTAGTCGTAACTCCGCGGGGCCCGCAGCTTTTGCCAGAGGAAGCCCTCCCGCTCGTGGCCGATCAGCTTCTCGAGGAAGTAGCCCGTGTCCGGATCGAGCGATTCGAGATCGACGTGCATCTCGTCGCTCTCCACACCGTAGGCCAGCTCCGTCGGGAACGGAGACGCCGACTCCTGATGGTCATGATCAGCCTCCCCGTGGTCCCCTTGGGCGTTGTGGTCCCCGTGGCCGCCGTGGCCGCCGTGGGACTCAGCGAGTTGGTGCATTACAAAGTGGGAGACCTGCTCGAAGGCGATCCGGGAGGAATCCTTCCGGCCCCAGTCGGCCAGGGCGGCCCCGGCCGGCTTGGCATCTTCAAAGCCGGGGATGTCGTGACACGAATAGCAGGCGAGCTTGCCGATCGTCTTCTTGCCCACGTAGTGGAGCAGCGTCGCATCGCGAGCCGGGCCGTCGAGGCCGACCAGCATCTGCTCATCACCCCGCATCGTGGCCTGATCCTCGGAGAGGCCCTTTTCGAGAACCGCCTTGGCCCGCACCGTCGGGAACCGCTCCTTCAGATAGAGCAGGGCCAGCTCATCGAGGGCCTCCCGTTCCTCGGCCGTCAGGCTCGTGGCCGAAGGGATGCCTTCAGGCTGCCAGTCCTCGGTCGACTGCATCAGGTAGGCGGTGGCATCGGCAGCCGGATCGGAGACGGTGCCGTCGGCAAGCGTTTCTGGCTCGAGCAGGACGTTGGGCATCAGGGTCTTGGAGTGGTAGCGGGCCGGCTCCCGCAGCCAGCTGTAGAGCCACTCCTTGCCCTTCGGGCTGGAGGCCATCTTGGCACCGATCCGGGAGAGCTCCGGACCGTGCGTGC
>JAQCJP010000204.1 GCA_027592945.1 Planctomycetota bacterium
GGTCAGCGGCGTGGAAAACGCCCTCTCCCTGAGCTCGCAGTGCACCAACGACGGCCGCTACCGGCTCACGGTCACGTTTGCGCCGGGCACCGATCTCAATATGGCCCAGGTGCTCACGCAGGTGCGGGTCACCCTGGCAATGCCCAGCCTGCCCGACCTTGTGCAGCGGGAGGGGGTGGCCGTGCTGAAAAAGTCGCCGGCCGCGATGATGGTTGTCAACTTTACCGCCGCCAAAGACGCAGCAGGCAAGCCGCTCTACGACGAGATCTTTCTCTCGAACTACGCCACCATCCAGGTCCGCGACGAGCTGCTGCGGGTGGAAGGTGTTGGCGACATCGACTTCATCGGGCAGCGTGACTACAGCATGCGGGTCTGGCTCGACCCGGTGAAGATGGCGGCTGTCGGCCTCTCGGCGGGTGACATCCGCTCGGCGATCGAAACCCAGAACTACCAGATCACGGCAGGCAACGTCGGCCAGCAGCCGTCGTCGCAGGGGCAGGCCTTTCAGATCCCGCTCTCGGCCGTGGGGCGGCTGGTGACGGCAGATGAGTTTGGTGAGGTGATCGTCAAGGAGGTGCCGGCGGAAGACGGTGATGTCGCGGCCGTGATCGTGCGGCTGCGGGACGTGGCCCGGGTCGAGCTGGGGGCCCAGTTTTACGACCAGATCTGCCGGCTTGACGGCGAGCCGAGCGTCGGGATGAACATCTACCAGCTGCCCGGCTCCAACGCGATCGCGGCCGCCGCGGCGGTGCGGGAGAAGCTCGCGGCGCTCGGCGAACGGTTTCCCAAGGGGCTTGAAGCGGAGGTGGTCTACGACACCACGCCCTTCATCGAGGAATCGAAGGCGGAGGTGCTCAAGACGCTCCGCGACGCGACCATCCTGGTGGCCCTGGTCGTGCTGCTGTTTCTGCAGAACTGGCGGGCGACGCTGATCCCACTGATCGCGGTGCCGGTGGCGATCGTCGGCACCTTCGCCTTCATGGCCGCCCTCGGATTCAGCCTCAACACCCTGTCGCTGTTCGGGCTCGTCCTGGCGATCGGCATCGTGGTCGACGATGCGATCGTCGTGGTCGAAAACGTGGAACGCTGGATCGAGCGCGGGCTCGCCCCGCGGGAGGCGGCGTTCAAGGCGATGCAGGAAGTCACCGGGCCGGTGATCGGCGTGGCCCTGGTGCTCTGCGCCGTGTTCGTGCCCTGCAGTTTCATCGCCGGGATCGTCGGCCAGTTCTTCCGGCAGTTTGCCCTGACGATCGCGGTCTCGACGCTCCTTTCAGCCATCAACTCGCTGACGCTCTCGCCGGCGCTGGCGGCCATGCTCTTGCGTCCGCACGGGGCGGCCCCGGACCCGATCGACCGCGTCCTGCGGTTCGCCTGCGGCTGGATCTTCCGCGGCTTCAATGCCGGGTTCGCCCTGCTGATCCGGGCCTACGGCTGGGCGGTCCGCGGCTCGCTGCGGCTGGCCGGGCTGATCCTGCTGGCCTTTGCCGGGCTGCTGGCGGTCACCTGGCTCGTGTTCCAGGTCACGCCGGTCGGCTTCATCCCGGAGCAGGACAAGGGCTATCTGATTGTCGACGTGGTGCTTCCGGAGGGGGCGAGCGTCCAGCGGACGGCGGCGGTCATGGCGGAGCTCGAGCGGCGGGCGCTCGAGGAGCCGGGCGTGGCCCATGCCGTTTCGGTGGCCGGGCGATCGGTGGTGCTGGGAGCCAACTCGCCGAACTGGGGCGCGATGTATGTGATGCTCGACGGCTTTGCGGAACGGCGTGGCGAGGAGGCGTCAGCCGCGGCGATCGCGGCCCGGCTCCGCCGCGATTGGCAGGCGGCGGCGGACGACGCCCGGGTGGAGGTCTTCGGCCCGCCACCGGTGGACGGCCTCGGCACCGTGGCGGGCTTCAAGCTGGCGGTGGAGGACCGCGGCGACTACGGCGCGGCCCAACTGGAGCAGGTGACCTCGACGCTGATCGCCGACTGCCGCGCGGACGGCCGCCTCACCGGCCTGTTCACCAACTACTCGGCCAGTGCGCCCTGGCTGTTTCTCGACATCGATCGCGAGAAGGCGGCGGCGGTCGGCGTGCCGCTGGCCGATCTCTTTGAAACGCTGCAGCTGCAGCTCGGCTCGTATTACATCAACAACTTCAACCGGTTCGGCCGCTCCTGGCAGGTCAATGTCCAGGCCGACGCCCGGCACCGCGGCGATCTCCGCCGGGCCATCGAAGACCTCTCAGTGCCCGGCCGGGACGGCCAGGCCGTGCCCCTGGCGACCTTGATCCAGGTCAAGGATCGTGTCGGCCCCTCCCTGGTGATGCGGTACAACCTCTATCCGACGGCGGCCGTCTACGGCGAACCCGCTCCGGGAACGGGCAGCACCTCGGCACTGGCGATCGTCCGCGGGCACTTCGATCGGCTCCAGGAGGAGGCGACCATCCCGCCGCTGTTCGCCGCCGAATGGACGGAGATGGCCTTCATGCAGATCCGCTCGGGGGCGACAGCCACGTTCCTGTTCGTGCTGGGGGTCGTGCTCGTGTTTCTGGTGCTGGCGGCACTCTATGAGAGCTGGGCACTGCCGCTGGCGGTGATCCTCGTGGTACCGATGTGCCTGCTCTCGGCGGTGGTGGGCGTGCGGCAGGCGGGCCTGGAGATCACGATCTTCACCCAGATCGGCTTCGTGGTCCTGGTGGGCCTGGCCTGCAAGAACGCGATTCTGATCGTCGAGTTCGCCCGCCAGCTCGCCCACGAGGGGACGCCGCTGGCAGAGGCGACCGTCGAGGCCAGCCGGCTTCGGCTGCGGCCGATCCTAATGACGTCCCTGGCCTTCATCCTTGGCGTCCTGCCGCTGGTCGTGGCCGAAGGAGCCGGGGCCGAAATGCGGCGGACGCTCGGCCTGGCCGTCTTCAGCGGCATGCTGGGAGTAACGCTGTTCGGCATTTTTCTCACGCCGGTCTTCTTCTACAGCCTGCTGCGGCGCGGCGGCCTGGGGCGAGCCCGGCAGCCTCGCGAAGACCTGCCCCGCGGGGAGGGCTCGGTCTCGTCGCTGGACGAACCGCACCGCCGCTGAGTCATCGGGGCTTTTTGCCTCGCAGCCACTCCGGCCAGAGGCACCAGGCATCAAAGCCGGCCGGCGGCTGCTTGCCGATGTAGTCGTCGCAGAAGCTGCCGTCGACGCTCGGCAGCGGCTTGCAACACTGGCCGCTGGCGGCAAGGGCGTCGAGCCGCAGCTGCCAGCCGCCGCCGAGGGCGCGGTAGATCTTGATCATGCCCTTGGCCACGCCGCCGACACTGGTGTTGAGTCGAATCTGTTCGGTGACCTGGGTCTGCTGCACCACGAAGACCCGATTAAAGTCGCTGGCCCCCTCCTTGTACTGATTCTCGACGAGTTCGGCCGATCGGCTCGCCGCGGTGACGGCCTCCCGCTGCTTGTCGGCGGCGACGCGGGCCTTGATGGTCGTGACGATGCCGTCTTCAGCCTCGCGGCCCGCCCGCAGCACCGTCTCCTGATAGGCCGCGGAAAGAGCCAGAAACTTGGCATCCTGCTGGCGAATGTTATTGAGGAGCCGGCCGTAGTTCAGAATCTTCCAGTCGACCACCGGCGCCACGAAGCCATACATCGAATCCGCCTCGAAGAGCTGCCCGATCTCGTTGGCGTAGACGCCGAGATACCCGTTAATCGAGAAGGATGGATACAGCTCCGCTTCAGCCACCCCGATCTGGGCGCACTGGGCGGCCACCAGCCGCTCGGCCTGCCGGACATCCGGCCGCCGCCGCACAAGTTCCGCGGGAATCCCGATGGCCAGCGAAGCTGGTACCGAGGGAATCTCACCCTCACCCAGCCGCAGCGCAAGATCTTCCGACGGGATCCCGAGCAGGACGCAGAGGGCGTTGGTCGCCAGCCGTGCCTCGCGCTCATAGTAGGGAATGAGGGCCTCGGTCTTGGCCAGGTTCAACCGTGCCTGCGAGACATCGAGCTCGCTGGTGATCCCCCCTTCGAAGCGATCGACCGCGACCTGGAGGGAATCACGCTGAATTGTGAGGAGTTGCTGTAAGTCGTCCACTTGGTGACGGGCGACACGGTAATCGACGTAGCGATCGGCCACATCGGCAATCAGGGTGACCATCACCCCGTCATACTCCTCGACACTCGCCTGATATTCCGCGGCCGCCGATTCGATCCTGCGGCGGATCTTGCCCCAGAGGTCGAGCTCCCAGGACAGGTTGAAGCCGGTCTGCCAGAGGCTGAATGGCGGAATCGAGAGATTCTCGAACGCTTCGACGTTGTTGCTCAGTTGCCAGCGGGCATATTCGGCTATCCCGCCCTGCGCTTGTGGCATGAAGCCGCCCACGGTGATGTTGTAGGCCGCCCGCGAGGCCAGCACGCGGAAGCCGGCCTCGCGGAGGGAGAGGTTCTCCTCATAGGCCTGGAGCACCAACTGATCGAGCACCGGGTCGTTGAACTGCCGCCACCACTGCGCGTCGACGTCGTAGTCCGACCGCACCTGCGGGTGATCGGCGTCGATCCATTCGGGCTCGACGGGGGCGACGGGCCGTCGGTAGGCCGGCCCAACCTTCATGTGGTTCCGCCAATAATCACCCCACGAGGTGCACCCCGGTGCGGCCAGACCGGAAGCGATCAGCAGAAAGACGAGCTGCCACCGTTCACGGAGACGAGCGGATCGAGCGGGCCAGACGAACGTCGCACGATGTCCCGAGCAGGAAGGCTTCTCGTCAGGAGAGACTGTGTGAAAAAATGCCCGCATGGACTTTTCCACACCCGGGGTACTGGCGTCATCGGTGTCACGACCCGATCGCATGGCGCGAATGCGAACGTGGCTTTCAGCCGCCGGGGCGGCGGAGCCTGGAGGACTCGCTGAACGTGAAATCGAGCGTTTGAAATTGGCTCCTTGAGGCTTTCTGGCGTTCGATCCGGGCAGCAGGCAGCCTGGGGGAAGCAGGGGGGCGTGGCGAGCCCCGCCCGCCGCCTCGCCCGCCCAGGCTGCCAGCGTCGACCGCGGGACTGCGGGGCCCTGGGGCCCCTGGGCAAGACCAGGGACCGCCGGCACCACGCCGGTGAAAGTCGGCCCCGGAACCCATTCGAGACTTGTCGCTTCGATGCGATGCCGCTGAGAATGAAGAGGCTGGGCGGCCGTCGGTGGCCCTCAATCCTCGGAGTGAGTCCAATGGGCAGTCGACCGGCATGGTCTCTCGCCGCGATCGTGGTCTTGTGCAGTTGTTTCGTGGCTACCGCATCGGCCAACGAGGCGGCATCAGACGCCCCGGGCCATGTATCCGGCAATACGTCCGCGGCGGTCCCCACGGCCCAATCGCTCGACGGGCAGGACGTGGCATTCGCCGACCTGCTCGGCAGCGATGGGCAGGCCGTCTGCTACACGTTCCTCCACCCCACCTGCCCGCTGGCTCAGCGGTACGGACCGGTGCTCGCCGAACTGGCCGCGGAGTTTGACGAGCAGGGCATCCGCTTCGTGGGCGTGATCTGCGAGTTTGATGAGCCGGAGGAGATCACCGGATACCGCGATGAGTATGCGATTCACTTCCCGTTCGTCACCGACCGCGACTTCCGCCTTGCCGAGGCATTCGATGCCACGACCACGCCGGAAGTTGTGCTGGTCGACGCCAGTGGCCGCACGCGGTATCAGGGCCGCATCGACGATCGCTACAAGGTGCGGGGCGAGAAGTCGCCCGGCGTCCCTGAGCCGGATCTCAAGAACGCGATCGTCGATCTGCTCGCCGGTCGCGAGGTGAAACTCCCCGTCACCGAAGCGGTCGGCTGCCCGCTCGACCGACCGGAGGTGCCCACGACCCCGCCTCGAGCCGACCACAAAGTTACGTATGCCGAAGACGTGCTGCCCTTTCTGCACGATCAGTGCCAGCGGTGCCACAGCCCCGGCCAGGCCGGGCCGTTCACGCTCACCTCCTACGACGACGCCGTCGATTGGATGGAGCAGGCAATCGAGGAAATCGAGGCCCAAAGGATGCCACCGGCTCAGGTGGAAAGTGATTTTGTTCTGCTGGGCAACAAACCTCCGACGGCCGAGCAGCTGGCGATGCTGCGGGAGTGGGTGAAGACCGACATGCCGGCCGGCGATCCGGCGAAGACGCCCAAGCTCCCGCCGCTGCCCGACTACGGAGCCTTCCAGGAAGACCTCGGGCCGCCCGATATCGTGCTCGAGCAGCAGAGCCCCACGCAGCTGGGAGCGCACGGCGAGGATCTCTACCGCAACGTGATCTTTCCGCTGGACAACAAAGAGGATCTCGCGATCCGGGCCCTCCAGTTTCTGCCGGGCAATCGAGCGATCGTCCACCATTCCCTCACCGGCTATCTCCCGCGGGAGTCTGGGGAAGAGGCCATCGCGGACTGGGGCGGACGGGAGGGCATGAGCCACCCGGACGATCAGGCGGGGGGCTGGTATGACCCACACGGGCTAGGGTTTCGGCCGCCGCCGTTTCGGGATGACGGTATTCCGCGAACCAGCTTCATCGGTGGCTACGTGCCGGGCGTGCGGGCGGGCCTCGCGCCCCCCGACGCGGTGTACATCGTGCCGGCCGGCTCCGATTTGACCGCGCAGATGCACTATGCCCGCACCGGAAAGACCGAGACCGACTCCAGCCGGATCGGGATCTGGCTAGCCGACGAAGCCGTCGCCGCAGACCCGCGGCGGAAGCTGATGAACATCATCTATCTCACCGGCCGCTTTGGCGTGGTCCCGGCGGGCGTGAAAGACTT
>JAQCJP010000205.1 GCA_027592945.1 Planctomycetota bacterium
CGGTTTGCAGGGCATGCACCGTCTTCATCGGATGCACCCGCGTGCCTGTGGCGCCGGCCACCATGATGTCAGCCATGCCCCGCTGGATCGTGACACAGGCCTCGCCGACGGCCAGGTGTCCGGCGGCCTCCCGCAGCGTGAGCGAGTTGCTGGGCCCCCGGAGGTCGTTGTATATCGCGATGTGGCTGGCGGGCATGTTGGGCAAATACTTCAGCAGCCAGAGCGGGTTGAGCAGCGGGATGCCATCGGTGGCCCAGCGATTGAAGTCGAATGACCCGTCGGTTGCCCGGCAGGCGGCCACTCCGGCCGTGAAGTCTTCCGGCAGGGTCAGCATGTAGTCGGAGCCGAACACGCAGCCAAACCGTTCCGGCGGATGATGAGCCGACGCGTCGCCGGCGTCGTCCAACGCCCGTTGAGCGGCCGCCACTGCCATCTGGCTTTCCCGGCACATCACCTTGAGGCCCTTGCGGATCGCCTTCTTTCGCTCGCCATCGAGGTTGCCGAAGTCTTCGATTTTCCCGCTGAAGCATCCCGCTTCGGCAGCGTGGTGGAGCGGCAGACCCGCCGGAGAAAATTGGCTGATCGGCCCGACTCCGCTTCGGCCCTCGACCAGGCCGCTCCATAGGTCGTCGGGCGTGAGCCCCAGCGGACAGACCACGCCGATTCCGGTCACCACCACCCTTCGATCACTCATGCAGGCTCTCATCCACAAGAAACAGGTTCGACGGCGGTGGGAACGCCCGCCGAGTCACATTCGCCTCATCAGGGGCCGCCGAGCCGGGGCTCGACCACCACCACGACATCCCGCCGCTCCACGTCGGGAATCAGGGCCGGTACCCCACCATTTTGCGCAGGCGCGGGCCACGGCACCAAGCCGAGTCCTACCAGGAGGGCGTGCCCGGCCGGCCAGCGAAGCCGCTCTCCGATCCGCATCGCCGCCATCTGCGGCACTTGGACGCTCACCGGCGGCCCTCCTGCCGGGGCCGGCAGGGTCGCCTGGACCATCCGCTCGATCTGATCGATCCGGCATCGGAAGGCGGCCTCGACGCCCGACCCGTCCGCCGCGAGCAGGGGCTGGACATCGATCGAGATGCCCTCGTCGCAGGCCGCCTGCAGCGGCCGCCAGCCCGGGGCCGCCGGCTGGATCGCGTAATCCTGCACGTAGGCCTGCCGCCTGCCGCCGGCGAGCGAGGCCGGCACCCCGTTGGCCGCGAGCACGGGGCCGACGGGAAGTTCGCTGACGTCGTTGCGGGCCCGCAGTTGGCCCACCAGAACCGCCGCCGCCTCGCGAGGCAGGATCCAGGCCTGCACGCCGGCGGTCGCGGTCGGAATCGGCGTGAGGGCCGGGCGGGCGGCGGCTCGCCAGCCCGTGCCATCGAAGCCGAGCACGCGGATTTGGTAGCGGTGGGGTGTGTCGGCCTCGCTGACGAAGCGATCGACGATGGCCGCGACGCGGGCCTGCATGTCGGGGTCGTGGAAGCAGGAGAGCTTGCCGTCGCCCGCCGAGAGGGAGGCGGGGCTGGCCCCGTGCCAGGCCGGGTAGCCGGTCTCTTCGAGGATCCAATCGACCACGTGCCGCTCGCTGTCAGGGCCGGCCGCGGCGACGAACGGGGCGATGTCGTAGACCTTCCAAACCTGGCCGGCGTCGGTCGGGATCTGGGCCGAGGCGGCCGCGGCGAACAGCCAGACGCCGCCGGCAGCGACCGCACAGCGACGGGAGCACGACAGCGGCATGGGCACCTCCACGGGACCATCCGATCGGTTCAGGCACCGGTCAGTGCTACGAAGCGAGCCGGGCCAGGACGAGGCTCGCGTTGTGTCCGCCGAACCCGAAGCTGTTGCTGACCGCCGCGTCGACCCTGGCCTCCCGGGCCTGATTGGGCGTGTAGTCGAGATCGCAGGCGGGGTCGGGCGTCTGGTAGTTGATCGTCGGCGTGATCACGCCCCGGTCGATCGTGAGGGCGCAGACGACAAGTTCGATGCCGCCGCTGGCCCCGAGCGTGTGGCCGAGGTGGCTCTTGGTGCTCGAGACGGCCAGCCGGCCGGCATGAGATCCGAAGACCCGCTTGATCGCTGCGGTCTCGGCCTTGTCACCCAGGGGAGTGCTCGTGCCGTGGGCATTGATGTATTGCACGGCCTCGGGGCCCAGCCCCGCGTCGACTAGGGCCATCTCCATCGCCCGGGCGGCTCCACGGCCCTCTTCGTCGGGCTGGGTGATGTGGCCCGCGTCGCCGCTGGCCCCATAGCCCTTGAGCTCGGCATAGATGCGGGCTCCCCGCCGGCGAGCGTGCTCGAGTTCCTCGATCACGACCACGCCGGCACCCTCGGCCAGCACGAAGCCGTCTCGGTCCGCATCGAAGGGGCGGCTCGCCTCCTGGGGGGCGTCGCTGCGGAAGGAAAGGGCCCGCATATTCTGAAAGCCGGCCAGGCCGATCGGCGTCAGGGCGGCCTCGCTGCCGCCGGTCACCATCACATCAGCATCGCCGTATTGGATCGCCCGGAGGGCCGAGCCGATCGAGTTGGCGGCGCTTGCACAGGCGGTGGCGGCGGCGAAGTTGGGCCCCTTGATGCCAAACAGGCTCGAGACGTGGCCGCTGGCCGAGTTGACCATCAGCTTTGGGATCGTGAACGGGGAGACCTTGTCGATTCCCTTGTGGAGGAGCCGCTCCTCTTGGACCTCGAACTCCCAGAGCCCGCCGATCCCCGAGCCGATCACCACGCCGCAGCGGAAGGGATCCTCACCGGAGAAGTCGAGGCCGGAGTCGGCGACGGCGTCCTTGGCCGACGCGAGGGCGAATTGCGTGAATCGGTCGAGCCGCTTGAGTTCCTTGGGCGGGGCGATGTCTTCCTGACTGCCGTCCCAGGAAACCTGGCCGCCGAACTGGACGCGATAGCCCTCGACATCGAAGAGCGTGATCGGACCGACGCCGCTGTCGCCCCGGACGATCCTTTCCCAGACGTTCTCGACCGCTCGCCCGAGCGACGTGACCAGCCCCAGCCCCGTCACTACCGCCCGCCGCTTCATCGCGCCTCCTGCAATCGCCTTGCCGTCCTGTTCTCGATCATGGCTCCGTCCGAGCGACACAGGTCGCCACAGAATCCAGGCAGGCCTGCTCGGCTTCACATGGTGAGCCCCTGCCACCGACGCTCAGGCCGGCCGCGATCAGCCCGCAGCCGAGCCCGAAGCCTGGTGCTTCTCGATGAACTCCACGGCCTGGCCGACCGTCTGGATCTTCTCGGCGGCGTCGTCGGGAATGTTGATCTCAAACTCTTCCTCGAGTTCCATGACCAGTTCGACGGTATCGAGCGAGTCGGCGCCGAGGTCGTTGATGAACGACGTCTCCGGGGTGATCTGATCCTTGTTCACCCCGAGTTGCGACGCCACGATTTCGATCACTCGATCTTGGACAGATGCCACCTTGCAAATCCTCCACAGGCTCGGAGCCGGTCCTTCGCGGTGTACCGCAGCCTTCGGAGGCTGCCTCGATCGCCCGCGTTCACTGCGAAGATATACCCGTTCGGCCCCGAACGTGTCCAGACCGTGAAAATCTGGCAGCCTGCGGGGGTTTTCAGGCTTCCGGACGGCTGGCGGGGCTCGGGACGGCCCAACGACCCGCCGGAGAACTTTTCGCCGCGGCACCCGCCGCGGCGTCGAGGCTTTGCGGAGTTAGCCGATCAGGCCGCCATCGACGACGAGCGTCTGGGCGGTGATGTAGCCGGCCGAGGGGCTCGCCAGGAAGAGGACGGCGTCGGCGATTTCGCTCGCCTCGCCGAGCCGCTTGGCCGGGACCCGCTTCTTGACCTCGTCGAGGAGAACGTCGCCGAGGGCAGCGGTCATGTCGCTGGCGATGAAGCCCGGGGCCACCGCGTTGACCGTGATCTTCCGGCCGGCCAGTTCCTTGGCGACGGTCTTCGTCAGGCCGACCAGGCCCGCCTTGGAGGCAGAGTAGTTCGCCTGGCCCGGGTTGCCGATCAGGCCCGAGACGCTCGCCACGTTGATGATCCGCCCATACCGCTTCTGCATCATCGGCCGGCTGGCGGCCCGCATGAACAGGAACGGACCGCGGAGGTTGGTGGTCAGCACGGTGTCCCACTCCTCGTCGCTCATCCGCGGCAGGAGCGTGTCGCGGGTGACGCCGGCGTTGTTGACGAGGATGTCGATCCGGCCGTGTTTCTCGGCGACCGCGTCGACCACCTGCTGGATCGCCTCGGCCTGCTGGACGTCGCAGGGAAAGGCCTCGGCCTTGCCCCCGGCCGCCTCGATTCCAGCGGCCACGTCGGCCAGCTTGTCGGCCGAGCGGGCCACCAGGGCCACCGTTGCACCGTTGGCCGCCAGGACCTCGGCGATCGCTCGGCCGAGCCCCTGCGAGGCACCGGTCACCAGGGCCACCTGGCCCGTGAGATCGACCTTGATGCGGCCCTCCGGCTGCGTCTTCTTCTTGCCCTCACCCGCTTCGGCCATTTCGAAATCCTCCACTCAGGAAAGGTCGCTGGAAGACGTCGCCGTCTCAGTCGAACACGCCGCTTGTCGGCAGCGACCGGTTGATCCGCTTCATCAGCCCGCGGAGCACGCGGCCGGGCCCAACCTCCCAGGCCGAGCCGACGCCCGTCGAGAGGATGTATGCCACGGACGCCTGCCATTCAACAACACCGACGACCTGCCGGGCGAGCAGTCCGCGGATCTCGTCGGGGTCGGTGTGGGGCCGGGCGTCGACGTTGCTGACGACCGGGATCCGCGGCACGCTGAACTCCACCGTCGCCAGGGCGGCCGTCAGCCGCTCGACGGCCGGCTGCATCAGCGGCGTGTGAAATGCCCCGGCCACCTCAAGCCGCACGCATTTCATCGCCCCGGCGTCGGGAGCGGCCGCCTCGACCCGGTCGCAGGCCGCCCGGTCTCCCGAGACGACGATGTTGCCCGGGCAGAGCACGTTGGCGATCTGAAGCACGCCGTCATCCCGGCAGACGTCGCAGAGGGCGGCCACCGCCTCCCGCTCCATCCCCAGCACGGCCACCATTCCGCTTGGCGACGCCTCGGCACAGTCCTGCATCGCCCGGCCCCGCTCATCGACCAGCCGGACCGCGTCATCGAAGCCCAGGGCACCCGCAAAGACCAGCGCCGTGTATTCGCCCAGCGACAGGCCGGCGGTGACCGTCGCCGCTTCGAGCACGGTCGGATCGCGGCCGCGGAGCACCTCGAGGGCCGCCAGGCTCGTCACGAGGATCGCCGGCTGGCTGACGGCCGTCGTGTTGAGCCGCTCGGCCGGGCCGCCGCGGCAGACCTCGAGCAGGTCGTAGCCGAGAATCGCCGAGCCGCGGGCAAAGAGATCGGCCGCGGCAGGATGTTGGTCGACCCACTCGCCAGCCATGCCGACTGCCTGGGCCCCTTGACCGGGAAACAGCAGCGTGGTGGCGGAATCGCGTGCCGGGGCAGTCCCCAAGGGGCTACTCCTCGGTCTTGACCACGGGGCGGCCCATGTAGTGCCCGCAGGTCTCGCAGACCCGATGCGTCGGGACAGCCTTGCCGCAGGTGGGGCAGAAGGTCAACTGCTTGGGCGTCAGGAAGTCGTGGGCCCGCCGCAGACCCGTTCGGCGGTTGGAATGTCGTCGCTTGGGAACGGCCATGAAATCACCTCGTGGAAGGCATAGAGCGTAGCGTCGAACGCCATCTTGGGCAAACGGGGAGCAAAAACCTGGCGTGCCGCGGCCTCAAAACAGCCGCCCACGGCCGGCAGGCGTGCCGCCGATGTGCTCGTCGCCCTTGGGCGTCAGCTTGCGGCCCCGCGGCGTGCGGATCACCAGCTCGCACCGCAGCAGAAACGGCTCGACGTCATCCTCGAGCGTGTCGGGGGCCGAACTCATCGTGTGGGCGATCGCCTCGATGCCGACCGGCCCCCCCGCGAAGACCCGCTGGATCGTCTCGAGATACTTGCGGTCGAAGCCGTCGAGGCCGATTGCATCGATGCCCTGCATCGCCAACGCCGCCCTGGCGATCTCGACGTCGAGCCGCCCTTCGGTGCGGCTGGTCGAGTAGTCGCGGATCCACCGCAGCCGGTTGTTGGCCAGCCGCGGTGTGCCCCGGCTGCGGCGGGCGATCTCGTCGGCGGTCTCGTCGTCCATCGGCATCTGGAGCTTGCCAGCCGAGCGGTGCACGATTTGGGCGAGTTCTGCCGGGGAGTAGTAGTCGAGGTGCTCGCGGATCACGAACCGGTCCCGCAGTGGGGCCGAGAGCAGGCCGGCCCGGGTCGTCGCCCCGACGAGCGTGAAGGGCTTGAGCGGCATGTTGATCGTGCGGGCGGCCACGCCGTCGCCGAGCGTGATGTCGATCCGGAAGTCCTCCATCGCGGGATAGAGAAACTCCTCGACCGCGATCGGCAGCCGGTGGATCTCGTCGATGAACAGCACCGAGCCCTCGGCGGCATTGGTGAGGTAAGGGAGCAGATCCTTGGGCGCGGCCAGGGCCGCCCCGCTGGCGATCTGGAGGCTCGTGCCGAGCTCGTTGGGGATGCAGGTGGCGAACGTCGTCTTGCCGAGGCCCGGCGGCCCGTCGAGCAGAATGTGGCCGAGCGTCTCGCCCCGCTTGCGGGCCGCATCGATCGCGATCTCGAGCCGCTCGTAGACCGCCCGCTGGCCGAT
>JAQCJP010000206.1 GCA_027592945.1 Planctomycetota bacterium
CGGCGGTGACTCGCCCGCCGCGGGCTCGGGGCGGGCCGGTGCCATCTCGCCGGACGCTCGCTTCAGGCATCCTGCCCTCCGCTCGCTCGGAGGAAACCGAGCTTCGCCATCCTGGCTACGCGCGGTTTCCTACGCCGGCTCGATTGGCACCGGCCACCCCTCGCGAACCCGTATTCCGTAAGCGGGTGCCCGTTGATGCATAGAAGGCCCCCCGGCGCGAGCCGGGGGGACGGCGGGCCGTTGGGCGATCCCGGCCCCCGGCAGCCCGCGGCCTTGTTCACCACCGAAACCCCTCCCGGTGGTGCGCGCCGCTTTGTCTGCTAGGTTATGCCCCCGATGCACGGGTCGGGATCGCCCCGTGTCCCTCCGCAGGGAGCCGCATGACTCGTCCGCACTCCTCTGACTCCTACGTTCTGATCACTGGGGCCACCGGCCTTCTCGGGCGATCGTTGGTTCGCGACCTGGCGGCGGCCGGCAGGCGGGTGGCGGTCGTGGTTCGGCGGGGCAAGCGAGCTGACGCAGCGGCCCGGGTCGACGACCTGCTCCGTGACTGGGAAGACCTCGCCGGGGCCCACGTTGCCTGTCCGGTCGTGTTTGAAGGCAACCTCGCGGAGGAGGGCCTTGGCCTCTCGACGGCCCAGCGGCAGTGGATCGGGGTCAACGTCGGCGAAGTGGTTCATTCGGCCGCGAGCCTCGTCTTCGATCGCCGGGACACCGATGGCGAGCCCTACGCCAGCAACGTCGACGGCACACGGAACGTGCTGGAACTCTGCCGTCAAACCGGGGTCCGCAGCCTCCATCAGGTCTCCAGTGCCTACGTCTGCGGGCTTCGCACTGGCACGGTGTTCGAGAGCGAACTCGACGTCGGCCAGCAGTCCGGCAATGACTACGAGCGGAGCAAGATCATCGCCGAGGGAGAGGTTCGAGCGGCCGAGTTTCTCGATGTGGTGACGGTGCACCGGCCGAGCATCATCGTCGGCGATCTCGGGAGCGGCTTTACGAACACCTTCCACGGCTTCTACCGCCCGCTGCGAATCGTGATGCCCTTCGTGGAGGCGTTCGTCGATGCCACGCTTCCGCGAGGCATCTTTCTCAACTTCCTGGGCATGCAGGGCAGCGAGGCCAAGAACCTCGTCCCGGTCGACTGGGTCTCGGCGGTGATGACCCGGATCATCCAAGATACGTCGCTCCACGGTCGCACCTACCACCTCACCTCGGACGCCCCCACCACCGTGGGCACGCTCTGCCGGGTGTTCGAGCAGTTCGCCCTCGATCTCGTCGCCGAGCGACGTCGCCAGCACACGGGTGACGCCCCGGCCGCTGTGGACGACGCGGAGCGGACGGCGCTCGGGCAGATGTTTCTCGATCAAATGGACGTCTACCGTGCCTATTGGCGGGACGACCCGATGTTCAACGCTTCCAACACCAAGGCCGCCGTACCCGACCTGCCGGCCCCTTCGCTCGACGACGAGGCCATCGAGCGTCTCTGCCGGTTTGCGATCGACTGTCGGTTTCGCTGGCCGCCGGCTGGCCGTCGGCGGTCGATTCCCTCCGTCCGGCCTCTGCTGGAAGCGGCCTTCGGCGAGCCGGACTGGTCGTCTCCGCCGGGCCGCGACGTGATTGGTCTCGCGGCGACCGGCCCCGGCGGCGGCCAGTGGACGATCGCGCTCGACGACGGCCGGCCCGTCTCGCTGCATGTCGGGCTGCCGGCCGGTGACGCGGCGACGGTAAGCCTCGCAGCCGACTCGCTCCTGGCGGTGCTCGAGGGGCAGACGACGCTCGCGGCGATCCGCAAGCAGGGCCCAATCTCGCCTCACGGCGACGCCACGGCTCTCCAGCTGGTCATCGACATGCTCGCCGCCGCCGCTCCGGCCCGTCGCCGGCTCGTCACCGCCTGACGGTCAAACGACCGAGCAACGAAGCCGTCCGGCGCAAGCCGGGGGCACTGCGGCGGGCGTCTGCGGCCGCCGAAGACCGGCGTGGCGGGATCACGAAGAAAAAAGACGCATTCAGTCGCGCGGCGGATCATCGAAGTTTCGTACTCTCCGCGAGAAGCAGAGAGGAGTTGTGGCTGCGGCGGAATGTGATCCTCGCTCACCACACCAGCGCGTTTTCAGGTCGTAACAAGGGGAGGGCAGTTCGATGGGGAAAGCATTCACTGCAGTCGCGAGTGTCATGTGCCTGGCAATCGGCATCGCGAGCGTCCAGGCAGAGACCTTCTACCTCGATTTCGGACGCTTCGGCGCCGAAACCTCGACGACCGGCTGGAACAACGTCGCGGCGACGATCGGCGGCACGCAGAACGGCACGACCCTTCTCAACGGCGGCGGGACGCCGGGCAACCCGAGCGGCCTGCTGGTCGATAGCACCGGGGCTACCAGCGGCGTGACGCTGACGGTGACCTTCTCCGGAACGGTCGACGTCGGCGCGGCGGGCGGCGGTGCAGACTATCTCGGTCCCTACCCGGCGGCGGTCAGTTCGTGGCCCAGTGCGGCGGTCGCCGACGGCTTCTTTTCACAGCCGAGCAACGGCGGCAACACGATGACGCTCTCGTTCTCCGGGCTCGACGACAACACCACCTACGACCTGCTCATCTACGGCTCCCGCGGCAACAACGGCTCCAGTTCTCCCTTTTCGATCACGGGAGCCGGGGGCACGGTCAACACCAGCATTGCCAATGTCTTCAATAACAGCACCCTGACGGCATCGGCTTCGGGGATCGCCCCGAGTTCGGGTGAGATCTCGGTTGTCTACGGGTTTCCCGGCACCGGCAGTTCCGCCCTCAACGCGATGTCGCTCATCGCGGTGCCGGAGCCCTCGACGGTCGGGCTCATCGGCTTGGCCGGAGGAAGCTTCCTCGCCTTTCTCGCTCGCCGCCGCCGGCCAACCGCCGCCTAGCGACAGCCGCCCGGCTGTCACCACCACCCCGCCCGAAACGCGATCACAACCACCCGGCTGCGTGTCAGCCCCGGTTCCCGTGCCGCTCGATCACCAGCGGCTCCGGCGAGCGGATGTCGCCGATGCGGAGGGCGGCTCGGCCGGCGAGGAGGTCGTCGACGAGCGTGCCCACCACCTCCGCCCGCCAGCCGGTTGCCAGGGCTGGCGTCCGATCCGGATCGCCGTAGCCGAGCTTCCAGCCCAGCAGGTCCCGCATGTCGGACGATGTGCCGACCAGTGCCGGAGCAAGCTGCTCCTGCCGGCAGAGGCCGGCCACCGCCGTCGCCATGAACTGCCCCAGCATTGCCAGCTGCGGGGGCGGGGCCCGGTGTCGCTGGCCGCCGGGCAGCTCGTCGTCAGGGCAGTCGAGGCCGCGGGCGATCGCTTCGGAGAGGCCCCGCATGATGTGCTTGAGATCCGATCGCTGCATTCCCCGGACGGCGGCGATCTGCCGCTCGTCGGCCGTTTTTCGCTTGCAGAGTTCGACGATCAGGTCGTCTCGCAAGACACGCTTGGGGGGCATGTTCCGCTCTTCGGCAACGGCATCTCGCCAATGCCAGAGTTCCCTGGCGATGGCCAACTCGCGGCGAGAAAGGCCGCTCGAGCCGGAGACCCGCCGCCACCGCTTGCGACTGAACGACTCCGCGACGTCATCCTGCCAACTGGCCATCTCCGCCGTCATCCAGCCGGTCCGGCCGAGCTTCTCGAGTTTGCCGGCGAGCGTCTGCCAGAGTTCTTCCAAGTGCCGCACGTCATCGACGGCATAGGCGAGCTGGGCATCCGAGAGCGGCCGCTTCCGCCAGTCGGTGCGGGTTTCTCCCTTGTTCGTCGGGCGGCCGAGGAATCGCCTCACGATCGAGGCATAGCCGGCGGGGTAGTCGTGGTCGACCAGGCCGGCGGCGACCTGCACGTCGAAGAGATTGGCCGGACGGGCCTCGATGGCATGGAGGATGAACCCCATCTCCTCGCGTCCGGCATGGACGATCGTGGTGCGGCCGGAATCGGTCAGCAGCCGCCAGAAGGCCTCGACCTCCGGGACGGCCAGGGTGTCGACCACCGCCAGGATTCCCGGAGCGGCCACCTGCAGCAGGCAGAGCTGGCTGCGGTAGGTGTGCTCCGAGACAAACTCCGTGTCGAAGGCGACGAAGGGCTGTTCGGCCAGCCGGTCGACGAGTTCTCGAAACCCGGAGTCGGTCTCGATCACCTCGAATGCGGTGCGGTGTTTCAGGTCTTTGCTCACGCCTCCGAGTCTACCGACCGTGCCGCCGCTGGCCGAGAGCAACCGATCGACTCGCCCTCGCACGGGCTCTGGGTGGGCCCGTATTCCTTGTGTCCTCAGGCTGGAAAAGGGTACAGGCACCGCGCTTCGCTCGGAGCCAGTCCCCGTTTCCCCCGTTTCCGTAGAAGCCCCCCCGGGGCGTCCCTACAGAAAAAGCACCGCCGTCAGGGCAAAGACCGGCAGCAGGATTCCCGCGCTGTAGAGCACGTAGCCGAAGAAACTGGGCATCCTGATCCCGGCCTGCTCGGCGATCGCCTTGACCATGAAGTTGGGTCCGTTGCCGATATAGGTCATCGCCCCCAGGAAGACCGCCCCGAGGCTGATCCCCATCAGCCGGGCCTCCTCGACTCCTGCGATCGCTACGCTGCCCGCCGGGTTGGGAAGGGCCTGGGCCGTCTTGAAAAAGACGAGATACGTCGGGGCGTTGTCGAGCACGCTGGAGAGGCCGCCGGTGATCCAGAAGAACCCGATCGGCGAGGTGATTCCGAGTTCGCCGCCCCGCTCGTTGAGGATCGCCAGCGCCGGCTGCATGCAGATGAAGATGCCGACGAAGAGAGCCGCGACCTCGAGGATCGCAAAATACGTGAAGCCGTTTCGCTGCCGGATCTCACTCGAGCCGAGCAGCAGGGAAAAGCCCACGAGTGCCAGGAGTGTCACCTCGCGGAGGTAGATCCAGGGATGCCAGTCGGTGCCGGGAATGGTCTTGGAGGGATCGAGGAGAGCCACCGCCGCGATGACGCCGGCCATCAGTGGGGCATTGGGCCAGAGCCCCGAGACGCGGAGGCTTCGGGCGGACCGCTCGTCACGGGAACGGTCGCGACGGCTCTCCTGGGGATAGGCGAAAAAGCTGTCCCAGAGCCAGTACACGGCCAGCACGATCGCGTTGACGAACAGCCACTCTTTCCAGAGCGACATCGTCCAGAGGAAATCCACCCCCTGAAGGTAGCCGAGAAAGAGCGGCGGGTCGCCGATCGGCAGGAGGCAGCCGCCGCAGTTGCAGACCAGGAAGATGAAAAAGACAACCGTGTGGACCACGTGCCGCCGCTGCTTGTTCGTTTCGAGCAGCGGCCGGATCAGCAGCATGGCCGCTCCGGTCGTGCCGATGAAACTCGCGGCCAGGGCTCCGATCCCGATGAACGCGGCGTTGGTGGTGGGCGTCGCTTCGAGATCCCCCTCAATCCGCACACCGCCGGTAATCGTGTAGAGCGAAAAGAGAAGCAGGATAAACGGGATGTACTCCGCGCAGAGGGCGTTGACGAGCACCGTGCCTGCCAGGCCGAAGGAGAGTCCGCCAGCAGCTGGTTCGGTAAGGCCGTGAGCGGGAAAGTGGAGTTCCACGGAGTCGGGATGGACCGCCACGTAGTAGGCGAGCGTGATGAGCGCCAGGATCGAGGCCACCAGAAACTTGCTGGAGTTATGCTCCCACCAGTGGGCTAGGCTCGGGATCAGTGGCAAGACGGCGATCAGCGCCAGGAGCACCACAAACGGGATCACCGTGTAGATCGGGGGTGCCGGCCCGGCGGCGTGGTGATCGTCGGCGTGCTGGTGGCCAGGGGCCGTTTCGTGCGTCGCCTCGTGGCCGTGAGCCTCTGTTGCCGCTGCCTCCTCGCCGTCGCCGCTGGCGGCTGGATCGGGGGAGCTGGCGTGGCCGGCATGGCCGGCTTGTGCCTCGACCAGCAAATCACGACCATGCTGGGGCAGTTGAAGCATGGCGGCGACGAGGTAGACCGCGACCACCGTTCCGATGCCAGCCAGCGTCCGGGTTGAGTTTGGCGAGCCGGTGGTGGCCGGCGGCTCTCCGTGGCCGGGAAGATCGTGCATTGGATCCCTGCGGTGTAGAAGGCTGGTGGCCGGCTCCGCCATGCCGGGCCCGGTGCGAATCCGCGAGCGAGATCGTAAAGGACGAGCCAGGTGAGCGAAAGCGGAGTCGGAAGGACGGGCGGTGCACCGGCCGAGGTGTGGCTGCGGGCCAATCACAGGCCCGTGCTCGGCCTTGTCATCGGCGCGGGGATCGCGCTGGCGGTCGTCGGCTTCCTGCTGGCGGCCGTCGCACCCGGGGCCGCCGTGGCCGTCGTGACCGGGCTTGTCGCGGTCGGGCTGATCGCCCTGGCCGCGGTCGCCCTCCGGCCGCGTTTGACCCGTCGTGGAGACCGGTTGGAGGTGCGGCTGACGCCACTGGGCGTGGAGCGAGTGCCCCTCGAGTTGGTCGAGTGCCTGTTTCGCGGCAGTGAGCCCTTGCCGGCCGCCGGGGATGAGCACGCTCCACCGCAGTACCGCGTCGGCACGCTTGTCGTGAGGCTTGCCGAGCGGGCTGAGGCCTGGCGGCGCAGGCCGACACTCCGGCCCTGGGG
>JAQCJP010000207.1 GCA_027592945.1 Planctomycetota bacterium
CGCACCTGAAGCCGTCCCGGCGGCGCACCTGAAGCCGTCCCGGCGGCGCACCTGAAGCCGTCCCGGCGGCACACCTGAAGCCGCTCCGGCGGCACACCGAAACCAGAGTCGATTTCACCACCAGGCACCCACGACCATGACCACACCCACAGCCCCCGACATCGCCGCCCTCGTCCGCCAGGTGATCGCCGAGATCACCACAGGCCAGCCGTCATCGCCGCCCCCCATGGCGGCCCGCCCGGCCGGTCAGCCGGGCCCCGCCAACGCCCACGGGCTCTTCGGCTCGGTCGACGAGGCGGTCAGGGCGGCCCAGGCGGCCTTCGAGCAGCTCGAGTCGCTCGGCATGGAGGGCCGTCGCCGGGCGATCGCCCACATTCGGCGGATCGCGATCGACGATGCTGAAGAGCTCGGCGGGATGGAGTTTGCCGAGACGGGAATCGGCCGGCTCGACCACAAGATCGAGAAGCTGAAGGTGCTCGGCGAGAAGGTGCCGGGCGTTGAGTTCATGGAGAGCCAGGTCTTCAGCGGCGACCACGGCCTGGCGGTGATCGAGCACGCTCCGTTCGGCGTGATCGCCGCGATCACGCCGGTGACCCACTCGCTTCCCACGATCGCCTGCAATGCGATCAACATGCTTGCCGCGGGCAACACGCTGGTCGTCAACCCGCACCCCAGCGGCCGGAAGGTGGCGGCCGAGGGTGTGCGGCGGTTCAACGCGGCGATCCAGCGCGACCTGGGAATCGACAACCTCATCTCGCTGGTCGCCGAGCCGACCCTCGAGAGTGCCGCCGAACTGTTCAATCATCGTGGGGTGAAGCTGATCTGCGTCACCGGCGGGCCGGCGGTCGCCCGGGCGGCACTCCAGTCGAGCAAGCGGGCGATCGTCGCCGGGCCGGGCAACCCGCCGGTGGTGGTCGACGCGACTGCCGACCTGGAGCGAGCGGCCCGAGCGATCATCCAGGGCGCCGCCTACGACAACAATCTCCTCTGCATCGGCGAGAAGCAGGTGTTTGTCGTCGAGGCCGTGTTCGACGCGATGCTCTCAGCGATGGAGCGGGCGGGGGCCCTCCGGCTGACCACCGGCCAGGTCGACCGGCTGACTGAGCGGGCGATCGTCTGGACTGGCGAGGGAGCCCACCGCCACCAGGTGCCCTGCAAGGACCTGCTCGGCCAGGATGCCTCACGGTTGGCCGCAGCCGCCGGCGCGGCCGGCCGCGACGGGCTGGAACTCGTCTTCGGCGAGACCGACGCCGACAACCCGTTTGTGGCGGTCGAGCAGATGATGCCCTTCCTCCCCTTCGTGCGGTGCCGCGACGTCGACGAGGCGATTCAGCGGGCCCACGAGAGCGAGCATGGCTTCCGGCACACGGCGATCATCCATTCCAACGACGTCCGGGCGATGACCCGGATGGGTCGGCTGCTCGACACGACGCTGTTTGTGAAGAACGGTCCCAGCGTGGCCGGCCTCGGTCTCGGCGGCGAGGGCTACCTGTCGTTTTCGATCGCCACGCCGACTGGCGAGGGGGTGACGACGCCCCTGACCTTCACCCGCCAGCGGCGGTGCACGCTCGTTGACGACCTCCGCATCCTCGGCAGTCCCGCTCTCAGCTGACCCGTATTCCCCAGGATTCCCATGCAAATCGCCCGCGTCATCGGCACGGCAACCGCGACGGTCAAGCACCCGTCGTTGGCCGGTGCCCGGCTCGTCGTGGGCCAGCCGCTGATGCACGACCGCCGGACGCCCGATGGCGACCCACAACTGATCATCGACACCCTTGCCGCCGGGCCGGGCGATCTGGTGGTGATCACCAGTGACGGCCGGATGCTTCGCGAGACGCTGCAGAGCGACACGACGCCTGCCCGCTGGAGCACGATCGCCCTGGTCGACCCAGAGGGCGTCCCGACACCGTGATCCATGAACCGAGAAAACACCGCCAAGCGATCGTGTTCATCTGATGCCTGATCCCACTTCCTCCGTGATCGATCCCGAGGCTGTCCGCGTGCTCGTGGCGGAGGTCCTGCGGAGAATCCGCGTGTCGTCGCCGCCGGTGACTGCGGAGGCCACAAAGCCGAGCGAGGTTCACCTTGCCGGCCGCGTCGTTTCGTTGGCGATGGTCGAGCGGATTCCGGCGGCTGCGGGGCGGGTGACGATCGAGGCCGGGGCCGTGGTGACGCCGTCGGCCCGGGAGCATGCCCGCGACAAGGGGCTGGTGCTCGAGCGGGCCGTGGGCCGGGCTGGTTCTGGGGCCGGGGCTGCGGCATCCCGACCGTTTCTCGTGGCCCATGCGGAGTGTCAAGGCGACGCGACCGGCCGGGCGGCCGCCATCGCCCGGGCGGTGCCCGGCGCCGCGCAGCTCCCTGCCAGTGGCCTGGCCGATGTCGTAGCGGCATTGTCGCTGCAGGCTTCCCGCGATGCCGCCCGGGGCGTGCTGCTGACCGGCAGACCGGCGGTGGCGGTCGTGCTCGCCAATCGTTCTGCGTCGCTGCGGGCCGTCACTGCCCGGGATCCGGCCACGCTGGCCGCCGCGGCAGCGGAGTGCAATGCAAACCTCCTCGTGATCGATCCGGCCATTTTCCCGGCTGCGGCGATCGGCCGACTGGCAAAGGATCTCGCTGTCCGGCCGGTCGGCGAGACTCCTGCCGTGCTCACCGCCCGTCCTGCCGGCTGCGGCTGCAAAGGACACTGACATGAAGCGATCAACCACTCACGCCGCCCACCGCCGACCGTCCGCGACGCATAGCAGTTCGCAGGCTGTATCCACAAACCAATCGATGTCCGCGAGGGGCTGCCCATGCCCTGGAGCCGGCCTTGCTGGCGAGTGGAGGCAGGGAAGCCGAGAGCGAGCCAGCACGGAGCGAGCGGAGGGCAGGATGCCCGAAGCGAGCGTCCGGGCGACAGGGCATTGGCAGCCCCGAGCCTGCGGGGCGAGGGCTTCACAAAGCGTCCGGGCGACGAGGCGTCGGCAGCCGCGAGAGAGCCAGCAGCGAGGCCAGCGATGAGAATCGGCAAGACGCTCGGGACCGTGACGCTCGTCGAGCCGCATCCGGCGGTGCGGGGAGGCGTGTTTCGGCTCGTCGTGCCGCTGGCGGCAGCCGACCTCGCTGCCGGCGACGGGCCGGCCGAGCCGCTTATCGCCTGGGATGACCTGGGGGCAGGCGAGGGTCAGCTTGTCGCCTTCAGCGAGGGGGGTGAAGCGGCCCAGCCGTTTCGGCCCGACGAAAAGCCGGTCGATGCTTACGTGGCAGCCCTCCTCGACAGCCTCGATATCACGGAACAGTCGCCATGACCGTCATCATCCGCACGATCCGCAGTCCGACCGGGACCGGGAAAGTGGGCAAGAATCGATAGGACGCGCAACGCCCCGATCGCCAGTCACCCAAGCCCCGCAGCAAAATCCGCCCATCACCCCGATCACGCTCACCCACCAGGAGAACCACGATGGCCTATCAGCCCGCCCCCAACGGCCCCGCCCCCAAGTCGCTCGCCCAACTCAAGGAGGAGATCTGCGACATCGGCCGCCGGATCTACAACAAGGGCTTCGCCGCCGGCAACGACGGCAACATCTCCTACCGGCTCAATGAGCGGGAGGTGCTCTGCACGCCGACGATGATCTCCAAGGGCTTTATGAAGCCCTCCGATCTCTGCATCGTCGACATGGAGGGCAACCAGCTCGCCGGCCAGCGGAAGCGGTCGAGCGAGGTGCTGCTCCACCTGACGATCATGAAGGAGCGTCCCGAAATCCGCTCGGTGGTTCACTGCCACCCGCCCCACGCCACCGCCTTCGCCGTGGCCCGGGAGCCGATTCCCCAGTGCGTCCTGCCCGAGGTCGAGGTGTTTCTCGGCGACGTGCCGATCACCCGCTATGAGACGCCCGGCGGGCAGAAGTTTGCCGATACGGTCAAGCCCTACGTCCAGAAGAGCAATGTCGTGATCCTGGCCAACCACGGCACCGTGAGCTTCGGGGAGACCGTCGAGAAGGCCTACTGGTGGACGGAGATCCTCGACGCCTACTGCCGGATCCTGATGCTTGCCAAGGATCTCGGCCGGGTGACCTACCTGACCAAGCAGGAGACGAAGGAACTCCTCGACCTCAAGCAGCAGTGGGGCTACGCCGATCCCCGCCTCGAGCCCGGCATGGAGAACTGCGACATCTGCGCCAACGACGTCTTCCGCGACAGTTGGCAGCAGACCGGGGTCAACCGCAGCGCCTTCGACGCCCCGCCCCCGATGGGGGCCGATCCGGAGAACGCGGCCCGCCCGATCCGGCCGGCCGGCGTCGACCAGGAGGCGCTCGTCAAGATCGTGACCGAGCAGGTCTGCCGGCAACTCGGCATTCCGGCAGCGTAGAGCGAGGATGAGCGAAATATCCACAGCGACGGAGGGTTTCAGCCCCGGCTGTCCATTTCAAAACGGGTTCAAGGCGAGTTCAGAGCGAGTTCAGAGCGAGGAGCATCAGCATGAAGGTTGGCATCATTGGCGGCGGCGGGATCGTTGGCGCCTCGGCAGGGTTCGCCCTCCAGCTCGGCGGCATCGTTCACGAGATCGTGATCGTTGATGTCAATGCTGAGCTGGCCGACGGCCAGGCCCTCGACATGCTCCACGGCACAGCCGCGATCGCCGACCAGGTGATCCATGCCGGCGGCTACGAGTCGTTGGCGGATGCCGACGTGATCTGCATCACCGCCGGCCTGCGGCGGAAGCCCGACGAGAGCCGGCTGGCGCTGATCAATCGCAACGTCGAGTTGTTCACGAGCATTCTCGGCTCGATCAAGGCCCACGGACTGAAAGCCGACGCGACGGTGCTGGTGGTCAGCAACCCGGTCGACATCCTCACCTACCTCGCCGAGCAGGAACTCTCCCTGCCGGCCGGCAGGGTGGTGGGGCTCGGCACCCTGCTCGATACGCTCCGCTTCCGGAGTCTGCTGGCAATGCGGCTAGCCGCGCCGGCCACCCAGCTCCAGGCGGTGATCCTCGGCGAGCACGGCGACAGCATGGTGCCGATTTGGAGCAGTGCCAGCATCGGCGGACTGCCGCTCGAGAAGTATCCGGGCTTCAGCCACCGGCTCGGCGAGGAGACCTTTCAGCGGGCCAAGACTTCGGGCGCGGAGATGATCAAGAAGAAGACCGGGGCGGGCTTCGCCGTCGGCGTCTCGATCGCCGAGGTGATCCACGCGATCGCGCTGGATGCCAAGCGGGTCTTGCCGGTTTCGACTGTCCAGCGGGGCTGCTACGGCCTCCGGAACGTCGCCCTCTCGGTGCCGACGGTCGTCGGCCGGGGCGGGGCCGAGCAGACGCTCGAGATCGACCTCTGGCCGAAGGAGCTCCAGGGGCTCCGGCGGAGCGCGAGCGTGCTGGAGAGCACGCTCGGCCAGGTGCTCGCCACTCGCTGAGTGGTTGAGGCGTGAGTCGAACGGGCGGGACCTTTCTCCGCGACCTGGTGAACGCCCCTCACTGATTTTGTGCCACCGCGTCCGTCCTGACGCTCGCCGTCGGCTGGAGCGGCCTCGGTAGTGGCGTGAAAAGCACGCCTCCGCGGGTTTTGGAGTGGTTAGCCCCCTCTGGCACGGGATTTGCACCTTCAGGGTGTGGCGGAGTGATTCCAGCCCCACCATTCGAAGGCATCCCGATGAATCTCCTGCGACTGCCACCAGCCCTTGCCGTCGCTGGCCTGACGCCCTGCGGAAACACGACCATGGCACGGCGACTGCCTGTCGCGCGCTGTCAGCGGATCGGCCGAGGATGCAACCGGCTGGGTCGCCTGACCCGCGGGGCGATCCGGCTGCTGGTGCTCACCGCCGCCTGCGCCGCTCTGCCAGCCTGCGGCGAGGTCATCGAGGACGTCGTCACCGTGTCTGCGGGTGTCATCGGGGCGGAAGACTGGGGCATCACGTTCTTTCAGCCTGACGGGGACGGGACGCAGCTCGTCGTCAATCTCGCTCCCACCGCACCACCCGCCTCGGCAATCGAGATGACCCCGGTCAACTACTTTGTCGGCATCCCGTTCTCCTGGTATCAGTCTTCGGAAGATGACGTGTTCGACGCTGCCGCCGTTGAGAGCCTGACGCCATTCGGGGCCAACTGGGACATCCTCACGCCGATCGAGGTGCCGGCCGAAACTCCTTTCTTTCTCGCTTCGTGGTCGGGCAGCCGCTTCGATGACGAGTTGAATAAACCGATCATCGAGCCGACCGACTACTACACGTGGGGGAAGTTCGTGGTCAACGACACGGCCGGAGCGCTGCAGTTGTCGGTGCTGGCGAGTGCCACATCGCTCAACGGCATCATCGTCGGCCGGCCTGTCTCGGTCCCGGAACCTTCTACCTCCGCCGTGGCCCTTGCCGCGGCCACTGGGCTGAGCTTCGGCCTCTGGCGACGCCGGAGCGTCGGAAAAAGTGCCGCATCAGTCTGACTGTGACCACTGCGACCACGATGCGCGAACGGTTCGTCACTCGGATGGGGCGGCTGCGCTCCTGGCCCTGACGAGGGCGGCCGCTGACACGTCCCAGACCCGGAGCGTGCCGTCCCAGGAGGCCGAGACAAGGCCCTGGCCGCGGG
>JAQCJP010000208.1 GCA_027592945.1 Planctomycetota bacterium
CCCGCCAGTCGGCCGACCACTCGCTCCCCTACATCCTGGCCCGCACGCTGCTCAAGGCCGCCACTGCCCCGGCCGGTGATGCTGCCCCCGGCTGGGCAGAACTGATGCTCCTTCCGGTCGACTATGAGGCCGAGGCCATCACGGCACCGGAGGCGATTGATCTGATGGACCGGATCGTGATCGAGCACGGCGGCCCCGCATACGACTCGCTCTACCCCGACGGAATTCCGACCCGGGTGGTCATCGAGCACGAGCGGCTCGGGAGCCTCGACGGCGGACTCGTTCGGCACCCGCTGGGGCATGCCCGTTCCGACCCGGCCCGGACGGCCGCCCTGGTCGACCTCAAGTTCGACCGGCTCGTCGCCGGGGCGGTCGACGATCCACAGGCGCTCCGGCAGCGGGTCGCGCTGGCCGGCAAGACCGCAGCCGAGGTTTCGGAACTCTATGCCTTTCCCATTCACGGGTGTGATCCCGGTTGACAAGCCGGCCGGGGTCTCGTCCCGCACGGTCGTCGACGGCGTGGCCCGGACGCTCGGCATGAAGGCGGTCGGCCACGCCGGCACGCTCGACCCGCTGGCGGCGGGCGTGGTCGTCGTCTGCGTGGGCCACGCGACGAAGCTCGTCGACTTCATCCATCAGCTGTCGAAACGCTACACGGCTGTCTTCCGCTTGGGCTGTTCAAGCCCCTCGGACGATCTTGAGACGCCGGTCCAGGAGGAACCCGCTCCGCGGCGGCCAACTGCGGCGGAGCTCGAGGCCGCCCTGCCCCGCTTTCGCGGCGAGATCCTCCAGCGGCCCTGCGACTATTCGGCCGTCCACGTCGGGGGCCAGCGGGCCTATCGGCTGGCCCGCAGGGGCCGCGCGGTCGCGCTCGTCGAGAAGCTGGTTCGGATCGACCGCCTGGAGGTCACAGGCTACGAATGGCCCCGGCTGGCCCTTGAGATTGAGTGTTCCACCGGCACGTTTATCCGGGCGATCGGCCGGGATTTGGCGGAGGCCCTTGGCACCCGGGCGGTGATGGAGTCGCTTGTCCGCACGGCGGTTGGGCCGTTTGACCGCGGTGATGCCACGCCGCTCGATGCGATCACGCCCACCATTGCCGAGGCGGCTCTCCGGCCCGCGGCAACGGCGGTGCCGCATCTGCCGCGAACAACGCTCGATGAGCAGACCGCGGAGCTCGCGATCCGGGGCGGCCTGATCGCGCCGCCGGCGATCGAGCCATCCCTGGGTGAACAAACGGGGGAACGACACGTTGGGCGCTCGACGGCCCCGCCGCTCGATGCCGTGGCGGCATTCGCTGGTGCAGCCGCGACCGGAGACGCTGGCGGTTGTGTGGCTGCCGGCGACCTGCTCGGTATCCTCCGCCCCCATCCATCGGGCCGCTGGCGGCTGCGGCCCAACTTTCACGGGCGGGGTTGAATCGCCGGCTCGCCGGTTGTCGGAGGCGTCACGTTTTGGCCGCCGCCGACACGTAGACCGCGATCGCGACCACCATCAGGCAGGCGGCAGCCACGCGGCGCAGCATGGTGGCCCGGTCAACCCGCTCCTCGAGATCGTGCCAGCCGGCCCGGGCCAGGGCCGCCCCGATCACGATCGCCATCACGCCCCGCGTCGATTGCAGGACGTTACCCAAGACCGCACCGACTAGCCCGAAGCATACGTAGAGAGCCACCATGCCCCCGAGCCAGGCGGCTGCGTATTGCAACGCGGCATTTCGGTCGCTGCCGTCGCGAGGCCTGACGGCCGGAACACACGCCAGCACGAGCCCGGCCAGGCCGCCGCAGAGGGCGTAGGTCACGGCCATCGCCAGGCCGCCGGCGTGCAGCCGGGAGATCGCCGTTCCCGACGCATCCTGGGATGATCCCAGCCCGTCGATCAGCCCGACGATGCAGAGGTCCGACACAGCGAAACTCAGGCATGTCGCCAGCAGCATCGCGAGCGGCCGAACCGTGATCGCGGCGGTCCCCCTTCCGCCACGCTGCAGGATGACCGCCGCGGTGACGCTCATCCCCACGGCCAGCCACTGCAGCGGCGTCAGGCCCGCCCCCGGCTGGAGCGATACAAGGACGGCGAGGATCACCAGCTTCAACCCCAACAGCGGAGCGATCCGCGAGGCCGGCATCTGTTTGAGGGTTGCAAAGACACCCGCTTGGCCGCCGAGGTAGGTCAGCACAGAGCCAGCCAGGGGCAGGAGCCACCTCCGGTCGGCAGGCCAGGCTGCCGGAGCAAGCCACCAACAGAGCGGCAGGCTGGCGAGGCCCATCACCACATGCGCCTGCACGAGAAGCCGCAGGCTGCCGCCACCTCCGCGGTTGCCATGGTGCCGAGACACAAGATAGGACACGGCGCTTGCCAGCGCTGCGGCGAGGCCCGCTGCGACCCCTACGGCCAGGGTGTCGAATCGGGCCAGAACAGGCAGGGAGACCATCGGTGGGACTTTGGCGGGAGCGATCCGGGGCCTCCAGCCTACCCCCGCAGGCGGCAGCCTTTCTGCGGTCGACACAACCGTTTCAGCCAGACCAGGGCGTCCAGTCGATGGCGAGCCGCCAGCCCGCCCGCCCGGCGGCCGGCCTGTAGAGTTGCGTGGCTCCCCTTCCCCGCCCGGAATCACGCGCATGGCCACTGTCGACCGGATCGCTTCTCGCTCCTTGTTCTCCGCCGCCGGAGGCCTGGCTGCGGTTGCCACCGAGACTGCCTCCCGCAACCGCGTCCGCGACATGGCTGCGCTCGTGCTCTTGGCGAGCTGCGTCTTCCTGACAGTCGCCCTGGTCACCTACTCGCCGGCCGATCCCCCGATGGCCCGGGGCTATCCGGTGGCGGAGCGAGCCGCCAACGCCTGTGGCCTCGTGGGGGCTGCGGTGGCCAGCGGGCTCTACGAGGCGGTCGGCCTCGGGGCGTGGCTTGCCTTGGCGCTGCTCGTGGTGCTGGATGTGGCCCTGCTACGCCGTCGCCCCCTCGACGATCTCCCGCTCCGGACGGCCGCCGCCGCGGTGGCGATCACCGCGGCCTGCACGCTCTTGGCCCTGTTTCTGCCCGACTCGGTGCCGCGACCCCTTTGGGGCCCGGGCGGACGCGTCGGCGGCATGGGCCATCTCTTGGCGGCGACCTACCTGGCCGATGCCGGGGCCGCCATTCTTCTGACCGCGCTCCTCGGGGGCAGCCTTTACCTGGCCCTCGACACGATCCTCGTCCGGCTGGCAGCCTTTGCCGCGACGACAGCGACGGCCGCGGCGGCCGGCCTGGCAGCTGTTGCCGGCCGGCTGCGGCTGCGGTCGGCTGTGAAAACTGCTGATGCCGACGATGAACTCGATCTTGCCGGGGTGTTTCCCGGCCTGCGGAACAGGCTCTCTGGGAGGCTGGCCGATGCCGACACCGATGGCGAAGCCGAAGCCGACGCCGATGACTGGGACGACGACGCCGGGCCGACGATTCGGGTTCGCCGCCGTGAACCCGCCGTCGCGGTGGCCGACGAGGAAGCCGACGGGGACGGCGAGTGGGAGGACGACGCCGAAGCGGAGGCCGATGACGGCGGGGCCGAAGACGAGGAGGCCGCCGAGGCTCCTGCCGTGCCGATTCGCACCCGCGGCCCCCGCCGCCGGCCGGCCGCCGCCGACCTCGAACTCGCCCCCGAGCCGGCCGGCGACTACGAGCTGCCGGGCCTCGACCTGCTCCTCCCCACGGAATACCTCGAGCTCGACCAGCAGGAGCAGGAGGTCCGCGAGCGGGCCCGGATGCTCGAGAAGACCTTCGCGGAGTTCGGCTTCAAGGTGAAGGTGGTCGAGATCGAGACCGGCCCGGTCATCTCGCAGTACGAGATCGAGCTCGAGGCCGGCCTCCGGCTGGCCAAGATCACCAACCTCGCCGACGATCTGGCGATCGCTCTCCGCGTCCCGAGCGTCCGGATCGTCGCCCCGATTCCCGGCAAGAACTCGGTCGGCATCGAGGTGCCCAACACGACCCGCCAGATGGTCCGCCTCCGCGAGGTGATCGAGGAGACCCAGTCGAAGAGCCGCTCGATGAAGATCCCGATCTTCCTCGGCAAGGACGTCGCCGGCAATCCGATGGTGATGGACATGGCGACGATGCCCCATCTCCTGATCGCCGGCCGGACCGGCACCGGCAAGTCGGTCTGCTTGAACTCGATCATCGTCTCGATGCTGATGACCCGCCGGCCCGACGAGGTCCGGATGCTGATGATCGACCCCAAGATGGTCGAGCTGACACCCTACAAGTCGCTCCCCCACCTGATGCACCCGGTCGTCACCGACATGAGAAAGGCCGAGGCGATCCTCGCCTGGGCGGTCGAGAAGATGGAGCAGCGGTACACCCTCCTGGCGAAGGCGGGCGTCCGCCACCTGACCCAGTACAACGCCCTCGGCCGCGACGAGATCCTCCGTCGGATCAAGCCCGAGACCGAGGACGAAGCGGCCGCGATCCCGACGACGATGCCCTTCATCGTGATGATCGCCGACGAGATCGCCGACATGATGATGACCGCCGGCAAGGAGATCGAGGCCCACATCATCCGGCTCGCCCAGAAGAGCCGGGCGGTCGGCATCCACCTCGTTCTGGCGACCCAAAAGCCGACCGTCGACGTGATCACCGGCCTGATCAAGAGCAACCTGCCGGCCCGGATCGCCTTCCAGGTCGCCAGCCGGACCGACAGCCGGGTCGTCCTCGACGAGATGGGGGCCGAGCGGCTCCTCGGCAACGGCGACATGCTCTTCCTCTCGCCAGGCACCAGCCAGATCCTCCGCGGCCAGGGAACGTTCGTCAGCGACGACGAGATCGGCCGCGTGATGGGCACCGTCGGCACCAGCGAGCCGCAGTATGCCGCGGAACTGGTCAATCTCCAGCCCGCCGGCAGTGAGGCCGACGCCAAGGCGACCGGCAGCGGCAAGGACAAGGACGAGCTCTACGAGGCGGCCGTCGAGGTGATCATCCGCGAGGGCCGCGGCAGCGTCTCGCTCTTGCAGCGGGCCCTCGGCGTCGGCTACGGCCGCGGGGCCCGGCTGATCGATTTCATGGCCGAAGACGGCATCGTCGGCGAGTACAAGGGGAGCCAGGCCCGCGAGGTGCTGATGACGATGGAAGAATGGGCCGCCCGTAACGGCAGCGAGCCGCTGCCGCCCGATCCCCCGCCGCGAAAGCTGAAGATTCAGCCCCATGCCGACGACGCTGCGGTCGAGGCGGACGAAGAAGGAGCCGGAGACGAGGAGGCTGACGACTCCTGGGATGAGGAATCCCAGGAGTGGGCCGAGGAGTCAGGCGACTGGGAGGACGAAGCCGACGACGATTCGGGCGACGACGCCGAAGAAGACTCCGAGGAAGAGGACGACTCCGAAGACGAATACGAAGAGTACGACGAAGAATACGAGGAAGACGAGGAAGAGGATGCATCGGCCGAAAGAGGCTGAGACCTGCTAGCATGGGCGGCCGGTGTCCCCTCGCCTTCAGGAGCCCGCCATGTCTTCCCCCACCGCTGCCCTGGCCCGCCTCGGCCAGAGCATCTGGCTCGATCAAATCAACCGCGGCATGCTCGACGACGGCAGCCTCTCCCGGCTTATCGCCGAGCGGCATGTCACGGGGCTGACGAGCAACCCATCGATCTACAACCTGGCCGTCAAAGAGTCGTCGTTCTACGACGAGGCTCTGGCCGACCTCGGCCGCCGGAAGCTCGCCGCCGAAGAAGCCTTCTTCGAGATCGCGATCGAGGACCTCCAACGGGCGGCCGACCTCTTCCGGCCTGCCTTCGATCGCACCTGCGGGATCGACGGCTGGGTCTCCCTCGAGGTCTCGCCCCATCTCGCCTACGACACCGCCGCCACCCTCGCCCAGGCCAAGAGCCTCCACGCCCGGGCCGACCGGCCCAATCTGTTCATCAAAATCCCCGGCACGACCGAGGGCCTGCCGGCCATCGAGGAGGCGATCTTCGAAGGGGTGCCGGTCAACGTCACGCTGCTCTTCAGCCGCGAGCAGTACCTGGCGGCCGCCGAGGCCTACCTGCGGGGCGTCGAGCGGCGGATCGAGGCGGGGCTCTCCCCGCGGGTCTGCTCGGTCGCCTCGCTCTTCATCAGCCGTTGGGACGCGGCGACGGCCAAGGCGGTACCGGGGGAGTTGGTCAACCGGTTGGGAATCGCCGTCGGGGAGGCCTCCTACCGCGGCTATCGCGACCTGCTTGCCTCCGACCGCTTCGAGCGGCTCTGCAGCTTCGGCGCGGTACCCCAGCGGTTGCTCTTCGCCAGCACCGGCACCAAAGACCCCCAGGCCTCCGACACGCTCTACATCGAGGCCCTGGCCGCCCCCAACACGATCAACACGATGCCGGAGAAGACGCTCCGGGCATTTGCCGACCACGGCCGCATCAGCGGCACGCTGTCGGCCGGCGGGGGCGTGGCCGAGTCGGCGATTTTCGCGGTCGAACGGGCCGGAGTCGATGTCGCGGCCCTGGGCGAGAAACTCCAGCGGGATGGTGCGGCGGCCTTTGTGAAGAGCTGGGACGAACTGATCGCCGTCGTC
>JAQCJP010000209.1 GCA_027592945.1 Planctomycetota bacterium
CCTCTCACGAGCCGGCGGCGGCTGCCCGCTCGACCGGCCCGCGCTGCTGGCCGCCGCCCACCGCGAGGCCGGCGAACCGGCTGCCCCCTCGCCCGCCGGCTCGTAGCCCGGGCCACCGCTGCTCCTCCCAAGGGCGTTCATGCCCGATTCAGATTGGCTTCAGGCACCGTTCAGGGATCCGCCGTGGTCAGCTGACGACGCCGCTGCGAGCCAGGCTGGCGTTTCCCGGGCTTTCCCGCTGATCGCTGCATCTGCCGTCGCTCCTCACCGGTGCCGGCCGCCCGCCGGATGACCCGCCGGCGACCGACCACTTGCCGCCGGCCGTACCCACTGCATTGCTTGCCCCGGGGCAGCGTTCCAACGCCGGGCTGACTTGGGCCACGGGACACCGCATCATTCACCCGATCCGAAAGGCCTCGATCATGTTTGCCGATCTTCAGCAGCGGCTTGCGACCATCCTCACCACCGCCGCCAGCCGGCAACTCCGCCGCCAGGCTGACCGTCAGGGTCGCCGCCGGCAGCGGCCGGGGCTCACCACCGAGCCGCTCGAGCCGCGGACGGTGCTCGCGGCGATGGCGGCCAGCTTCGATCCGGCCACCAATCCCGCCGCCGGCGATGCCAATCTCGACGGCCAGGTCGACATCTTCGACATGGTGAGCGTCACGGCCGCCGGTGCCTACGGCAGCGGGGCGTCAGCCAACTGGTCCACGGGCGACTTCAACGGCGATGCGGTGGCCGACGTGTTCGACATGGTGGACGTCAGTTCGGCGGGCTTCTACGGCCGGGGCCGCTACGTCGCCGACCCGATGCCCCATGATCCCGACCCCGCCGATCCCCACGCCGGGCATCCCGGTGGCGACCATCCGCTGCCGCCGGCCGAGAGCGAGTACATCGACCTGGCGAGCTTCGGCATGTCGGAGGGAAGCGACCACACCCACCTCCACGAACTCGAAGGGGGCCGCACGCCGATCACGACCGAGGCCCTGGTCGCCCTCAACGGGCTCCGCGACTTCCTGGGGCTTTCGCCGGTCGACCTCGAGACGGTCGGCCGGTGGGCCTTTGCCAACGAGCTGACCAACAACGCCCAGGCCTGGGGCAACGACCTCTCCGGCGTCGGTCTCTATTACTCGATGCAGGGGGCGAAGGTGGGCTGGATTCGCGACGCCGCCTTCGACCCGCAGATCCTCGCCGACATCCAACGCACCGCCCGGCTCGGCGGGGCGGCCGACGCCCTGGCGATGGTCGAGGCCTTCGGCCACGAGGGATTCCGCGATTATCTAGCGACCGCCGGCCTGGAGACCGTCTTCGTCAACACGCTGAAGATGGAGCCGCACTACGCCGGCTGGATGCACGATCGCTGTCACGGCTGGCTCGACATCGACGGGGTCGCGATCGCCCACGACCTCAACCACCTGACCGTCCTCAGCCACGACCAGACCCGGCCCTTCATGAACGACACCTTCGACTGGCCGCAGTGGCCGGCCCTGGAGGTCTCGCACGACCGTGTGATCGACTATTTCCAGAGCATGGTGACCCTCGGTGACCCGCTCGGGGAAAACATCGCCGGCCCTCCCGGGTCCGAGCCGGTGTCGCCGCCGGCCGAGCTGCCCCCGGCCGAACTGCCGCCGGCTCCGATCCCCGCCCCGACACCAGAAGCCGGCTCCCTGGTCCTCGCGGACCTCAGCGGCGACATCTGGTGGGGCGGGCTGACGGTCAACCTCGCCCTGACCAACACCAGCAGCGACCCGCTTGAAAACTGGACCTATTCCTTCGTGACGCCCCACGAGATCACCGAGAGCGTCTGGGGCCTGGAGGTCGCAGCGGCCGAGGATCTCGGTGACGGCCTGACCCGCTACACGATCCGCGGGGCCGACTACGGAGCGGTGATCCAGCCGGGCGCGACGATGACCGTCGGCTTCACCGCCCTTCAGGGGATCGACCTCGGAACTGCGGGCGTGCTGACCGCCGCGGACGTGCTCGTGACGCTGGGAGAATAAGGCAGCCATCAGGCCGCACAGACTGGACCCACGTCACCGGGCAGGCGGCGGGAAGCGGACTTCAAAGGTGGCCCCGCCGCCGGGCGTCGGCAGGTGGCAGACCTCGCCGCCGTGACTCCGCATGATGCTCTGGCAGATCGCCAGGCCGAGGCCGTGGCCTCGGGGCCGGTCCGTCCCGGTGGCCAGCTCCCCGCCGCCGGCCCGACCGGCCTCCCCGCCGCTCCCCGAAAAAAAGTGCTCGAAGATCCGGGGCTCGTCCGTCGGATCGACACCCGCCCCGTGGTCGATCACCCGCACGGCCGGGCCGTGGTCGGTCACACGCGTCTCGACAGCGACGCTCCCGCCGGCGGGGCTGTGGACGACGGCATTGGCGAGCAGGTTGGTGAAGACCTGCTGGAGCAGATCGGCCTCTCCCCGGACCACCAGCGGCCCGGAGCGGTCGTCAATCGTGACGCCGGCGGCATTCGCCTGGGGGGCGACCTGTTCGATCGCCGCGTCGACCACCGGCTCAAGGTCGAGCGGCTTGAGCATTTCCGGAGCGGGCACAACCGACCGCGAGTAGGCCAGCAAGGCCTCGCAGATCGCCTCCATCCGCTGGCCCAGGCCGCGGATTTCCCGAATCCCGCCCCGCAGTTCCTCGGCCGGCCGCTCCCGCTCGAGGGCCACATCGGCCTGGAGGAGAATCCCGTGGACCGGTCCGAGCACCTCGTGGGCGAGGTTGGCGTTGAAGCGGGCGAGCTTGTTTCGCACCTCGCCGAGCCGGTCGAGCATCTGGTTGAGTGTCGCGGCCAGTCCGGCGATCTCGGAGTCGACCTCACCGAGGTCGATCCGGTCGTCAAACCGCCCGCTCCCAATCCGGCCGGCCGTCTCGGCGATCCGGTCGAGCGGCCGCAGCAGCCAGGTGAGCAGGGCCCAGCCTCCGGCGACACCCACGGGAATGGTCAGCCCGAGAGTCCAGGCGTGGAAGAAGGCCGCCTCCGATGTGGCCATCCGGAGCCGCTCGGTCGGGGTGCCGGCGACAAGCAACCCGCCGTCGCGGTCACGGGTGGCGGCCAGCCGATAGCGGCCGTCGACGGTGGTCCAGATCGTGTCGGCCCGCTCGCTCCAGCCGGGCTCCCAGGCCAGCTCGGCCGGCCAGGCCCGAGCGACAAGTTGCTTCCCGGCCTCTCCCCAGACACCCGCAAACCAGGGAAAACCCGGCCGGCCCAGCCCGAGGTGCGCCTCGACCGGCATCACGGCGCGAAGCAAGGCCGACGGCTGGCGATCACTGGCCGAGCGGATGTCGGGAAGGATCGTGGCCACCACCTCGGGATCGGCCATCGTCCCGGCCGGGGCGACGGCCCGCTCGGCCGCCAGGCCGCCGAGCTTCGCCCAGAGCATCTCATCGACGTGCCAGGCGAGCAGTTCGGCCGTCGCCTGATAGTGGACGAAGCGGGCCGCGGCGGCGAGGCTGACCGCGAGGGCCGCAAAGGCGACCGAGAACCGCAGTCGCAGGCTCCGCCAGGCCCGCGGCCTGTCGGTCACATTTCGAGGCACCCGTCTGCCGGCTTCCTGCGTGGTGTCCATCACCGCTCCGGCCCCACCTGAGGCGTGCGTTGTCCGTTCCGGGGCTTCCGGAACCGAGGCACCGTCTCACCTGGCAGGCACCGGGCTGCGATGCATCGCGTGCGACGCTTTGGTTCCTGCGGAAGCGGAAGCCTCCGATGCCACCAGGGTAGCACGTCCCGCCGGGGACAAGGTCGGCTCTCAATCACCGCTGCGCTGATTGCGGGTTTGCGATGCAACCGGGCTGATACGCCGGGAAGTCGGTGTAGCCTTCAGAGCCGGCGGGGGAATACCAGGTGCTGATGTCGGGTAGATCAGCCAGCGGCCAGCCATTGCGGAACCGTTCCACGAGATCGGGGTTACTGAGGTAGGGCCGACCGAAGGCAATCAGGTCGGCTGCACCAGTCGCCACCGCCTTCTCGGCGGTCTCGAGCGTGTAGCCGCAGTTGCCGATCAAGGGGCCGTGAAAGACTGCGCGGAAATCGGCGAGTGTCAGGGGCTCACCAAGTTTGTGGAAACCGAAGGCCAAGCCGTCCATCACGTGCACGTAGGCAAGCGGATAGCCGTCGAGCAGGCCCGCCGCATGGAGAAACTGCTCCCGGAAGTTGGGAGACCCCATGTCGTTAAACCCGCCATTCGGCGCGAGCCGCACGCCGACTCGGCCAGCCGGCCACTCGGCGGTCACCGCTTCGACCACCTCTTTCAAGAGGCGACACCGCTTCTCGATGCTGCCACCGTAGTCATCGGTGCGGTGGTTCACTTTCGACTGGAGAAACTGGTCGAGCAGATAGCCGTTGGCGGCATGAATCTCGACGCCATCAAAGCCCGCCTGCCGCGCGCGTGCCGCCGCCTTGCCGTAGTCGGCGACCACCCCTGGAATCTCCCAGCTCTCAAGTGCTCGCGGGACCTCGTACGGCTTCTTGCCTTCAGGGGTGTAGATGCCGTCGCCCTCGATCTTCACCGCCGAGGCGGACACCGGCGGCTGACCACCGTGGAAGTCGCTGTGCGATGCCCGACCCATGTGCCACAACTGCAGAAAGATGCGGCCGCCGGCAGCGTGCACGGCCGCGGTCACATCCTTCCAGCCGATCTCCATTGCATCAGTGTAGATGCCGGGCGAATCCCGCCATCCGTTGGCTTGTTCCGAGATCGTCGTGGCCTCCGAGATGATCAATCCGGCCGATGCCCGCTGGGCGTAATACGTCGCCATCAGGGCATTCGGAATCCGTTCTCTGCCGGCGCGAGCCCGTGTGAGTGGTGCCATCACCACGCGATTGGGCAGCGACAGGCCATGGAGATCAAAGGGCTGCAGCAGGGGGGACGCGGAGTCCGTCATTGGTCGCTTCTCGCAGGTGCGGGGACATGGGAAGTCGCTTGTTTTAGGCGGCCCGAGTTGCAGTCTCCCTCAGCTGTCGATGATGAAGCCCTGACCGCGGCGGGTGGTGATCAGATCGCGGCCGAGCTTCTTGCGGAGCCTGAGAATCAAGACGTCAACCAGATTGCTGACACGCTCGCCCCCCTCGGGATGAAGCGCCGCCTCGATCGCCTGGCGGGAGACGATGCTTCCCCGCCGAGCGACCAGTTGCTCGAGGACTGCAAACTCCTGCGCTGTCAGCGGCACCCGCCGGCCGTCCCGAAGGGCCACTTGGGCCGCGGCGTCGAGGTCGATCGCGGCCCCGCCGACCGGCAGGTCGGATCCTGAGCCGCTCCGCCGCAGCACCGCCCGGATCCGGGCCACCAGTTCCCGCATCGTGAAGGGCTTGACGAGATAGTCGTCGGCCCCGAGATCGAGGGCCCGGACGCGGTCGTCCGGCGACCGCTTGGCCGAGACGACGATCACCGGCAGCGGGCCCATCCGCCGCAGCCGACTGATCACATGCTCGCCATCGAGCATCGGCAGCATCAAGTCGAGCACCACCAACGCCGGGTCTCCGCTGGCCACCTGCTCGAGCGCCGCCAGCCCGTCGCTCGCCTCGAGCACCTCCGCTCCCCGATCGATCAGGCCGCGGCGGATCGCATCGCGGGCGGCGGCATCGTCCTCCACGACGAGCACTCGCAGGTCCGGCGGCAGCGGCGAATCGGCGGCCATGGGTGATCTTCAAGCGGCCGTCGGGCGAGGCACCCCGCCAATCGAGAGGGTTCGATTTCCAGCAACCATTGAGGAGTCTCCGGGAACGAGGCGGAGGAAGGCGACGAGGAACGCATGCTCGCTGGCCGTTCCAGGCAACGGAAATCTAGTCTCTGCCGGAGGTGGGCCGGTAGCCCGGAATGTTCCGTCCGGCCGCGAACCGCCGTTGGATCGTGTACGATTCGGGGTCTGGAGGAGGGCCTGTGGGGTGTCGCCCCGAGTGCCCGAGTGATTGAGCGACGCTGACCCCGTCTGAAGGCCCAGGCATGAATCATCCGACCGTCCGCGGTGTTGTCCACCTGATCGAGGAGACCAAGACCTTCGGCCAGAAGGGCTTCCGGAAGCGTCTGGTGGTGCTCGAGCAGGAGAAGGGGAACTTTACGAACTACATCCCGGTCGAGTTCATCAAGGACGGCTGCGACGCGGTGGACGACCTCAAGATGGGAGACGAAGTCGAGGTCACCTATCGGCTCAGCGGCCGCCGCTGGCAGCGGGACGCCTCGAGCGAGCCGAAGTATTTCTTGAGCGCCGAGGCGCTCTCGTTCGAGGTCGTCGTCGACCGCAGTGGCGGGGCGGCCGACTCGGGCCCAAGGGGCATCGACCCCAACGACGCCCTCGCCGAAGCGGCGGATGACGACGTGCCGTTCTGAGCTTTTCGAGTGAAAAAGGCTGATAGCCTGCGGTCCACGCCCCCTCAAATACGGGTTCGCGAGGGGTGGCCGGTGCCAATCGAGCCGGCGTTGCTGGCCAAGCGAAGCCAGGATGGCGAAAGCGAGGCCAGCATCGAGCGAGCGAAGGGCAGGATGCCCGGAGCGAGCGTCCGGCGAGATGGCAC
>JAQCJP010000210.1 GCA_027592945.1 Planctomycetota bacterium
GCGTCTTTGCTAAAGACGTGACCGGTCAAAAGCTGGTCCACGGGTTCGAATCCCGTCCTCTCCGCTTGGTTGGTTGGCGGGTGTCGCCGGGGGTCTCAGGCCCCGGCCCGGCGGGGCAGGAGCAGGCTAACGACGGCGGCCAGCAGGATAAAGCCCGAGGCGGCCGCCACGCCCCACCAGCCGATGTTGGTCCAGATGCTGAGGGCCGCCCCGACGGTTGCCGCCGTGATCGCGACGAGCATCGCCAGGTTGAAGGCCAGGCGGCGGCCACCGGTGGGCATCGCGTCGCCCAAGAGCGAGCGGCTGTTCATCATCAGGAAAAACGTCACGTAGGCGATCGGGAGGAGCACCATCCCGAAGTTGCTCGTCGGCACCGCCAGCCAGAACTTGGCGTCGGCATTGCTCCAGAGGTAGAGGTAGCCGAGACTGCCGGTGATCCCCGGTAACAGCGAACCGATCCGATGGAGGCTGCCGGAGGGGGCCGCCCCGAGCATCTCGGTGACGCAGAAGCCGTTGATCAGCATCAGGATGATGATCGTCGAGATCGCCATCCCCAGAACGCCGATCCCGAACACTTTCTGGGTCAGGCCGCCGGAGCCGAAGAGATTTTCGAGCGATCCGGCCAGGTCGAAGGCGTCCCGCTTGACGAGCATCGCGGCCAGCTGCCGGTCGGCTTTGGGGAGGGCATCGAGTCGGGCGTCGAACTCGGCTGGCGGCAGTTCGGCGGCCCTCGCCTCGCCAGCGGCCAGCCGGGCGACGAGGTTGGCCCGATACTGGCCGGTCGCCTCGGCAGCGGGCCGGTCCACGACGCTCGTGTCGGCTTGGGCGTGGAACTGGCTGGCCGCGGCGATCACGACGCAGCTGGTGGTCACCAGGAAGGGAATGAACAGGCCGGTCGAGAGGTCGAAGGCGGCTAGGCCGCGGAAGGTCCGGTCCCAGCCCTTGCGGAGCATCGAGTAGGGCAGCAGGAAGGTCATGTTGATCCCGACGGCGGTCGCGGCCGCGGCGATCATCCGCTGCCGCTGCTGGTTGAGGATCTCGGCTGTCCAGTAGGCGGGGTCACCGGAGGCGTCGATGAAGCCCTGCAGGTCGGCGACGGGCCGCCAGAGGAGGGAGATGTCGGGGAGGAACCCGGCCGCGATCCGGCCCCAGTCAAGCTGGCCCGTGACCGTCATCGCCGCGACGACGCCGAAGAAACTCAGCACGACCACCCCGACCATCCCTTTGAGGATCCGCTCGAAGATCTTCACCCCCTGGCTGCCGGAGTCGTAGAACCAGACGACCGCCGCTGCCAAGACGAAGAGGAGGCCGGCGGAGAGCCACTCGCCCGACCGGCCAGCCAGCGCGGCCACCCCGGGGAAGAGATTCTGCTGGATCGCCGCCGTGCCCAGCGAGAACTGCGGCATCGCCCAGACGAGATTGGCCATCGTGGCGGCGATGATCCAGCCCCAGCCAAGGACGGGATTGATGTGTCGATTGATCGCCCCGAACGGCTTCTGGCCGGTTGAGAGCGTGACGTAGGCGATCGCCGAGAGCATCACAACGCCGAGGATCATCATCAGCGGCTGGAGCCAGAGCATGTCGTAGCCGCCGATCACACCCAGATAGAGCGAGCCCGCCAGCGAGCCGCCCCCAAGCGTGATCGCCGACTGGAGCCAGCCCGGTCCGGAGAGCTTCATAAAGGCGGCCAGCGTGGCGAGCGGGCCCCGCTTCTGGGCGGCCTCGAGCAGGTCGCGGTCGCGGGAGATGGCTTCATCTCGTGCTGCGGCGTGGTCGGCCACGGTCGTTGACCCCCGGGGAAAGTAGGCTGCGACTGAATGCCGCAGAGGACCGCAGGAGTCTAGCACCACCCTGGCGGGCCTCCAGAGACGCCCTCCGGCGCGAGCCGGGGGGACGGCGGGCCGTTGGGCGGGCTCGGTCCCCGGGAGTTCGCAAACCCTTCACCGGTTGACGTGGACGACCGTCGCCGGCGGAAAGCCGTTGAAGTGGGTGCTGCTGGCGGCGGAGTAGGCGCCGATGTTCTCGCTGTAGAGGTAGTCGCCGATTGCGAGGTCGGGGAGCTGTTCAGCGAGGCTGATCGTGTCGAGGGCGTCGCAGGTCGGGCCGAAGACGGCGCAGAGCTGGGGGGTGCCCCGCTTGAAGCTCTTGAGGTGGTAGGTGCAGTGGTCGAAGATCACGCCGGAGAAGGTGTGGTAGACGCCGTCGTCGATGTAGTAGGAGAGCTTCTCCCCGCGGACGGCCTTGCCAATGATCTTGGAGACGGCGGTGGCGGCGGAGGCGACGAGAAACCGGCCCGGCTCGGCGAGGATCTCGATCGAGGCGGGAAAGAGCCGGTCGATCTCGTGGTTGATCGTGCGGGCCAGCGCGGCAAGCTTCGGCACCCGCTCGTCGTAGGCCGCCGGAAAGCCCCCGCCGATGTCGAGGAGGGTCAGCTCGAAGCCCCGCAGACGGGCCTCGTTGAAGATGCCCGCCGCGAGATGGAGGGCCTGCACATAGTTCTCGGGGTTGGTGCACTGGCTGCCGACGTGAAAGGAGATTCCCTCGACGACGAGGCCGTGATCGTGGGCGGCCTGGATCAGATCGACCGCCTCGCCGGGCGGCGTGCCGAACTTGCTCGAGAGCTCGACCATCGAGCCGGTGTTGGGCACCTGGAGGCGGAGGCAGAGGCCAGCCCGGGGAGCGTGGGCGGCGATCTTCTTGACTTCCTCGAGGTTGTCGTAGGTGACCAGCGGCCGGTAGCGGTCGAGCTCGCGGAGGGTTTCGATCGGCTTGATCGGATTGGCGTAGATGATCTTGTCCCAGATGAAGTCCTGCCGCTCCTTGGCCGGCAGCTTCTTGATGAATCGGTAGACGGTGTGAAACTCCTCCATGCTGGCGACATCGAAGCTCCCGCCGAGCTTGTAGAAGGTCTCGACGATTGCCGGATCGCTATTGACCTTGACGGCGTAGTAGGCCTGGACGCGGGGGAAATGCCGCTTGAAGGCGGCGTAGTTTCGCCGCAGTTCGGCGTGATCGACGACAAAGAGCGGCGTGCCATGCCGCCGGGCGAGCTCGAGCAGCGTCTTCTGGTTCATCGGCGCGGGAAACTCCGGGATCCAGCCTCGCGGCCAGGGCCGCAACCTGGCGGGCCGAGCAGCTCAGTCACCGTCGGTAAGGAGAAAGTTTTTGAACTGCCAGGGGTCGGACTCGTCAATGGCAGGCCGGTTGAAGCCGGGAAAGGTGTTCGTGTAGTGCGTGAGGGGCGTCCAGTCGCTCGGCAGCGAGTGGAAGGTGCCCAGATAGGGCTTAGCGATGCCAAGGACGTAATCGTGGGGCAGGTCGTCGGGCACCTTCACGCCCTCGGCGGGGTGCTCGATCATCCACATCGCCGCAGCGACCACCGAGATCGCGACCTGCATCGTGGTGGCATTCTGGTGGGGGACGAGCCGGCGGGATTCCTCGATGGAGAGGTCTGTGCCACACCACCAGGAGTTGAGGGGATGCCCCATCACCAGGGCGCCAAGGATGTCGGCTCCACTGGTGATCTCGTCGGTCATGATCCGGTGCCTCGGCTGGAGCCGGTAGTTGTAGCCGCGGAGTTCCCAGAGGCTGGCGATGGCCGCATCACAGGGGCAGTAGGCGTAGTGGACGGTGGGGCGATAGATGGTCTGGCCCGCATTGTCCCTGACACTGAGGTTCTCGGTGATCGTGAAGGCCTCGCCGTGCCGAACCACCATCCCTACGATCGTGTAATCGGGCACCCAGGAGACGACCTGGGTGTTGATTCCCATCCGGGCCAGGCAGATCTGGCTGCCGGGCCCGTCGGCATGCTCGTAGGCGAAGGGAGGCAGTTCCTTTTCGTGGGTGCCCCAGCCCATCTCAGCCGTCGTCGTGCCCTCCTCACGGAAGCCCTCGACGCTCCAGGTGTTGACGAACTCATCGACCTCCTTGGGGCGATTCGAGATCTGCGTGTCCCGTTCGCTGCAGTGGATCACCTTGACGCCCAGTTCGTGGGCGAGGTGGTTGAAGGCCCGCTCGGCGGCGTGCTGGGCGATCCGCTCCGCCTGGGCTCCAAGAAACTTTTTTTCCTCGAGGCAGGCCGTGGCGATGTCGAGGAGGGCCTGCTTGGTGAAGTGGCTGATCAGCCCTGGATTGGCGCCGTGCTCCAGGACAGCAGTCGGGCCGGCCGCGTCCCAGCCAGCGATCATCCGGCGGAGGTTCATGTGCCGCCAGTAGAGGGTCATTTTGGTGGGATGAGCCTGGAGGGCGTTTTCGTAGGGATCCCAGAGTTCGACGGAGGTGTTGAGGTAGAGGACACCGTGGTCGTGGCACCACTGGACGATCTCGCAGCAGTCGATGTTCCAGGCCAGATCAAGCAGCAGGTCGCCAGCGGCGAGGTGGCGACCGAGCAGATCCCCCAGGTTGTCCCGCTCGACCCGGGCCCGAACGAAGTTCACCCCTTTGTCAGTCCAGGGTCGGATAGCCTCCTCGTCCGGCTCAAACTCCAGAATCGTGATCTGCTCAGGGGCGATGCGGATGTGTCGGAGAAGAATGGGCAGCGTGCAGCGGGCGACGAAACCAAAGCCGACAAACAGGATTCGCTGAGGAAAAGGCAGCATCGTGGGAAGGGGCCTCCGGAAACGCGTCACACGAACAAACCACGGAGTATATCGGGGAATCGGCGACAGCTCCCGGTCTCACGATTGCCTGCGGTACGATGCCCGTGCTCGTGAGCCTAGGCAGAGACACATGACACATCCCCTACACTGGCTCCTGTTGGCTCTCGCCGGTGGACTTGGCACCCTGCTGCGGGCCGGCTGCACGACGCTGGCGATGCGGCTGGCCGGAAACGAGCGGGGCTGGGCCGCAGAGGCTGCCACGCTGGCGATCAACGTGGCCGGTTCCTTCGCCTTCGGGCTGATCTACGGCCTGACCGCGGCCCGCCAGCCGGTGCCGGCGGCCTGGCAGCCGATCGTCCTGGTGGGCCTGCTCGGGGGATTCACGACGTATTCGAGCTTTGCCTTTCAATCGATGATGCTCCTGAACAACCACCGGATGGCCTGGGGCCTGGCCTATGTCGCGGCAACCAGCCTGCTTGCCCTGGCCGCGGTCTGGGCGGGGCTGCGGCTGGCCGGCGGCTGAGCCAGGGAGAACACCGCGGCAGCGTGTACACTTGGGGGAACTGTTCTCGCCCCTGGCGAGGCCGGGGCGTGGCGCAGTCTGGTTAGCGCGCCTGGTTTGGGACCAGGAGGTCGAGAGTTCGAATCTCTCCGCCCCGACTCATTTGGACCTAGAAAAATAGGTGTTTTCGAAGGACAGCCGGCGGGCGGCCGGGTCGCCGGATTCCTCGGGGCTATGCCGGGGCTATGCGCGGCTCGGTTTCGCTCGCCGATAGTTCGGATCACCTTTCACGTCGGCGACCAGGGCGGGCGGTTCGGGATCACCGGCCGTTTGTCACGGATAAACCCCGGCCGCACGCTCGGCCGGTTCGTCGTCGGGTTTTTGTAAGGGGGGTAGGGTGCAGCCGGCCGGCTTGCTCGGCCCCCCCGGAAACTTCCCCTTGTCACCAGAAGACCACGTACCGGGCAGCGAGCGTGCGCCTCGCAGAAATACCGGGCGTTTTTCTCCGGCAGCGGTAGCCCGAGGAGCCCGGGGAGGGCGGACGGTATCGCTGAGCCCCCGGGGTGGGGTCCGCCGGAACCTTGCCCGCGACCTCCTGACCCCACGGCCCCTACGCTCGCATTTCCGGAGGTTTCATTACGGGGGGTGGGGTCGCCCGAAATGCTGCTCGCCAGCACGGGACCCCACGGCCCCTCGACGCGAAAACCTGTCGGGTTTTTGAAAACCGCCGAGGCGAGCGGGTTCCTTCCGAGCCCTAGGTGGAGGGAAGGTGCGGAGGGTGGTGCATGAGCCGGGGGTGAAATGAGACGCTGGTCGCCGCCGGTCAGCGGTACGTGTCCACGACACCACCCGGTACCACTTCATGAGCACCACGGGTTGGCGTACCACACGACCCATTCATCTCGCCTGTTCCGGCACCTGCCAGCATGGCAGACCCCAAAAAAATAACCGCGAAGCATCGCCGCCGCTCAGAGCGACGGCGATGCCCCGGCAGGAAGACAGACTCCTGCCGGGGCACCGTCGAATGCCGCTCCATCCCTCTTGCAAAGGGATAAAGGGTCAAAGGCCAAAGGGCAGAGGTTACCGTGCCCGGCGACGCCGATATGTTCCCCAGCCCGCACAGGCGATTCCAGCCAGTCCCATCAACCACGTCGATGGCTCGGGCACGGGAACCGGACTTGCGAGACGAAAACCGACGTTGCCGATCTCGAACGACGGGTCGTACGAGTTGCTGTTGGAGGACGACAAGCTGAACGCATCGTTGCCCCAGTCGCCGCCCCGAAGCCCACGAGACGAGCCGGCAGCACCCGTGAGGTCGTTCCACTCATAGACGTTCCCGCTCATGTCGAAGGCACCGTAGGCACTTGGCCCGCCATTCGTACCCACCGTCGTCACGTTG
>JAQCJP010000211.1 GCA_027592945.1 Planctomycetota bacterium
TTCGAAGGCGAGCGTCGCCTCGCCGGCCCCGAAGGAAATCGCATTGGACACCGCGGGGCTGTCGGAGCGGTTGACGATGACGGTGGCCGTGTCACCGATCGTGATCGTGCCACTGCCTGCTGTGCCCGTCGTGCCACCGTCGCCGAGTTGCACCGTGCCCTCGCTCGCGGTGAGACTGCCCGAAGCGGTGTTGTCGGTGGTCAAGAGGAGCGTGCCGCCGCCGAGCTTGACGAGGCTTCCGCTGCCGGCCAGGCCGGAATCGACCGTCAAGGTGGTGCCGGTGGCCGGGGCGATCCGGCTCGTGCCGGTGGAAACCGTGATCCCGCGGTTGCCGAGGCTCGCGATCGAGGCCGTCGTCTCGAGCGTGCCGCCGGAAAGCGAAATCTGATCGGCCGTCGGGCTCCCCGGATCGGCTCCCAGGTTGTCGGCCACCGCGATCGAGAGCGTGCCGGTCTGCAGCGCGGTCTGCCCGGTGTAGGTGTTCGTCGCCCCGAGCACGACCCGGCCGTTGTCGAACGTGGACTGCAGGGTGAACGAGCCACTTCCGGAAATCACCCCGGTGATGTCCACCGTCCCGTTGGCCGCCGCTCCGTCGTTTCCATAGATCGTCAAGCCGTTGCCGTTGAGATCGACCCCGCCGCTGACCGTCAGGGTCTTGTCGCCGGAGTAGTTGCCGATGCTCCGAGGGCCCCCGACCAGCGTGATCGTGCCGGCCAGTTCGAGCTCGTTGGCCCCGCCGAACCGCAGCCCACCGCCATTGATCTCAATGTTGTTGGCCAGCGCGACCCCCGCCGTGGAGGCCTGCAACTGGGCCCCACGGGAAACGACGGCGGCCGATCCGAGCGCCGCATCGTCGCCCACGAGCAGGAAGCCGCCCTTCGTGCCGGAGGTGCCATTCCAGTCAGACGTCGTGCCGTAGCCGAGGTCGAACGGGCCCGAATAGCCGGCCGAGGCGGCAGGAAGGGCGAGCGTGCCGGCCGAGGCCAGGGCTAGCCCGCCGCTGCCGGAGAGGCCACCGACGGTGAGCGTGGTGTCGGTATCGGGAGCGACGCTGCTCCCAGCGGTCAGGCTCAGGCCCCGGTTGCCCAGGTCGGCGTCGGCCGTCCCCTGCAGCTGGCCGCCGACCAGGATCACCTGACTCGGGGCGAATGTGGCGGGGTTGGCCCCCAGGGCGTCGCCCGAGGCGATCGCCAGCGTGCCGGCGTTGATCGTCGTCACGCCGGTGTAGGAACTCACTCCGGAGAGCGTGAGCGTGCCGCTGCCCACCTTGTCGAGGCTGCCAGCCCCGGTCAGCGACCCGGCAAAGGAACTCGAGGTGCTCGTGCCGCCGATGGTGACCGCGACGGCCCCGCTCGAGTCATTGGCCAGCGGGAAGGGGTCGCTTCCGGAGAGGCCCCCCAGCGAGAGGCTGATCAACGAGCCGAGCGAGAGCGTGCCGGCCGAGCCGCTCTGGGTGTCGAAGGTGCTGTTTTGCAGGGCCAGAATGTTACCGACTTGGAGGGTACCCGCCGAAACCCGGGTGGTGCCCGAAAAGGTGTTGGCCGCCGAAAGCACGAGCGTCCCGTCGCCGAGTTTCGTCAGGCCGCCGCTGCCGTCCACCACGGTGTCGAGCGTGAGCGTGGTGCCCGCCGACTGCTCGAGCGTGCTGGCGGCGTCGCCGAGCGTGAGGCCCCGATTGCCGAGGCCGTTGATCGTGGCCGTTGTCCTGAGCGTGCCGGCATTGACCGCCATGTGGGCCGCCGTGAAGGCCCCGGGCTCAGCCCCGAGGTTGCCGGCTGAGGCGATCGAGAGCGTGCCGGTTTGGATCGTGGTGGAGCCGGTGTAGGTGTTGGCACCCGAGAGGATGGCCAGGCCGTTGTCGAACGTGTTTTGGACGACCACCTGCCCGTCTCCCGAAACCACGCCCGAAAACTCCGTCGTGCCGTTTTGCAGGCTGTTGTTGCTGCCTTCGAACGTCACGTTTTGACCGCTTGCCAACGCGATCGGGCCGGAGATGGTCAGCTTCCGCGAGCCCGAGTAGTTGCCGATGCCGCGGCTCGTGTCGAGCGTGATCGATCCGGAGAGTTCCAGGTCGTTCTGGCCACCGAACCGCAGGCCGCCGGCGCTGATGGCGATGTCGTTGGCGATGACCAAGCCGGGCACCGACGCCTGGAGCTGAATCCCGCGGGAGGCCACCGCGCTGCTGCCGAGGGCCTGGGCGTCGCCCAGCACGAGGAAGCCATTTTTGACGCCCGTGAAGCCGTCCCAGGTGGAGGCACTGCCGCCGCCGACTTGGTATGTGCCGGCGTAGGTCGAGGCATCGGGCAGTTCGACCGTGCCCTTGCCGGCGAGCGTGAGGACCGGTGTCTGGCCACTGGCGGCTGCGACCGCTCCGGCGGCGAGCCCGATCGTCGAATCTTCGCCGGCCCCGACGGTGCCGCCCGACGCACCGATCGTGATCCCGCGGTTGCCGAAGTCGGAGACGTTGCCGTCCACTTGCAGCATGCCGCCGTTGAGCGTCACCTGGTCGGCCGTGAATCCCGCCGGGGCCGAACCCAGGGCAGCGAGCGTGGCGACGGCCAGCGTGCCGCCGGTCACCTGGGTCTTGCCGGTGTAGGTGTTGGTGCCGGTGAGCGTGATCGTGCCGTCGCCGAGCTTCGTCAGGCCCACCGCCCCGCCGCCGGAGTTGGAGATCGTGCCCGCGAACGTGCCCGACGCGCTGTCGCCCCCGACCTCGAGCGTGGCGGGCGTCGCGGCCGTATTGTCCACCGTGCCACTGCCGAGCAGGGCGTTGATCCGCTCGAGCCGGCCGTTCAGGTCGAGCGTGCCGCCGGTGTTGACCGTCACGTTGCCCTTGGTCGATCCGTTCGGAATCACGTCGTCGGCGCCCAGCCGAAGCGTGCCCGCATTGACGACGAGGCCGCCCTGCCCGCTTCCGCTCCCCCAGCCATTGGCCGGGTTGGAGAGCGTCCAGGTGCCGGCCCCCTCCTTGATCACGGTGATCTGGGCACCGCCCGAGGCGATGCTCGGGCCGATCGTGCCGTCGCCATCGCCGCCGAGCGTGAAGGTCGTGCCGTTGGTGGCCCCGATGTTCGTGCCGCCGCCGCTGGTGCCGACCGCGAGCGAGGAGCCGGCGGCGACCGTCCACACCGCAGGGCCGGAGTTGTCCGGATTGGCAACCGGATTCCAGGTCACTGCGCCGGAGGCCACCTCGAGGGTGCCGCCGGCGGCATTGGTGAAGTTGAGATCGGCCCCGAGCGTCTGACCGCTCGGATTGTCGAGCACGAGCCGGGCATCGGTGCCTCTGAACGCGATCGCCGAGACGCTCGCGAGCGACCCGCTCGTGCCGTCGCCGATCCGGAGCGAACCGGCCGACACTTCCACCGAGCCGGTGTTCGTGTTCACGCCCGAGAGCGTGAGGGTGTTGCCCGACAACTTCCCAAACCCGACGTCACCCGCGATCGCCGCCGTGAACGTGCGGTCGCCGGCGGCGGTGTCGAAGCCGATCCGGCCGCCGACGAAGTTGCCCGTCCCGATCATCGTAACGATGTCGGCTTCGGCGAAGGAGTTGGGCATCGCGAGGGTGCCGTTGTTGGTCGTGGCCCAGCGACCGGTCTGGTCCCAGCCGGCCAGGCTGGCGGTCGAGTTGATGGTGACGATCGTGTTTCCGCCCGTCGCGGTCAGCTTGCTGCTGTAGGTGTTCGTTCCGGTGAGTACCCACTGGCCTGCGTCGAACGAGATGTTGTGGGACGCATTCGCGGCCAGGAGCGATCCGCTGATCGTCATCACCTGGTCGCTGTTGTTCGAGAAGGTCCGACTGCCGAGGATGACCGCGATGTCTCCGGCAAACTCGATCGCCTCACTGCCCCCGAGCCGGAAGCCTCCCGCGTCAACGTCGATGTCGTTGGCCACGACGATGCCGCTGGTTCCGGCCGTCACGAGCGCCCCCTTCGACACCGCCTTGCCGGTCCCGAGGGCGGCGTTATTCCCCAAGACGATCGTGCCCCGGCTGCCGGTGCCATTCGAGGCCGTGGCGTTGCCGAAGGTGAGGCCGCCGGAGAAGGTGTTGGCGGCGTTGAGGGTGAGCGTGCCGTTGTTGGTCATCAGCAGGCCGCCGGAACCGCTGAGCACCCCGTCGATCGTGATGCTACCCCGGCCCGGATTGGTGTTGCCGGAGCCCTGGGTGGCGATCGTCCGCGTGCCATCGACGACCAGCGGCATCGAGATCGTGTGGGTGATGGCCGCGGCCGGAAGGCCCGAGAACGTGATGTTGCCCGCCAGCGTCGCCGTGCCGCCGCCGAGCGTGAAGGCGGCGGCCGCGGCGTCGAACGTGATCCCCGAGAGCGTCAGGTCGGTGATGTCGTTGCTCGTGGTGGTGTTCGTCGAGCCGGCGAAGATGACCGCCGCGGTCGTGGAAGCGGCTGGGGCGATGTCGCCATCCCAGTTGGGGCCGTCGCTCCAATCGCCGCTCGAGCCGCCGCCGTCCCAGGTGGACTGGGCAAACGCCGGAGCCGCGGCCAGCGCTACCCATGCGACCGCGACGATGCTCGAACGCAAGAGACGCCTGGTGACAAGAAACGATGTCGGATTCATGGCCAGCTCTCCCCCTGGGACGTTGCTGCTTACCAGAGATGGTCCATGCCGCGGCACGGAAATCCCCCCTTACACAAACGTCATAATGCTCTTTGCCGCCAGTTGAGTCAAGGATCAGCGGCTGTGGCCCGTCTGGGGGCACTTTCCCGCTATTTTCCGCGGGGATTCCTCAACCGGCGGCCCTGCCCCTGGAGAGCAATGAAAGGCCGCTGCGATCCGGCTGCGGCTTTTGCCGCTCAGCCGATCGGCGGCGTCCGAAGCTTGTAGCCTTTGTCGATCACGTCGCGCGGAAGCGGCTGGCTCTCCTCATTCGGGATCATCACCTCGATGTAGGCCGCGGCATCCTCTGAGGCGATCTTCGCGAGGGCCGCGTCGAGCTCCGCATTCGTGGCGACCCGTTCGACGATCCAGCCCTTGCAGCCGAACGCCGCCGGAAGCAGGTGGTAGTTCACCGCCGCAAGGTCGTCGTACTCGTGGCCTCGTTCGCTGATCATGTCCTCGACGCCGTAGAGGCCGTTGTTCAGGACAAAGATCCGCGGCTTGATTCCGTAGCGGCCCATCACTCCGAGCTCGTTGAGGGTGAGCTGGTGCGATCCATCGCCGGTCACCATCCAGGTGCGGCCGTCGCGCTTGGCCATCGCAACGCCGAGCGTCGCCGGCGTCGCCCAGCCGATCGAGCCCCAGAGTCCCTGGCCCTCCGCACCGACGCCCTCGGGAAGCAGCAGTTTGTTGGCGTGGGTCATGCAGGTTCCGGTCTCGATCACCAGCGTGTCGCCGCGTCGTAGCTGCCGCTGCAGTCGCGGATAGAACGACGCCGAGGCGACGGCTTCGTCGGGGCCGCCGACGAGCGGCGTCTGCTCCAGGCGGGGCCACGATCCCGCCGGCCGCGGCGTGATCTTCGCGGCGATGGCCGCGAGCACGTCGTCGATCGCGGCACCGATGAAGACCTTCTCGTTCGCCCGGACCCAGTTGTCGCGAATGCTCACGATCTTCGAAGGATCCGCCTCGGCCGTCCCTTCGGCAAGCGGCTGCCCAGGCAGCCGCCTTCGCAAGCTGAAGCCTGCGTGACATCAGGCGATGATGCCCCTCTCCACATGCCCATGCACGTCGGTCAGCCGGAACTGGCGGCCCTGATAGCGGTAGGTGAGTTTCGTGTGGTCGATCCCCACCAGATGCATGATCGTGGCCTGCATGTCGTGGATGTGAACCGGATCGGCCGTGATGTTCCAGGCGTAGTCGTCGGTCGAGCCATGCACATGGCCGGCCCTCGCGCCACCGCCGGCCAGCAAAAACGAATAGGCCTTGCCGAAGTGGTCGCGGCCCTTGGGGTTGGCCGGGTCGCCCTGGCCGAAGGGCGTTCGCCCAAACTCGCCCCCCCAGGCCACGAGCGTGTCGCCGAGCAGCCCCCGCTCCTTGAGATCCTTCATCAGCGCGGCGGTGGGGGCATCGGTGTCTTTGCACTGCTGCTCGAGCTGGGTGAAGAGGTTGCCATGCTGATCCCAGCCGGCGTGCATCAGCTGCACAAACCGCGTGCCCCGCTCGAGCAGACGCCTCGCGATGAGGCAGTTGTAGGCAAAGCTTCCCTTAGTCCGGACGTCGGGGCCGTAGCGATCGAGCACATGCCGGGGCTCGTCTGAAAAATCAACCAGATCGGGCACGCTCGCCTGCATCCGATAGGCCATCTCGTACTGGGCGATTCGCGTGTCGATCTCGGGATCGCCGTAGTCGGCCAGATGCTTGGCATTCATCGCCGCCAAATCGTCGAGCAGGACCCGCCGGGCCTCACGACTCACGCCCGCGGGATTGGCCAGATACGGCACCGGCTCC
>JAQCJP010000212.1 GCA_027592945.1 Planctomycetota bacterium
TCGCGCCGGGGGGCTTCTATGGCGTCACGCACGGTCCGAAGCCGACCGGGAGGCCTCGCGAGTTTTGTCGCCCGTTCGCTTGGCGAGTAACCTCGGATTTCGAGGCATCAAAAATCTGTGTGCCATAGAAATCGGTCCTTTGGATACCCAAGTCCTCTTGGCCCGATGCCTGTTCTGGCGTACACATCTACCTCCTTCCGCGAGCTTCTAGCCATGACCAGTGCCGCCCGCGATCTGCTCCGATCTTTCCAATCGCTGAGCGATGCTGAAAAGCATGAGGCTGCCAGCCTGCTGCTAAGGCAGGTTGTCGAAGGTGAAGCAGGCGACGTTAGCGACGATGCTCTCGTCACTATCGCCGAGGAGTTGTTCCTCGACCTCGATGCACGAGAAGCTGGCAATGGCGAATCCTCTCCGCGGTGAAGTATGGCTCGTCGATCTCGGCATGATCGCGAAGATTAGCCCGTGCTTGATTTTCAGCATTCCGGCGACTGGCCCCAACGATCGTGTCCTTGCTACGGTGGTCACCCACACAACCAGCGCACGAGGATCTGATTTTGAAGTATCTGTTTCGGCACGATTCTTGAAGCCGGGCGTTTTCGACGCGCAGAACATCGTTTCGATACCGTACGCCAAGCTAGTCCGCCGTCTTGGGGTGCTGACGGCTGACCAGATGGAGGCGGTTGTGGCAGTGGTGCGCAGGTGGCTCGGTCTTTAGCGGGTGTAATCCAAAACCACCCGATGCACCGGAGTCGCAGGCATCAGCGAAGGAAGTGGGTATTCCGTGGATCGCGAAAACCGAAAGGAAGCCGCGCCGGGGCTCGCCAACAGGTCTCGGACTGCAAACCAATAGAAGCCCCCCGGCTCGCGCCGGGGGGCTTCTATGGCGTCGCGCGCATTCAATGCCTGGTCAAGCGCTTTCGCGATGATCTACGGGCTGCAACTCAAACACTCGCCCCAACGCGGAAGCCTCGCCCAAGCGGCCGGCCCTCAATGCCGACCGTACTGCGTCCAACTTCCGTGCATCGCTGACACTGAGGTACGGTGCCCAGCCGGTGTCGTCCTCGATTAACTCGACCTCGACCTCCGCGGCATATCTGCCTTCGCGAATCAGTTTGATCTTCGTTTTCTCGCTCACCGGGGGAGCCTCCTCGTAAAGGTCTCATCCCAAAACTTCTGGTCTGGCCGATAGGCTGTCACCAGCACCGCAGGCCTATTGTATCCCCGGGGCACACCCCACACTGCATGGAGCGGGCTGCCGTCGACCGCTCGCTGGAGAACCAGCACGGCTGCGCCTTTTGGATACTCGGGATATTCCTCGACGACAATTGCGGCCCCAGCCCCCATGAGGATCTCGTCAACTGTGAGCCCATCGTCAGCCAACGCGTCGTACCCGTGCTCGGATATTCGCACATCACCTGATGTGATCAATGCAGCGAACTGTTGCCAGAGATGGGACACCGCTGATCCTCAGGTCATTTAGGCGTGTCAGCATACCCCTCCGGAAGGGTCTCTCGGCGGTGAACGCCGTCGCGGCTCCCGGGGGCCGGGATCGCCCAACGGCCCGCAGTCCCCCCGGCTCGCGCCGGGGGGCTTCTATTGAGGCGCGCGGAACCCGCGTCTGGCCACCCGGAGGGCCGCCTCCCACGCGCCCGCCTGCACCCTACTTCGCGGCCGCCAGCTCCTGCTTCTTCCGCTCCTCGACGATTTCCTTCTGGATGTTGCCCGGCGTCGGCCGATACTTGGCAAACTCCATCGTGAAGACGCCCTGGCCCTGCGTCATGCTTCGCAGGTCGGTCGAGTAGCCGAAGGTCTCGGCCAGCGGGACCTCGGCGATGATCGTCGAGGTGTTTCCGACCGTCTCCGTCGAGACGATCAGGCCCCGCCGCTTGTTGAGCTCGCCCGTCACCGGACCCTGGAAGTCAGAGGGCACCTCCACCTCCATCTTCATGATCGGCTCGAGCAAGACCGGCTTGGTCGCCAGGAAGGCCTCGCGGAAGCCGGCCCGGGCGCAGGTCTGGAAGGCCATGTCGGAGGAGTCGACGTCGTGGTAGGAGCCGTCGGCCAGGACCGCCTTGACCTGCACGATCGGGAAGCCCGCGATCGGGCCCTTGTCGAGCACCGCCCGGAAACCCTTCTCGACCGAGGGGATGTATTCCCGCGGCACGCGGCCGCCCACGACCTTGTCTTCGAAGATGAAGTTGTCCTCGGCATCCTCCGGCAGCGGCTCCAGCTCCCCGATAATGTGGGCATACTGGCCGGAACCGCCCGTCTGCTTCTTGTGCTTGTAGTCGTACTTAGTCGACCGGGTCGGCGCCTCGCGGTAGCTCACCTTCGGGGCCCCCACCTCGACGTCGACCTTGAACTCCCGGCGAATCCGCTCGACGTAGATATCGAGATGAAGCTCGCCCATCCCGGCGATCACCGTCTCGCCGGTCTCGTCGTCGGTGGCGACCCGGAAGGTCGGGTCTTCGCGGGTGAACCGCTGGAGGGCCTTGCCGAGCTTGTCGAGCCCCTCACGCTTGGTCGGGGTGATCGCCATCTTGATCACCGGCTCCGGCACGAACATGTTTTCCAGCGAGCAATACTTCGCCTCAGAGGCGTAGGTGTCGCCGCTGGCCGCGTCGACGCCCATCATCGCCACGATGTCGCCGGCCTCGGCCGTGTCGACCTCCTCCCGCTTGTCGGCGTGCATCCGCACGATCCGGCTGAACCGCTGCTTCTGGCTGGTCCGCTGGTTGATGTAGGTCTCGCCCTTCGCCGCCGTGCCCTGGTAGAGCCGCATGAAGGTCAGCTGGCCGTAGGGATCGTCGACGATCTTGAAGGCCATCCCGACGAACGGCTTGGCTGGATCGGGCTCGAGCTCGAAGGTCTCGTCGGGGTTGTCCCACTTCTTGGCGAAGACCTTCCGCTCGAGCGGATTGGGCAGGTAGCGAACGACCGCGTCGAGCAGCGGCTGCACGCCCTTGTTCTTGTAGGCACTGCCGCAGAAGACCGGCGTGATGCTCTGGCTCTGCACGGCCGACTTGACGACCTCGTGGATCTCGTCTTCCGTCGGCACCTCCTCCGAGAGCAGCTTCTCCATCAGCGAGTCGGAATACATCGCCAGGTCTTCGAGCATCGTGTGGCGGGCGGCCGCGGCGGCCTCCTGCAGCTCGGCCGGGATCTCCTCCTCGCGGACGGTCTCGCCGTTGCTGCCGTCGAAGTAGAGGCCCTTCATCCTGACCAAGTCGATCACGCCCTCGAGCTTGTCTTCCTTGCCGATCGGGATCTGCATCGGGATCGCATGGCAGCCGAGCTTGTCCTTCAACTGGCCGACGACCCGCTCGAAGTTGGCCCCGGTGCGATCCATCTTGTTGACGAAGGCCAGCCGCGGGATCTTGTATCGCTGCATCTGGCGGTCGACCGTCATCGACTGGCTCTGCACGCCGCCGACGCTGCAGAGCACGAGGATCGCCCCGTCGAGCACGCGGAGGCTCCGCTCAACCTCGACGGTGAAGTCGACGTGGCCCGGGGTGTCGATCAGGTTGATCGCGCAGTCGCCCCAGGTGACGCTCGTCGCGGCGGAGGTGATCGTGATGCCACGCTCCCGCTCGAGGTCCATGTAGTCCATCGTGGCGCCGTCGCCGTCGCCCTTCACTTCCTGGATCCGGTGGATCCGGCCCGCGTAAAAGAGGATTCGCTCGGAGAGGGTGGTCTTGCCGGAATCGATGTGGGCCGAGATGCCCATGTTGCGAAGCTTGGTGAGATCCATGAAATGCACGTTGACCAGGAAGGAAACAAACCGGGAACCCCAAACGGGGGCACCGCCAGGTGGGGGGGGACGACAGTCCGGCGGACACTTTGAATATACTCCCCGCTGGAAAAACGGGACAGACGGCATGTTTTTCCGGGGGATTCTGCCGAAGGAGGATTGCACTCAGGATGACCACCGAACCCACACCCCCGGAAACCGCCCCTGCCATCGATCACGGCCCGGCCGAACCCTGGCTGACCTGCGTCGCCCCGCTGGCCCTCTTCCTCGTGGCCGGGGCCCTCGAGCCGACGCCCTCCGGCGGCCTGCTCGACTCGCTCGGCGTGCCCTACGCCGCCTACCCGCTGATCTACGCCGTCCGGCTGGCCGCCACGCTCGGGCTGCTCGTCTGGGTCTGGCCGCACATCAAAGCCTGGGCGGGCCGGCCGACCTGGTGGCCACCGCTGTTGGGCCTGCTGTTGGTCGTGCCCTGGGTGGTGCTCGCCAGGCTCCAGCACGACGCCGGCTGGACCTTCGGGGCCACCGAGCGAGCCGGCTACAACCCCTTCGCCGCCGACAACCTCGGCCCCGACTCCCCCCTGGCCTGGGCCTTCCTTGCCATCCGCGGCCTCGGCCTGATCGTGGTCGTGCCGATCATCGAGGAGCTGTTCGTCCGCGGCTTCCTGATGCGGTATGTGATCAAGGAGAAGTTCTGGGAGGTGCCCTTCGGCACCCTCACCGCCGCCTCGGCCGCCGCCTGCACCGTCTACGCCGTCGCCACCCACCCCGGCGAAGCGATCGCGGCCGTCGGCTGGTTTGCAGTGGTCAGCGGCATCGCCGCCGCCACCCGCAGGCCGATCGACTGCATCCTCTGCCACGCCGCCACCAACCTCGCCCTCGGCGCGTACGTCCTCGCCACCAACGAATGGTGGCTCGTCTAAAGCCAAGGCCGGTTCTTCTTTCGATCATGCCCGTCGCCCGCCGCGGACGCCTCGCTCCCACGCCGACCGGCCTGCTCCACGTCGGCCACGCCCGCACGTTCGCCGTCGCCGCCGAACGGGCCGGCTCAGCCGGGCTCGTGATGCGGATCGAGGACCTCGACGGCCCCCGCTGCCGGCCCGAATACACAGCCGCCGCCCTCGAAGACCTCCGCTGGCTCGGCCTGACCTGGACTGAGGGCCCCGACCTCGGCGGCCCTCTCGGCCCCTACACCCAAAGCGAACGGGCCGCCTGGTATCTCGACGTCTGGCGGCAGCTCGAAGCGACCGGGCTCATCTACCCCAGCCCCCACTCCCGCCGCGACGTCGAAGCCGCCGCCACCGCCCCCCACGACCAAAAAAGGGAAAGAAAAAGGGGACATTCTGCTTTTCCAGATGTGACAGACAAACCGAGCGCTCGACCACTAAATCTGGAAAAGCAGAATGTCCCCTTTTTCCCACCGGCCCTCCGCCCGGCACGCTGGGACCGCGCGACCGCTCCGGGCGGCGTCCCCTGGCGATTCCGCGTGCCCGACGGCCGCGTGATCGAGTTTCACGACGGCCTCTGCGGCACCGTCCGCCGGACAGCCGGCATCGACTTCGGCGACTTCGTCATCTGGCGGCGGGACGATCTGGCTGCCTACGAACTGGCCGTCGTTGCCGACGACCACGCGATGGAGATCGCCGAGGTCGTCCGCGGGGAGGATCTGCTGACGAGCACCGCCCGCCAACTCCTCATCTACGAGGCCCTCGGCTGGCAGCCCCCCGCTTTCGCCCACGCCCCGCTCGTCTGCGACGCCGCCGGCCGCCGCCTCGCCAAACGCTCCGGCGGCCTCGCCATCCGCGACTTGCGCGAGGCCGGCTGGACACCCTCGCAAGTCTTGACCGCCCCGCTCACCCCCCCGCCATAAAAACCCCGGGCTCGCGCCGGGGGGCTTCTCTTGCGCGGTGGCGCGGCCGACGTGGCGGCGTGCCCGAAGCCCGCCACGCCACCCCACCCAACCCGCAACCTCACCGCCCCTTCCCGTACCCGCCCGCTCTGCCACACCCGCACGATGCGGGCCGCCGTCACATCCCGACCCCCGACTGGTCGATCTCCCCATCACCACGCGGCAGGCACGGAGGCCTGCTGGACATGCCCACCCTGGCGGAGAAGATCCTGTGGCCACACCCGAAATCGCGGTGATCGTGTCGACCTACGAGCGGCCTGAGCACCTCGCTCGCTGCCTGGCCTCGCTCGAAGCCCAACGCGGCGTCGACGGCCGCTTCGAGGTCGTCGTCACCGACGATGGCTCCCGCGACGGCACCCTCCGACTGCTGGCCACCACCGCCCGCCGCGTCGATTTCCCGCTCACCTTCACTACCCACGAGCACGACGGCTTCCGCCTAGCTCGCTGCCGCAATGAGGGCGTCGCCGCGACGACCGCCCCCTACCTGCTCTTCACCGACGGCGACTGCATCCTCCCGCCCGACCACCTCCGGCTCCATCTCGAGGCCCGCCGCCCCGGCCGAATCGTGGCCGGCGACTGCCTGCGGCTCGACGAAAAGACGACCGCGACGATCAC
>JAQCJP010000213.1 GCA_027592945.1 Planctomycetota bacterium
CCGACCTGGCCGCCGAGGGCACCCGCCGAATGCTCGTCAACGCTTGCTACTGGGCAACGGGCCTCGAGTCGCAGATCCCCGAAGCGTCGTGCGTCGATCTGGTCGGGGAGTATCAGCCGACAGCCTTCGGCTTCAACGGGGCCCGCAAGGGGCTGAAGCCGGGCGAGCTTTAGGATTTGGACGACGACACATTCGTTACTCGTCGTGCCGGTCTATGCCGGTATCCGATGCAGTGCGTCGCCTACCAGCGGCCTTCGAGGCCAAGGCTTACGCCCTGAACGATCACACTGCCATTTGCGTTGACGCTGCCGACTGCTGGCTGCCCTGGTGTGAGTTGCTGGCCGGAGAGTTGCTGGGTCGGCTGGGCAATCCCTGAGAGCCAGAGGCCGAAGTAGCCAAATCGGAAATCGATCCGGCGTGTGATCGGCACGACTCCGGTGAGCCCGACCTCCCCGGCAAAAGCACAGTTCAACGGCGAGTCACCGACCGCGACCGAGGCCGATCCCGGGGGAGCGCTGTTGGATACGAGTGACGACTGAACACCATTGTTGTAGTAGGCCCCCGCTTTGATGAGGCCATCGACACGGAACCACTGGGCCCCGAACAGGTTGGCGTCGAGGCCGATTTGGCCACCATAGAGATCGTTGAAGCAGTTGGTTTCTGCAAGCGTGGAAATGCCTCCGGCCGAGTTGGCGAGCATCGAGAACTGCTCCTGCCACTCGATCCAGCGGAAGCCGGCCAGAAAGCGAACATGCTCGCCGAGGGGGCGATACCGGTTGAACTCGAAACTCTGTAGCCGGCTGCCGAGGTTCACGTTGGCACTGTCGAACGGCAGCCCCGCATTTCCGTAGATACCGGGGGGAGCTAGCTCGTACGGCAGGCTCACGTCGGACAGCGGACGCTGGCTCCGCCAGTTTGCCGCTCGCAGGTAGGTCGCCTCGATCGCATGGCCGGTGCAGTTGTTGACGCGGAAGATCGAGAATCGCGGGCCGGCGGCCGTCGTGCTGTCGAGGCCGTTCGCATTGAGAAGTGTCCCGGTCACCAGGCCGTTGTTGACCAGCGGCCGGTCGGGCGGGGCGTTCCGCCAGAGGATCAGGGCATCGGCCCGTCCGATCCAGCAGGCCTTTTTGCCATGGCCGCCGCCACAATCGCAATGGTTCAGCAAGCCTGACGGGCAGCACTGGTCGCAACCCATCCCGGTGCAGTTCGAACAGCAGCCGGGGATTCCGAAACTGCCGTCGGCGTAGGAATCAAAACTGCCATCGTCGATCAACACTCCTTCGCCAAACTTGGGTTCGACGACCAGGTCCTCGCCCGTTTCTTCGTAGAGGGGTTCGCCGACCGGTCGACCTGCCTCGACGAGTACCGACTCGGCAGGTTCGCTGCCCCAGTCCCGTTGAGCCGCCTCTGCGGACGAGCTTGCCAGCACGCCACTGGCGACGGCCCACAGGGTCGTAGCGGTTATGAGTGAACCGCCGGTCAGTCGGGTGACGAAAGGACGCACAGCCATCGTTGCCGCCTCCAAGGAAAATGCCATCACGAACGGTGGAATCGGTCGTGAGGGTCATCCTGCGGCAACTTTCAGCAGGGGGGTCGTGTCCGGCAAACTGGGCAAACCCTAAGGCCCGAAAAAGCCCTCCAGGGCCTCGCCGGTGTGGCTGCGGAGGGGCTCCTCGCCCGGGTTGGCTCGCTTTGCCGCGGCCGACTTGCCTGCCGCCTTTCGCCAGATCCCGGCCTGGATCATCAGGTCCTCCGGCGGGCCCTCGGCGACGATCCGTCCGCCGCCGGCGCCCGCCTCCGGGCCCATGTCGAGCACCCAGTCGGCCGCGGCGATCACCTCGAGGTTGTGCTCGACCACCAGGACCGTGTTGCCCGCGTCGACCAGCCGCTCGAGAACGTGGAGGAGCTTCTCGATGTCGGCGAAGTGGAGGCCGGTCGTCGGCTCGTCGAGGATGTAGAGGGTCTTGCCGGTGCCCGGCTTGGCAAGCTCCCGGGAGAGCTTGACCCGCTGGGCCTCGCCCCCGGAGAGCTGCGGGGCCGGCTGGCCGAGGGTGACGTAGCCGAGGCCGACGTCGACAAGCGTGCCGAGGATCCGGGCGACCTGCGGCACCGTGTCGAAAAACTCGGCCGCCTCCGCCACGCTCATCTCGAGGACGTCGGCGATCGTTTTGCCGTGCCACTTGGCGTGGAGCGTCTCCGAGGAGTAGCGGCGGCCCTTGCAGTGCTCGCACTCCACCCAGACGTCGGGCAGGAAGTGCATCTCGACCCGGCGGCGGCCGAGCCCCTCGCAGGCTTCGCAGCGGCCGCCGGCGACGTTGAACGAGAACGTCCGCGGGGTGAAGCCGCGGGTTCGGCTCTCCGGCATCTTGGCGAACAACTGCCGGATTGGATCGAAGACGCCGGTGTAGGTGGCGGGCGTCGAGCCGGGCGTCGAGCCGATCGGCTCCTGGTCGACGAGGATCACCTTGTCGACCTTGTCGAGACCGGTCAGCTTGGCGAACCGGCCCGGCTGAACCCGGGCCGCGTGCAGCCGCCGGGCGAGGGCCCGCCAGAGCACCTCGAGCACCAGCGACGTCTTCCCCGAGCCGCTCGGGCCGGTCACGGCCCCCAGGACACCGAGCGGAATCCGGGCGTCGAGGTCGCGGAGCGTGCGATGCTGGATGCCCTTGAGCTCGAGCCAGCCGGCCGGCTCGCGGCGGCCCTCGGCCTCCTTGCGGGCGAGCACCGCGTCGCAGGCACGCTTCTTTGTGAGATACGGCCCGGTCACGCTGCCGCGGGTCGCCGGGAGGCGGGCGGGCGTCGCCTCGGCGACGATCATGCCCCCCTCGCGGCCGCTGCCGGGGCCGAAGTCGAGAGCGTGGTCGGCGGCGGTGACGACGTCGCGGTCGTGCTCGACGACGACGATCGTGTTGCCGAGGTCGCGGAGCTTGCCGAGGGCCGCGATCAGCCGGTGGGTGTCGCGGGGATGGAGGCCGATCGTCGGTTCGTCGAGCACGTAGAGCACGCCGGTCAGGCCGCTGCCGACCTGGGCGGCCAGCCGGATTCGCTGCATCTCCCCGCCGGAGAGGCTGCCGGCCGGCCGGGCCATGTCGAGGTAATCGAGGCCGACGTCGACCAGGAACGAGACCCTGGCCTTGAGCTCCCGTAGCAAATCGCCGGCGATCGCCCGGTCGGCCTCGGCGATCGTCACGGCGGCAAGTTCGTCCGCAAGCCGGCCCAGCGGCATCCTGCCCCAGACGTCGAGCGAGCGGCCCCAGAGGGTGACGGCGCTTGCCACCTCGGCCAGCCGGCTGCCGCCGCACTCGCTGCAAGGGACCTCGTCCATCACCGCGTCGACCTTGCCGCGGAGGGCGACGACCAGCCGGGCCGCCTCCTCGCAGGCCGCCTCGAGGCCCTTGAACTGAAAGGCAAAGCGAAGCGGCGCGGCCGACGGTGAGCGAGTGGTCGATGTGCCGGCCGGCTTCGGGACGGCGACCTCGATCCACTTCTCGCCGGTGCCTTCGAAGAGGAGCCGCTGCTGGAGGCCGGAGAGATCGCAGAGGGGCACGTCGATCGGCAGGCCGGTCGCCTTGCAGACCGCCTCGAGCATCGCCCGGCCCAGCGATTTCCCTGCGGGCCCGGCCAGCGACGGCCAGAGGTCGAGGGCCCCGTCGGCCAGCGACAGCGAGGCGTCGCGAACCAGCGCCGCCCGGTCGACGCCCGTCCGGGTGCCGAGGCCGTCGCAAGAGGGGCACCAGCCCAGCGGGCTATTAAAGGAGAACTGCCGCGGCTCGAGCGGCTTGAAGCCGCGGCCGCAGCCGGGGCAGGCGAGCTGGCGGCTGTGGACCTCGACCGGCCAGTCGGGCTCCTCGGCCCCTGCGACCGCCCGGGCGACGAGCATCGTGCCGCCGCCGGCGTCGAAGGCCGCCTCGATGCTCTGGGCCAGCCGGCTGCGGGAGGCGGGGTCGGCCGTGACCCGGTCGATCACGATCTCGAGCCGGCTCTGCCGCTTGCGGTCGAGCTTCGGCGTCTCGTCGAGCCGGTGGGTGCGGCCGTCGATCCGGATCCTGACGTGCCCGGCCGCCTTGAGCTGGCCGAAGAGCGCCTCGGGCGATTGGCCGACGCGAAGCTCGATCGGGGCCAGCAGCAGCATCCGGGTGCCGGGGTCGTGGGCCAGCAGCCGATCGACCACCTGATCGACGCTCTGCTGGCCGACCGGCGTGCCGCAATCGGGGCAGTGCATCACGCCGAGCCGGGCGGCGAGTACCCGGAAGAAGTCGTACATCTCGGTGAGCGTGCCGACGGTGCTGCGGGGCGTGCCGCCGCCCCCCCGCTGCTCGATCGCCACCGCCGGGGCGAGGCCCTCGATCCGCTCGAAGAGCGGCTTGGGCACCTGGCCGACGAACTGCCGGGCGTAAGGGGAGAGGCTCTCGACGTATCGCCTTTGCCCCTCGGCGTAGAGCGTGTCGAAGGCCAGCGAGGTCTTGCCGCTGCCGGACGGGCCGCAGCAGACGGTCATCGCCCCGCGGGGAAAGTCGGCGTCGACCCCCTTGAGGTTGTGGAGCGCCGCCCCGCGGACGGTGATCGCCGGCGGCCCGGGATCGCGGGACTGCTTGCCGACGGTGGCGAGCATCGCGGCCACCGCGGCGGCCGGGTCGGCCACCTTCCGCCGCCGCACCGCCGGCTTGCGTTTTCCGGCCCGGGCCTTGTCGGCCGCCAGAACCTCGGCCAGGGCCCGGCCGGTGTGCGATGCCTTGACGCGGGCGATCGCCTCGGGCGTGCCCTCGGCGACGACTCGGCCGCCGCCACCGCCCCCCTCGGGCCCGAGATCGATCACCCAGTCGGCCCGCTTGACGACGTCGAGGTTGTGCTCGACGACCAGCACGGTGTTGCCTGCCGCGACGAGCCGCTCGAGCACCGTCAAGAGCTGGCGGACATCGGCCATGTGCAGGCCGGTGGTTGGCTCGTCGAGGATGTAGAGCGTTTTGCCGGTCGACCGCTTGGCCAGCTCGCGGGAGAGCTTGACCCGCTGGGCCTCGCCGCCGGAGAGCGTTGGCGAGGGCTGGCCGAGGTGGAGGTAGTCGAGGCCGACGTCGTGGAGCGTCTGGAGCTTGCGGGCGATGTCGGGGGCGTCGGCGAAGAGCTCGAGGGCCTCGGCCACCTCCATGTTCAAGAGTTCGGCGACGTTCTTCCCCTTCCAGCGGACCTCGAGCGTGTCCTTGGCGAAGCGGGTGCCGCCGCAGACGTCGCAGGTCACCCAGACGTCGGCGAGGAAGTCCATGTCGAGGCGGATCGAGCCGTTGCCCTCGCAGGCCTCGCAGCGGCCGCCGGCGACATTGAAGCTGAACCGGCCCGCCTTCCAGCCTCGCTTCTTGGCCTCGGGCAGCATCGTGAACAGCTTGCGGATGTCGTCCCAGACCTTGACGTAGGTCGCCGGGTTGCTGCGGGGAGTGCGGCCGATCGGCGACTGGTCGATCACGATCACCTTGTCGAGATCCTCGGCCCCCTCGATCCCGGCGTGGTCCCCCGGCGAGGCCGCCTCGCTGCCGAGCAGCTGCCGCATCGCCGGCTCGAGGACGTCGCCGACCAGCGAGCTCTTGCCGCTGCCCGACACGCCGGTGACACAGACGAGCAGGCCGAGCGGGATCTCGACGTCGATGTCCTTGAGGTTGTTGTGGGAGACGCCGCGGAGCGTGAGCCGCTCCGGGCCCGGCCGCCGTCGCTCGGCCGGCACCTCGATCGCATCCCGGCCGGCCAGGAAGGCGCCGGTGATGCTCTCGGGAGCCTTGGCGATGTCGGCGGGTGTGCCGGCAGCGACCAGTTCGCCGCCCCGCTTGCCGGGCCCGGGGCCAAAGTCGATCACCCAGTCGGCCGCCCGGATCGTCTCCTCGTCGTGCTCGACGACGACGACGGTGTTGCCCTTGTCGCGAAGAGCCTCGAGGGCCCCGAGGAGCTTGGTGTTGTCCCGCGGGTGGAGTCCGATCGAGGGCTCGTCGAGCACGTAGAGCACGCCCGAGAGCCCCGCGCCGATCTGGGCGGCCAGTCGGATCCGCTGGCTTTCGCCACCGGAGAGGGTGGGGGCCTTGCGGTCGAGAGCGAGATAACCGAGGCCGACCTCGTCGAGGAAGGCGAGCCGGCCGCGGATCTCCTTCAAGAGTTCGGCCGCGATCACCCCCTGCGTCTCGTCGAGCACAAGCTCCGAGAGAAACTCTCGCGCGTCGGCGATCGGCAGGGCACAGAGCTGATCGAGCGACAGCTCCCGCGGCCGCGGCTCTTCC
>JAQCJP010000214.1 GCA_027592945.1 Planctomycetota bacterium
GGCGTCTCTTGCCCAACGGCCCGCCGTCCCCCCGGCTCGCGCCGGGGGGCTTCTCTGGGAGGGGGCGGGTCGGGATGGCATCGGGCGGCCGATTGTGGTGCAATAACGGGTCCGTTTTCCCGCCAGGAGGCGACCCGCCATGACGGCAGCCAGCCCGGGCACCATGCCCCAGCCGACCGACTCAGCCAGTCTTCCAGAGGAAGAAGTCGCCTGGATCAGCGAGGTCCGACGGACCATTCGCGACGCCGACACCGACTTTTTCGCCGTTTCGCCGACGCGGTACTGGATCGACTTCCTCGTCAGCCTGGTGGCGGCCTACCTGGCAGCCGCGGTCTACCTGTCGTATCCGTTCGGGTCCTGGCAGCAGTTGGTCGCCTTCCCGATCGCGGCCTTTTGGCTCTACCGGATGGGTTCGCTGATCCACGAGGTCTGCCACCTCGGGGCGCATGAGATGGCGGCCTTTAAGTTTGCCTGGAACCTCCTCGGCGGTGTCATGACGCTCACGCCGAGCCCCTTCTTCACGCGTCACCACCGCGACCACCACAGCCGACGGTTTTACGGCACTCCGGAAGATCCCGAGTATGTCGCCAATGTCATGGAGGGGGGCAACGCCGCCAGCATCATCGGCTACACGCTGCACGTGCTGGTCTTTCCGGTGCTCGTCTTTCTGCGGTTTTTGCTCGTGCCGCTGACCTTCATCCATCCAGCCGTGCGGGAGTGGACGCTCCGCAAGGCATCTGCCCTGACGCTCAACCGGCGGTACGAGCGGAAGCTCACCCCGGCCGACCGGCGGGCGATCCTGGCTGTTGAGATTCCCTGCTTCCTGCGGGCGGCCCTGATTCCCGGGCTGATCCTGGCGGGGCTCAATCCCTGGACCCGGATTCCGTTGCTCTACGCCCTGGCTGTGGCGACCGTCATGCTCAATCAGATGCGGCAACTGGCCGACCACCACTTCGAGGGTGACGGCAGCCGGGTCGACATGGAGTCCCACATCCTCGACTCCTGCAACTTTACGAGCAACGACCCGCTGACGCTGCTGTTCTTCCCCTTCTCAATCCGCTATCACGCCCTCCACCATCTGTTCCCCTCGATGCCCTACCACAACCTCAAGAAGGCCCATGAGCACCTGGCGGCGACCCTGCCGGCCGATTCGCCATACCACCTGCTCGACCGGCCCGGCTGGTGGAGCGTCGCCCGGCGGACGCTCCTGGGCTCGGCATGAGTTCGGATTGCCGAGAAGAGGCACCTGCCGACAGCAGCGGCGGGCCTGTCGCGGGCCCGAGCGGTGGCGTCAGATTTGGCCAGAGGGTAGGCTTACCGTCAATGCGGGTCGCAGCGGCGGCCATTTTCCTCGTTCTCTGAATCCCGGAAGTCTCGATGGACCAGTTCCGCAGAATCCAGACCGGCAAGAAGGGCGACATCTTCTTGGTGCTCTTCAAAGACAAGAAGATCCTCGACGACACCATGCTCGACGAGATCCGCACGGAACTCGCCCAGCTGCTCGGCAAGGCCTCAGGCCCGGATGTCCTGCTCGACTTCTCACAGGTCGAGTTCATGTCGAGTGCCATGCTCGGCCTCTTGGGGCAGTTGCACCGCAAGATTTCGAGCGGCCAGGGGCGGCTCAAGATGTGTGGAATCCGCCCGGAGATCTTCCAGGTCTTCAAACTGACCAACCTCGACAAGCTCTTCAGCATCCACAAGGATGCCCCTACGGCCCTGGCCACCTTCACCTGAGCCGGGGAGGCAGGCGTGGCGACAGCTCCAGGGACCGCGGCCACCGGGCCGACCGCCGGTGTCGATGTCTTGATCGCCGAAGACAGCCGGATGCAGGCGAAGATCCTGCAGAAGCGGCTGACCGAGGCGGGCCACACCGTCCGCTGGGCCGAAAACGGCCAGCTTGCCCTCGAGATGGCCCGCGAGCGGCGACCCGAGATCATCATCTCCGACATCGAGATGCCGGTGGCGACCGGCTACGAGTTCTGCAAGGCGGTCAAGACCGACCCCGCCCTGCGGACGGTGCCCTTCATCCTGCTCTCGACCCTCTCCGATCCGATCGACATCATCCGCGGCCTCGACGCCGGGGCCGACAACTACGTCACCAAGCCCTACGAGCCCGACTACCTGCTGGGCCGGATGCAGGCCCTCCTGGCAACGCCGCTGGCGGAGAGCGAGGAGGCCGCGGCCGCCACGCTCGAAGTCTCGCTGGCAGGCCAGACGTTCCAGGTCAAGGCGGGCCGGCAGCAGGTGCTCAACCTGCTTGTCTCGACCTTTGAAAACGCCGTCAGCAAGAACCAGGAACTGGTCGTGGCCAATCAGGAGCTGTCGGTCGCCCGCGACAGCCTCCAGAAGACCAACGAGGAGCTGACGAGCCTCAACGCGGAGATTTCCCGGATCAACGCCCAGATGGTTCGCGACCTGACCGCCGCCGCCAAGGTGCAGCGGTCGCTGCTGCCGGCGGACGACGTCTCGCTGCCGGGCCTCGAGATCGCCTGGCGATACGTGCCCTGCCATTCGCTGGCCGGCGACTTCCTCAACATTTTCCAGCTCGACGAGGAGCGGGTCGGGCTGTTCGTGGTCGACGTCAGCGGCCACGGCGTTCCCTCCTCGCTGATGGCGGTCACCGTCGGCCGCTTCCTGACGCCCAAGGTCTCCGACTCCTCGATCCTCGTTCGCCAGGGGGCCGACGGGAAGGTGGTCGTCGCCACGCCGGCCGAGGTCGCCACCCAGCTCAACCACCTCTTTCAGGCCGACGAGTTTTCCGGGCTCTACTTCACGATGCTCTACGGCGTGCTCCACGTGCCCAGCGGCCGGCTCGACTACGCGGCGGGCGGCCATCCGGCGCTCGTGCGGATTCCAGCGGCCGGAGGAGCCCCGGAGTTCCACGGGGCCGATGGCTTTCCGATCGCCTTTGTGCCCGAGGTCGAGTATGGCCAGCAGACGCTGCAGCTCGAGCCGGGCGACCGGATCTACCTCTACTCCGACGGCGTGCCCGAGGCGATGGATCAAGACCAGGAAGCCTACGGCGACGAGAAGATGGCCGCCTGCCTCGATGCCGGCCGGAGAGGCCCGCTGGCCGGCAGCGTGGGGAGCCTGCTCGAGGCGGTCGAGGCCTGGTGTCAGCCGAAGGGGCCGCTCGACGACGTGACGATCCTCGGCGTGGAGTGGAAGCCATGAGCCGAGGATGGCTTGTGCTGGGCTGCCTGCTCCTGCTGAGCTGGGCCGGTCCGCGATCCCAGGCCGGCGATCCCGCCCGGCCCAACGTGATCGTGATTTTGGCCGATGACCTGGGCGTGGGTGACATCCGGGCGACCAATCCCGCCGCGAAGATTCCCACCCCGGCCTGCGACCGGCTGGCTCGGGAGGGGCTCACCTTTCGCGACGCCCACACCACCAGCGCCGTCTGCACACCGACCCGCTACGGCCTGCTGACCGGCCGCTACAACTGGCGAAGCCGGCTGGCCAAGGGGGTGCTCAATGGCACGAGCCCGCCGCTGATCCCACCGGAGCGGCCCACGCTCGCCCACCTCCTCAAGGCTGCCGGCTACCACACCGCGATGATCGGCAAGTGGCACCTCGGCTGGAACTGGATCCGCGACGAAGCCGGCGAGATCGACTTCGCCGCTCCCGTCACCGGCGGCCCCGACGCCAACGGCTTCGACGACTTTTTCGCCTTCGCGGCCTCGCTCGACATGCCTCCCTATGTCTGGGTCGAGAACGGCCGGCCCACGGCCGTGCCCGACCGCCGCGAGGGAGTCACCAGAGAGGAGGATCGCTACGGCTGGTATCGGAAGGGCCCGATCGCGGCCGACTTCAAGATTCCGGAGATTCTCCCGGAGATCGCTCGCCGGGCCGTCGCCCACATCCGGCAACAGGCCGCCACGGCGGAGCCCTTCTTTCTCTACCTGCCGCTGCCGGCCCCCCACACACCGATCGTGCCTCAGCCGCCCTTCCGAGGCCAGAGCGGCATCAACCCCTACGCCGACTTCGTGATCCAGGTCGATCATCACATCGGCGAGATTCTCGATGCGATCGACGAGGCGGGGATCGCCGAGGAGACGCTTGTGGTCGTCACCAGCGACAACGGCTGCTCGCCCGAGGCCAACTTCGAGCTGCTCGCCGAGCACGGCCATGATCCAAGCGGCGGCTTCCGCGGCCACAAGGCCGACATCTTCGAAGGGGGCCACCGCGTCACGCTGCTGGCCCGCTGGCCGGCGGTGATCGCCCCCGGCCGCACGACCGCCGCCGTGGCCTGCCTGACCGACCTCTATCCCACCCTGGCGGCCATCACCGGTCAGCCGGCCGCCGCCGACCAAGCCGGGGGCGAGGACGGCTGGAGCCTGCTGCCGGTCTTTGAGGGAGGAGGCGAAACAGGCCGCGAAACACTCATCAGCCACTCGGTTGACGGCTCGTTCGCGATCCGCCGCGGCTGCTGGAAGCTCTGCCTCTGCGGCGGTAGCGGCGGCTGGAGCCCGCCCAAGGAGGCCCATGCCAAGCGGCAGGGCCTGCCGCCAGTGCAGCTCTACGACCTCGAGGCCGATCCGGCCGAGACCACGAACCTCGAGGCCGAGCATCCCGAGATCGTGGCCGATCTCATTGCCCGGCTATCCGATGAGGTCCGCCGCGGCCGTTCCACTCCCGGCCCCGACCTCGCCAACGACCGGGAGGTCTCCTTCCTGCCGGTGGGCTTCGAGCAGCCCGCAGAGCCGTCGGCCGCTCCCTGACAGCGAGAATCGCCAGGCCGCGGCACCGGGCACGGCGTGCGGACCGCCGCCCTAGCCGGCTTTCGAGGATGCGATGCCGGCGAGTTCGGCCGCCGAAAGTTCGGCGATCGATGCGACCACGAGGTCGGGCCGGTAGGCGAAAGCGGCAAGATCCTCCCGGCTCGTTCCCCCGGAGAGGACGAGAATCGTGCGGTAGCCAAGCTGGACGCCGCCGAGGATGTCGGTCTCCATCGTGTCACCGATCATCGTCGTCCGGGAGGCGTCGAGGCCGAGTTCCTTGCGGGCCGCCCGCATCATCACGGCGCTCGGCTTGCCGACGCTGAAGGCCCGCCGGCCGGTGGCCGTCTCGAGCATCGCCACGATCGCCCCGCAGCCGGGCCGCAGGCCAGCCTGGGTGGGACAGTTGGGATCGAGGTTGGTGGCGATCAGCTTAGCGCCTCCCATCACCATCCGGACGGCCGTCTCGACCATCTCGAAGGTGACCGTTCGTCCTTCACCGACCACGACGTAGTCGGGATCGTGATCGACGATGGCGTAGCCATTTTCGTGGAGGGCGTTGAGGAGGCCCCCCTCGCCGATCACGTACGCCGTCCCGCTCGGCTTCTGATCGGCCAGAAAGCGGGCGGTCGCCATCGCACAGGTGAAGATGTGCGATTCCTCGACCTCGATTCCCAGCCGGCGCAGCTTGGCGACTACGTCGCGGCGGGTCCGCTGGCTGTTGTTGGTGAGAAAGAAAAAGGGCAGGTCGTGGGCGAGCAGGTCGGCGATGAACCGGTCGGCTCCGGGGATCAACTCGCTGCCCCGGTAGATGACCCCATCCATGTCGATCAGGAAGCCATGGGGGGCCGTAGACGGGAAGACCACCGAATCAGGCGCGTAGGCGGGCATAGAGGTACTCCGCAGTGGTGGAAGGCGGTTGCTTCGAGGTGGGAGCCCTGCCATGAGGGCCGATGAAGCAACCGGCACGGAGCCGCCTAACGTGCGGACGAAGTATCGACCCCTGGCAAACGGCTTGTCAAACCGCCACCTTCTGCAGGCTCGGGGTGAGCCCGTGCCGTGTCGCTCGGACGCTCGCTGCAGGCATCCTGCCCTCCGCTCGCTCGATGCTGGCTCGCTCTCGGCCTCCCTGCCTTCACTCGCCAGCAACGCCTTCTGCAGGCTCGGGGTGAGCCCGTGCCGTGTCGCTCGGACGCTCGCTCTGGGCATCCTGCCCTCCGCTCGCTCGATGCTGGCTCGCTCTCGGCACCCCTGCCTTCACTCGCCAGCAACGCCTTCTGCAGGCTCGGGGTGAGCCCGTGCCGTGTCGCTCGGACGCTCGCT
>JAQCJP010000215.1 GCA_027592945.1 Planctomycetota bacterium
CGGCTCATCGCGGCCGGGGCCCGGGAGGATCCAGCGGGCGGCAGCCGGCGTCGCCGGCTCGATCGTGGCCCGGCGAGGCAGCGGGGCATCGACGAGCGCCACGCCGATGCCCCGGCCGAGTCGTTCGGCCGCCAGCCAGGCGAAGGCGGCGCCCGCACCTTCCCCGGCGATTGCCACCCGGTCAGGATCGATCGGTCGCCGACGATTCAGCGTGGCCAGGGCCCGCGCGACCCCGCTGATGTCGTCGCGACTCCATGCGTCCGGATCGCCCGAGCCCACGAGGATCACCGCCACGGCATGCCGAGCGGCTGCCGCTCGCCAGGCGATGGCCTCGGCCTCGGCGACCGGGCCGTGAGGCGGCCCGCACCAGACGAGCACACCAAGCGGGATCTCGCCCCGCGGGATCACGGCCAGCGGCGGCTCGGCGACCTCGGCCGCTTCCAGCCGCACGACGTCAACGCCGTCCTGCGGCCCGGCCAGCGGATCGACCGCAACCGGCTCGGCCGGCGGTCCTTCAGTTGGCACGTCGGCCGGAAGCGGGATCGTGACCACCGGCGCCGTCGACGCAACGCCGTCGCGGGAGACAGTCAGCCAGGCAGGCTGCCCCGGCTCGAGCCCCGCCAGCAGGCCGGCCACCTCCTCGGCCGACCCAACCGGGCTCGCCGGTTCCCCCTCGGCTGTCGCGATCGCATCGAGCCTGTCACCGGCTGCAATACCCGCCTCCGCGGCCGGTCCGCCCGGCAGCACCCAGGCAACCGGGATCCCGCCCTGGGCCGCGTCATCGTCGGCCGGCTTGGCCGCCGCCGGGATCAGGCCGACCACCGCCCGCCGCCAGGGCGGGAGTTCGGCGACGAGCGTGGCCGTGGTCTCGATCAGTTTCGCGGCCTCGTCCTCACCCCGCCTCACCTCGATCGCCAGCGTGTCACCAGCATGGCAGGGCGTGATCGCGTGGCGGGCGTCGGCGATCCGCGTCACCTGGCGGTCACCGATCCTGACCAGTCGGTCGCCGGGCTCGAGCCCGGCCGCCGCCGCGGGAGAACCCTGCCGCACCGAGGCGATCACCGGCTCGCCGTTGATCGCGTCGCGATCGCGGTAGCCGATGCCGAGGATCCCGGCGGTGAGCGACTCGCCCGCCTCGAGCCGAGGGAGAACAGCCCGAATGTCTTCCAGCGGCACCGCGAAGCCGATCCCCGCGTCATACAGTTCGGTGCCCTCGGTCAGGCCGGCGGTGTCGGCTGGCAGCGGCACGAGCACCCCGATCACCCGCCCGGCGATGTCGACCAACGGGCCGCCGTAGTTCATCGGCGAGACGGCCGCGTCGGTCTGGACGCCCAGCCCCCAGGCCCGGTCCACCGCCGAGACGATGCCGACGGCGATGCTCGGGTTCGTCGCATCCCAGCCACGGCCCACCGCGATGGCCCACTGGCCGGGCCGGAGCCGGCTGCGGGGCACGGCCTCCAGGGGCGGGGCCGCAGGGAGATCGTCGGTGGCGAGAAGCACCAGCTTGCGGACCCGGTCGCGACCCCGAACCCGCGCGGCCCGCCGTTTCCCGTCGGGCAGGACGACGACGGCGGCATCGACATCGGCCGGCACGGCAAACTCCGTGGCGATGATTCGATCGGCAGCGACGATCAGGCCGGTCGATGGGCCTCGGCCGACGGTCGCCTCACGCTGGCCGGAGGCCTCGGCCGAGAGGGCCAGCGGTTCGATCCGGACGACGGCCGCAGCCACCTGTTCACCCGCCCGCCGGAAGGCCTCCTCCTCGGCGAGGGTCGGTTCAGCTTTCTCGCCAGGGAGGGCCGCCGTCATGGTGGTCGCCAGGGCGACAAGCACGCTGCCGGCAGCCGGGAGCACGACATGGATCATGGCTTCTCTCCCGGGGGCCGGGGGCCGAGATCGAGCTCGATCAGGCTGCCGTCGCGGATGACCGTCAGGGCGACCGGGTCGCCCGCGGCCATCGCCCCGAGGGCCTGCTCGACCTCGGCGCGGGTCGTCACCGACCGCGGCCCGACGGCGATCAGCAGGTCATCGGGGCGGAGTCCGGCGGCGGCCGCCGGGGAGCCCGGCTCGACCGTTTCGACGAAGGGCGGTGTGCGATCGAGCAGATCGGGCACGAGCACCGCCCCGAGCCGTCGCGGATCGAAGGGCTCGGCCGCCGGCGTCGCGGCAGCCGCCGCCGTGCCCGAGAGAATAGCTTCGCGGCCCGCCAGGAGTTCTGCCGTCGGCAACGCGTAGTTGAGCCAGATGCCAGTCCGCGTGCTCCGCAGTTCCTTGCCGAGCATGCCGATCAGCCGGCCGCGGACGTCGACCAGGGCCCCGCCGGCACTGCCGGGGTTGTTGGTCGTGCAGTCGAGCACGTAGACATCGCCACGAAACGCCGCCTCGGCGACGCCCCGTCGCGCCTCCAGCGGCACGACGGCGGTCACCACGCCCCGCTGGGCCGTGACCCGCTCGTCTCCCGCGGCGACACCGAACATGTTGGAGAGGGCCACCACCCGCCGCCCCGGCATCACCGGCTCGCCGTCGGATCGAATCGCGAACGCCGGCAGATCGGTGCCGTCGATCCGGAGGAGGGCCAGTTCCCGCCACGGGTCGATCCCGACGAGGCGGGCGGTGAACCGGCGGCCGTCGTCGAGCACGCAGGCGATCGTCTCCGAATCGAGGACGGTGCTGGCCGCCGTGAGAATCTCGCCGTCGGCCGAGACGAGCAGACCCGACTGATATGCCTCGAGGCCCCGCAGGCCGCCGGCCCCGTAGATCTTGACCACCCTGCGGGCCGCCGCGGCGATTATCTCCTGCGGAGTCGGCTCGGCTGCCGGAGCGAATGTGACCAGCAGACACGTCAGCAGGATCGCCCGGCTCATCGGTTGAAGCTCTCGATCAGGAAGGTGCCAAACGGCTCGCCGCCGCGGCTGACTTCGAGCCGTCCCGGCAGGCGGTCATCGGCTGCCAAGGGTGCCGTGACGCGAATCTCGCAGGGCTCAGCCAGCGGTGACATCCAGAGATCGATGCCGACCAGCCGGCCCATGTCATCGACGGCGAAGCGGGCCTCGATGCCCGCCGCAGCGACCTCGAGAACGTCGCAGAGATCGCCACCGGCCGGATCGATCGCCCAGGGATCCCGAGGGACGGTGCCCCAGTAGTTCGTGCGGCCTAGTTTCTCCGGCCCTTCGACCATGAGCCGCCGCCAGATCGCAAGCGCTGCGAGCATGCCCCCGCTGCCCGGCGGCACGGCCGCGCGGTCGAGGTCAGCCGAGGCGTCGAGCGTGGAGGTGCCGGTCGGCAGGTCACAGACACAGTCGCCGTCAGTCAGTTCGATGCGAAACTCGCCGCCCTCTTCGAGGTGGCCGGCGATTTCCCAGCTTCCCCCCTGCCCTGCCCCGCGATCCGCGGCCATCGCCCGCCAGACGCGGTCCCGCTCACGACGGTTGAAGAAGAAGTTGGTAAAGCTCGGGCGTGACTCATATCGCTCGGCAACGGCCGGCGGCAGCGGTCGTGCCGCGGGCTCGGGAGCGGCATCGTTCTCGGGCGGCAGTTGCTCATCGCCCCCGGGCCGGCCACCGGCGGCGAGCCGGGCGAGCTCCGCCGGGGCGTGGACGCGGGCCAGCCGCACGAGGATCGCCTCCCGCCTGCCGCTGCGACGGTAGACCAGGGGCACCTGCCAGCCGGCGGGCAGGGTGCCGAGCACGTTCTTGAAGGCGTTGACCGTGCGGACGGATCGGCCGGCCAGAGAGACGACCTCGTCGTCGTATCGCAGCCCTCGCCGCCAGGCGTCGGATGATTCGAGGATATCGGCGACCACCACGCTGCCGTCGGCCGCCGTCGAGACCGTCGCTCCGAGCGTCGCGTGGTCGACCAGCCGCCCGCCTCGCAGCGGACCGAGAAAGTTTCGCAGCTGGTTGGCCGAGATCGCGTAGCCGGCGCCGACATTGACCCGGCCCCGCTTCTCGAAGGAGGCACGACCGTTGATTCCGATCAGCCGCCCGGCGGCATCGAACAGCCCGCCGCCGGAGTTGCCAGGGTTGATCGCCGCGTCGACCTGCAGGCAGTCGGTGTATTCGAGGATCGTGCCGGCGGGAAACTGGTAGCGATGCGTGCCCGAGACGATTCCCGCACTGATCGAGGGGACCAGGTCGGTGGCCAGCAGGAACGGATTGCCGGCGGCGAAGCACCAGTCGCCGACCTCGACGGCGTCGCTGTCGGCGAGGGTGGCGAAGGGAAAGTCGTCTCGGCCGAGCAGCTTGATCAGGGCCACGTCACCGGTGGGGTCGAGCCCGACGAGCACCGCGTCGTAGAGCCGCCCGTCGGCCAGGCCGCACCTCATCGCCACACCGGCCGGCTCGACGACATGGAAGTTGGTCAGCGCGTAGCCGTCCGGGCTGATCAGCACGCCCGAGCCCCCGCCGGCATCGCCGGCGAAGATCGCCACGGCAGTCGCCGCGGCCCGTTCGATCACCTCCACCCGGCGGGCCTCTGCCGCCAGCACGCCTGGATCGACCGACAGCCCGTCGCTGCGGCTGGCCGCGGGCAGCATCGCCAGCGCGACGATCAGACCGATGACGACCCACATTCCGGCGGCGGCAGACAGCTTCACTTCTCAAACACCCCGTCGCTCAATCGCACGCCGCAGCCGATGTCGCCGGGCACGAAGTCGACAAGCAGCGTCAGCCGCCGGCCGCCGCTGACATCGAACTCGATCAACTCGCCCCAGCCCGCTGCGGCCTGGTCGCCCGCGGTGGCTCCGAGTCGGCCGCGGTGGACCTCCCGATCGTCGAGCTTGATGCAGACCTCCACCGTTCCGGCAGCCCCGGCGGCATCCCGCTCGAGCGTGACCCGAAACCGCCGGCTGTCGGCTGGGATCCGCCAGGTCGCTTCGGTGCGGGGCCGCATCACGACGCTCCCCGCCGCCTTGCCGGTCGGATCGGTCAGGCTGCGGACTGCGAAGAAGGCCGCCAGGCCATCGTGTTTGGCAAGCGATCCGAAAAACGGCTCTACCCGCGACTGCTCGGGGGACAGGTCAGCCAGGGCCACGCGACGGCCAGCGGCGAAGTTGAGCGATCGGAAGACAGCGGCCGGCAGCCGGACGTTGTCATCGAGCAGGAGACCTGCCGGGGACCAGACGAGGCGGCCGGTCGCCAGGCGGCCGTCATCCAGCGTGACAAGGGTGCCACCGGGCGGCTCGCGGTTCTCCCGCAGCCAGACCACACCCAGCACCTTTTCCCGCCGGACGGGGATTGTTTCGCCGTCGAGCACCACCGTCACGTTCTCGGCCGAGACGCCGACCACCGCGCATTCCACGAAGGCCTGGCCGTCGTCCCGCCGCACGACCACCAGGTCGGCCAGCGGATCTTCCGGAATCTTCTTCAGCCAGTCGGGTGGCTGCCGGCCCGGCTCCGACCAGGCCACCGTCCCGACACGCTCGAGCGGCAGTTCAATTCGGTCATCATCGACCGGCACGATGGCTCGGTCGCCATCGACCAGGAAGTCGTCGCCCGTCAGGCGGCCCCCGTCGCCGGTGACCACGAGCACGCTTCTGCGGTCGGCGGCCCGATCTGTCTCGTGGATGACCCGCCGGACCCTCTCGAGGGCGAAGGTCCGCTCCTCGGCAGCGTCGCGCAGCCGGAGGCCTGTCTCGTCGATGGCGACGAGGCTGCCGGCGGCGTCATCGGCATCGGTGAGTTCGACCCGCACGGGAACTGGGCTGCCCGACGGCTCGGCGCAGAGCCCGCTGGTCGCCGCCAGCAGACTCCAGGCTGCGGTGGTCGCGACCAGCCAGCCCGACGCCCGGAGCGATCGCTGCCATCGCCGCGGGACCGCCGCCGGCAGGCTTTCATGGGGGCCGGTCATGGCCTGGTCTCCTCGCCGGTGGCCAGCCGCTTGAAGTATTCCTCGATCGCTTCGCGGTAATAGGCCGGATATTCCCGCCCGATCTGCTGGAGGGCCGCTTCCCGTTCGTGCGGCGGCAAATCGCCCCAGCCGCTGCCGCCGCCGATGTCCCGCTT
>JAQCJP010000216.1 GCA_027592945.1 Planctomycetota bacterium
CCCCGGGTCCCCCGCCCGCGTTGACGCAATAAAAGCCCCCCGGCGCGAGCCGGGGGGACGGCGGGCCGTTGGGCCATCCCGCCCCCGACCTCAATGCCCGCCCGTCGCCCGATACCAGTCGCCCCGCAGCCAGTCGGCGAGGAGCCCGATCTGCTCGTCGGAGAGCATCGGCATCGAGCCCTCGGCCGCGACGCCGAAGCTCGGCATCCGGTCGTTCTCATCGCCGTAGAACCGCTCGTGGGTCGGGTCGGCGATGAGCCCCACCAGCCACTCGCGGCTTCCCCAGCCGGTCAGGTCGCAGGCCATCCCGAGATCGGTGCCGTTGTCGCCGAAGCGATGGCACATCCCGCACCGCTCGTCGCTGGCAACCAGCTCGCGACCCCGGGCGACCGTCTCAGCCGGCGTTTTTGAATCGCCGTGGCCCGCCTCGGCCGCCATCGCGGCGATCACGGCCTCGATGTCGGCAGGCTTCCAGGTCTCCTCGTCCTGGAGATCCTCCTGCACGAAGCTCACCATGTCGCCGTCCTTGTGGGCGGTGTTGCCGAAGTAGGCCGGCCCGGCCACCTGATCGGGATCGAGCAGGCCGGTCATCCAGGCGGCCGTGCCGAAGGCGAAGAGATTGGCGGCCGACGACTCCGCCAGGATCGCCTCGGCCTCGGGGCTCGCCGGGTCGACGTGGGCATGGCAGCTGGCGCAGTGCTGGGCGAAGAGCCGCGGCCCCTGGGAGAGCGGATCGCGACGAACGAGCTCCAGCGCCCCGCCCGGCGGGATCCGCTCGGGGCGGCCGGCCAGCTCGACGGCCCGCTCGGCGTCGGCGTGGGCCGTTTTCACCGCCGCCAGGAAGGCCTCGGAGCGGCGGAGCTTCTTCACCTTCGCAAACTGCCCGGCGATCGTGGCGGCCTTCGCCTCGTCGCCGCCCACCGCCGCGAGGAGCTTGGCCTCGTCGCCGCCGGTCTCGTCGAAGAGGGCCGCCGCTTCGGCAAGTTGCGTCTTGTCGGCCCAGAGAGCGTAGTAGTCTTCGTCGAGGGCCAGGCCGGTCAGCGCCGCCACGCCGACCAGGATGCCGAGGGTGAAGGCGATGTTGAACCGGTGGCCGAGGTTCCAGCGGCCGACGATCGGCATCAGGAACATCACGCCCATGATCAGCCCGGGCAGCACGATCGCCCCGATGAACTCGCCTGTCGCCCCCCAGCCCTCGAAGACCTTGAGGAACTGAAACAGAAACAGGAAGTACCACTCCGGCCGGGCAGCCGCATAGGGCTGGGCGGGATCGGCGGGCGCTCCCAGCTCGGCCCCGACGTGCCCCCAGTCGACCTGCCCGCCGGCGAGCATCGTCCGCACCGCCGGCAGGAGGATCACGCCGAGCACGACCGCCATCACCGCCAGCATCGCGACGGCATCCTTGAGGAGCTGGTCGGGCCAGAACATCCCGTCGGGCCGGGTGATCGGCTGCTTGGCATGGAGGCCGTGCTTGCGGAACAGCGCCAGGTGCACCACCAGGAAGAGCACCAGCGTGCCAGGCAGGAAGCCGGCATGGAGGGCGAAGAAGCGGGTCAGGGTGTGGTGACCGTAGTCGGGCCCGCCGACGACGAGCTGCTGGATCTGCGGGCCGACGAAGGGAACGAGCCCGGCAAGGTTGGTGGCGACCCGCGTCGCCCAGTAGCCCTTCTGGTCCCAAGGGAGCAGGTAGCCGGTCAGGGCCATCCCGAGAACGAGCATCATCAGGATCAGGCCGAGCCAGAAGTTGACCTCCCGCGGCGCCCGGTAGGCCCCGTCGATCACCACCTGGAGCAGATGGAGCGCCAAGAGCACGACCATCGCCTGGGCCATGAAGTGATGGATGCCCCGCAGCAGCCAGCCGCCGGTCATCTCATGCTGGATGTACCAGACGCTCTCCCAGGCGGTCTGGCCGCTGGCCGAGTAGCTCGCCCAGAGAAAGAGCCCGGTGATTACCTGCGTCATGAAGGCGAAGACGAGCGTGCTGCCCCAGACGTACCGCCAGCGGGCTCCGCCAGGCACCCGCTCGTAGAGGGCCTCCTGCACCAGGCCCCGCCAGCCGGTGCGGTCGTCGAGAAAGTCGCCCAGCTGCCGGAGCAGCCCGGGCCGGCGGTCGCTGGCGGTGCTCATGTGCGGGGCACCTTCTCGGCGATGCCGGTGTAGAAGTTCTCCCACTTGACCGCCACCTCGCCGTTCTTGCCGACCCGGCACTCCAGCGAGTCCATCGTGCGGGGCGAGGGGCTCGGCTCGACGATGCCGCCCTCGAGCGTGAAGGTGCTGTTGTGACAGGGGCAGCGGAAGCACCGTCCGTCGGCCTCCAGTTCGATGAAGCAGCCGGCGTGGGGGCAGGTGGCCGTCAGGGCCTCGACCGTCTCGGAGCCCTGCTCGCGGCGAAGGTAGACCGCCCCGATCGGCTCACGGGGAAAGCCGGTCCAGGCGTCGATGCGATCGGAGACGACGGCGAACTGCCTCGGCACCCCGTCGTCGGGCACGGCCGAGAGTTCGGTGACCGGCAGAAAGGTAGCCGCCGCCCCCTTTCGCCGGAGCGGATCGAGGAAGGCCCAGAGCCCGGCCGCCACCGGCGTGAGCGTGGCCAGGCCGCCGCAGGCGACCGCCGCGACCTTGGCCAGGAATCCTCGCCGCGAATGCTCGGGCCCGGTCTCGGTCTTCATGGTTCCTCCCCGCCTCAGACGGCCGCCTCGGCCATCCGTTCCGCCCAAGCTGCGTCCACCGCTTCGGTCACCTGCGCGAGCGCCGTGTCGAAGGGACCATCCAGGATCGCCCCGGCCGCCGCCTTGTGGCCGCCGCCGCCGAAGCTGCCGGCCAGGCTGCTGCAGTCGACCGGCCCGCGACTTCGGAAGCTGACCTTGATCCGCCCGTCAGGCTGCTCGATCAGGATCGCCGCCACCTCCGTCCCATTGACGGCAAGGGTGAGGTTGATGAGGTCTTCGGTGTCGGCGGGCACCGCCCCGACCTCCTTGATGTCGCTCTGCCGCACGCTCGAGAAGATCACCCGGCCGTCGTGGCTGGTGCGGGCCCCGGCGATGGTGCGGCCCACGAGGTGAAGCCGGGCGAGCGTGTCCTGCTCGAACAGTTCGCGGTAGATCGCCGGCGGGCTCGCCCCCGCATCGACCAGCCGGGCGGCAATCCGAAAGCTCTCGCCGGAGACCGACGGAAACCGAAAGCCGCCGGTGTCGGTCGAGAGCCCGGCATAGATCGGCGTGGCGATCCGCTCGGTGAGCGGCACCCGCAGCCGGAGGCCGATCTCGTAGACGATCCGAGCGGTCGCCTCGGCGGAGGTGTCCTTGAACCAGCGGTCGGAGAGATCGTCTTCGCTGACGTGGTGGTCGATGACGAGCACCCGGTCCCGCATGCTCTTGGCGACGTCGGCCATCGCCCCGAGTTGGGCGAAGGCGCTGGTGTCGAGGACGATCAGGAGGTCTCGGTCGGCAAGGTCCGCCGGTTTGACCTGCTCCGCCAGCGACTCCAGCCGCCCGTCGGGATCGATCCAGCGGAGGCTGGCCGGGGTGGCCTGGGCGTTGACGATCCGCACGTCTTTGCCGAGCGCCTCGAGGATGCCCGCCATGCCCAGCTCGCTGCCGAGGGCGTCGCAGTCGGGGCGGACGTGGCTCGTGAGCACGAACCGCTCGCGGCTCTTCAAGAGGTCGAGGAGGCTGGCCCAGTCAAGTCGCATCATGTCTCCCGTGCGGGGGCCGCCGATTGCCCGCCGGCGACCGCCGCGGCCCGGGCCACGTCGTCGGCAAGCTGGGCCTGCAGGTCGGCGGCCGAGTCAAAGCGACGAGTGTCGCGCAGCCGCTCCAGGAAGTCAACGTGAAGCAGCCTGCCATAGAGATCTCCCTCGAAGCCGATCAGATGCACCTCGACCCCGCTCGCCTCGACGCCGAAGGTCGGCGCGGGCCCGACGTTGACCGCCGCCGGCAAGGAGCCGACGGCGTCGCCCCCCTCCTCGCCCGTCCGGGCCCGGGCCGCATAGACCCCCGCCGCCGGCAGGAGCGTGGCCACCTCGGCGAGGTTGGCGGTCGGAAAGCCGAGGGTCGCCCCCCGCCGGGCCCCGCTGACGACTCGCCCGCTGAGCCGATAGGGAGCGGTCGCCAGGCCCGCCGCCGCCGCCACATCACCGGCGGCGATCAGCGACCGCAGCCGTGAGCTCGAGACCGGCTGCCCGTCGACGTTCACCGGCGGCACGACCTCGAGGCTCGCTCCGTCGGCCGCGGCCAACTGCTCAAGCAGGGCCACGTCGCCAACGCGGCCGGCACCGAACCGGAAGTCGCCCCCTTCAACGAAGGCGATCCCGCCGAGCCGGCCACGGAGCATCTCTCTATAAAAGGCTTCCGCAGACAGCGACAACAACGCGGCGTCGGCCGGCTGCACGAGCACCGCGTCGAGGCCGAGGGCCAGCAGGAGTTCCGCCCGCCGCCCGGGCGTTGTCAGCGGCACCGGCGCGGCCGCCGGCCGGACGATACTCGCTGGATGCGGGTCGAAGGTGAGGGCGACCGCCGGCACGCCCCGCTCCGCGGCGATCGCCACGAGCCGCCGCACGATCGCGGCATGACCAAGATGCACGCCGTCGAAGTTGCCGACCGTGACCGCCGCGGCGGCCAGGGGAGGCGTGCAGGCGACGGAACCAAGGACGAGCGGGGGCGGAAGGGGCACGGCGTCTTGCGGGCGTCCTGGCGGGCGGATCGACATCCAACGCGCCCGATTGTAGTCGATCGAAGGTATGATGGCGGCTGCTGATGCCGGGAGCATGAAAAGTGGAACTGCAACACGACGAACGCCAGCGGTGGCTGTCGGCCGAACTCTCCTCCCGGCTGGCCGCGATCGACATCGGCTCCAACAGCGTGCGGCTGTTCGTCGCGGAGGCCCTCCGCGGCGGCAACTACCGGATCCTCGACGAGGAGCGGGAGCCCACCCGCCTGGGGCGGAGCGTCTCGGCGGAGGGGCGGCTCGATGACGAGTCGATGGACAGGACGGTCGCCGCCCTGCGGACCTTCAAGGAGATCGCCACCGGCTTCCAGGCGTCGGCCCTGCGAACGATCGCCACCTGCGCCGTCCGCGAGGCCCGCAACGGCCCCGAGTTCTGCCGCCGCGTCCGGGAGGAGGTGGGGCTCGAGGTCGAGGTGATCTCCGGAGAGCGGGAGGCGCGGCTGGCCTTCGCCAGCGTCCAGCACGCCTTCGACCTGGCCGGCCGCAACGTCGTGATGGCCGACATCGGCGGCGGCAGCACCGAGATCGTGTTTGCCACCGGCCAGCTGATCGAGTCGATCTTCTCGACCCCGCTGGGGGCCGTCCGGCTGACCGAGCAGTTCCGCCTGGGCGAGCCGGCCGAGCCGGCCGCCTTCCAGCGAAATTTGGCCGGGCTCGACGCCGAGATCGGCAGCATCCTCAAGAAGCAGACCAGCCGCCCGCTCTTCGCCCCCCACTTCCTGGTCGGCTGCGGCGGCACCTTCACGACGCTCGCCGAGCTCGTGATGGCCTCGAAGCGGGAATCCGACGTGCCGGTCGCCGGCTATCACGTCTCGCACGCCGAGCTCCGCCACCTGCTCGACCGCCTCAAGAAGATGCCGCTGCGGGCCCGTCGCTCGATGCCCGGGATGACGCCCGACCGGGCCGACATCATCGTGGCCGGCCTCTCGATCATCGACGCCCTGATGAAGCGGTTCCGGGTCAACACGCTCGCCGTCCACACCCGCGGCGTGCGGGACGGGCTCGTCCGGGAAATGATCGAGGAACTGCAGGGGCCGCCGGCCGCCGGCGGGCAGGAGGGCCTGCGGGACGCGGCGATCGAACGGCTGGCCGCGACCTGCTCCGGCGAGGTCGAGCACGGCCGGCAGGTGGCTCGGCTGGCGGGCCGGATCTTCGAGCAGCTCGCCGAGGCGGCCGACCTGCCGGCGGGCGACCGGCT
>JAQCJP010000217.1 GCA_027592945.1 Planctomycetota bacterium
GCCTCGGGGGCCGCGAGCTGCTCGGCCGCCCAGGCCGTCACGGTTGCGGTGGGCCCGGTGGCCGCCTCAGCGGCAGCGCGAGCCGCGGGCTCGGTCTCCGGCAGCGGCACCGCGAGAATCTCAAACCCGCAGGACTCGAGCGGGATTCGCTCAATCGTCGAACCGGTTGGCAGGCCGGCCGGCAACCCCGCTGGCGGCAAACCCGTCTCGTCTGCCTCAGCCTGTGGCTCGTTCTGCTGCCGATGCGTCCTTGGAGGGTCGCCGCTGTCCTGGCTCATCATGTCTCCCTGGGGCTGCTCGGTGTCATCGGACTTCGGCCCCACATCGCCACCAGGCAGCCGGCAGCGTGTTCGGCCGAATCCAGGACGCCGTTGAGCGTCGTGTCGTAAAGATAGTCTCCAACCACGAGCAGGTTGGGATGGGTGGCGGCCGCCGGGCGGTGTCGCTCGTCAAGCGAGAGCGGCTGCCAGCCGCCGGGCAGGCTGCTGACGGCTCCCGGCCAGCGGTGCACGCGGGCCTCGAGGACATGCCCCGCCAAGAACGCAAGCCCCGGAGGAAGTGTCTCGAGGGCGGCCGCCACGAGTTCCTCGTCGCTGCTGTCGGCCAGACGGAGAGTCGCCTCGCCGCCGAGCAGCCAGCCGAGCGCGCCCAGGGCGGCTTCCGGCTCGCGGCCGCTCTCGATGTAGAGACAGACCCCGCCGAGGGCGTCGAGCATCAGATAGGAGTCGTCGCCGGGAATCGGCGGGAGCGGCCGGTCGAAGAGGATCGTGATCCGCAGATAGTCGGCGGGGTGGTCGTGGTGGCGGCAGTGGCGGGCCATCGCCTCGGCCAGCGGGCCGGGCTCGAAGGGGAGTCTGCGGAGGCAGTCCATCGGCAGCGCGACGACGACCTGGTCGAAGGTTTCGCGATGCTCGCCAGACGCCGACTGCCAGGTGATTTCGAGCGGCTCCCCGGGCCCGCCGCCGACCTGCGTAACGGCGGCCCCCAGCCGAATCTCGGCCGCCAGTTGGGAGGCGATGGCCGTGATCAGCCGCTCATTGCCCCCGGCAATGCAGTAGAGCCGCATGTAGGCCGGGTCGTTCATCAGGTAGTTCTGCAGCCCGTAGCTCGTCGATGTGTCGGCCGGCTCGGTGGCCAGATCGCTGTGGATCATCGTTTCCAGGTAGCGCCGCAACTCGCCGCCGCCAAGGCGGTCGAGCGATTCGTGAAACCGCTCCGCTGGAGCCCCGCAGGCGGCGTGGTCTGAGCCCGACTCGTAAAACTCACGCGGCGTGATTGCCCCGCGGGCCCAGTTGTCGAAGGCAGCCAGTCGCTCCCGGCCTCCGCTGCCGAACATGTCGGCCAGATCCTCGAGGTTGGCGATCCGACGGCCCGTCAGATAGACCGACGAGCCCCCCATTGCCACCGTCGGCAGCCCCAGCGACGCGACGAGTTCCCGGAGCGGGTCGTCGTCGACGGGCGAGTAGTCATAGAGTTCGGCCGCGCCGGCCTCGTAGTGCACCGGTGCGGCGGTGAAACGGGGCGTAAGAAGCTTGCCCCCGAGCCGGTCGCTGGCCTCGAAGATCGTGATGGCCAGTGGCCGGTCGGCCAGTTGTTCCAGGTGCCAGGCGGTGAACAGGCCGCCGGGACCGCCCCCCACAATGGCCACGCGGGGCGGCCGGTCTTCGATGGTCGGGGGGAACGGTCTCACAACACTTCTTTTAACGCTTCGGCTCTGGAAAGGTTTCACCGGGAATTCCGCACGCGTGACCGGTCATCCGAATCGGGGGACAGCCGCTGCTGTATGCTCGGACGAATGACATCATCCCCGCGACCCGCAGGCCGCGACACTCCACCGTTCTCGCACCGCGGCCGGCTCGCCCGGGCCTTTGTGGCAACGGTTGCAGCGTTGCTCTGCCTCGCCCCGACACTGGGCCGCTCTGCCGAACTCGCGGAGGATGACGGCACGGAAGTGACGACGCTTGCCGCCGAGGCTCTCCGGCAGCAGAACGCATTTCGCAAGGCTGAGACCGATGAGGAGCGGGCACGCATCGCCAGGATCCTCCTGATCCTGGAGGCCGACGGGGGGAGGCGGCTTCATGCCGTCGTGCGAACAGAACTCGTCAAGCGAATCCCGGCCTTTGCGGCCGCTGCGGAGCGGGCCGCCGCCGGGCTTCTCAAGCAACGGGCTGGCGGTGGCGATGTCACCGCCGAGATCGCTACGTTGCGGCAGACGATTCGTGACGTGGCTGCCGCCGCGAACCTCACGAAGGAGATGATCGTCGAAAAGAGTGATCCGGCTCTCGCCCGGCTCGAGGAGCTGATGCTCGTCACGCCGGGCGAGATCCTGGCCGCCGATCCAGAGCTCGTCGGGGAGCAAGACGCCCTTCTCCAACTCGCAGCCTGGGGTGAGCAGGCGGCCGAGTTGCTCCCTGAGCGGGATCGCCGCAAGCTCCCTTCTATCCCCGGTCGCGATGACCTCGCTGCCCAACTGGAGGGAGCCGTCGCGGCCGCAGCAACGATGGCCGCTCCATTCTCCCCCGCCGACCGCCAGACGCTCGCGGCCAATGAGGCCCTGGTGGACAGCCTCGACCCGGAAGAGGTCCGGGGCATCCGGCGGCTCAATGAGATCCGCCTGCTCGTCGGCCTGCCGGCCCAGGCGACCGACCTCAAGCTCGTGGCGGCCTGCCGCACCCATTCCGAGGATATGTGCCGGGAGGGCTTCTTCGCCCACGAGTCGCCGGTCTCCGGCCGGGAGACGCCCTGGAAGCGGGCCCAGGCCGCGGGCACCACCGCCAGCGCCGAAAACATCGCCGCCGGTACCGATTCGGGCGGAGGGGCCGTTCAAATGTGGTGGCACTCCCCGGGGCACCACAAAAACATGCTCGGCGGCCAGCCGCGGACCGGGTTGGGCCGCTACGAGCGGCATTGGACGCAACTCTTCGGCTGAGGTACGAAACCTGGGGCCGGAGCGAACCTGTTCGGTGAGGTCTCGCTCGCTGCGTGGAGTCGCCCGCGGCCTACTCCCGGAAGCCGTCGTCGGTGGCCACGGTGTTCGCCGGTGTGGTTGGGCGACGTTTGAACTCCGCAACCAAGATGGCACGCTCCCCACTCCGCACCTGGCCGGTGTAGCTCTGCGTAACTCCGTCCACCAAAACATGGACTTCAAAGGGTGTCGCATCGACCGTGTCATGCTGGGAGAAATGGTGGACATACACCTTGAACGTGCCGGCCGGGGCGAACCGCTTGGGCCAGTAAACATTCTCAACGGCATCTCTGGTGTCCGGACCAGAAGCATTCATGTCGACGTCGAGATGGCCGCCGCAGAGCGACCGTGAATGCCCGAAGAAGAGGTGTTCCCCCGAGGGGGTGACGACATGCAGGTCAATGTCGTTGAAGTTGTTCCACGCGAGCGAGACCTGGATGGCACCGCTGCGAGCGCCGGCCCGAGCGAGCCGTCTCCCCACCTCACCGCCAAAACCTCCCGCACCGGCGTTCCCCCCGGCACCAGCACGACCCTGCCGACCGCGGCCCGTGCGGAGTTCCGCCATAAAATCGCCAGGGTCGGAACCCTGCTGATCCCATGCCATGACGATCGGCTCGAGTTGGGTGTCGATTCCTGCCGACGTCACATCGACTTCGATCTCCGGCGCATCGACAATCGCTTCGGCCAAAACGGGTTCTAGAGGTTGGTCCATCACGGGCGGATCGGCCATTTCAAGCTCCACCGCTTCGGAGAAATCAAGGTCCTCCTCCGCCTCCTCGCCACGTGCCGAGATCAGGAGGGGCTGAACCGTCGGGCCGTGGTTCATCCCGGTGACGATCACAGCAAGCACCAGCAGGGCAACCACATGCACTCCCAGGCTGATGGCCATGCTGAGGGTCGAACGCCGAAACTCGCTGTCTCCTCCGCTGTCCTTGCCGGCGTCGTCAGTGTCGAGGAGCAGTTGGGACGGAGTGCCGTCGTCTGCCAGTTTTTCCAATGGTGGCAGACGTCGGGGGGTAGTGGGCATCTCCGTGCCGGCGATCAATCGCCCTTGGGATGAAGCCGCCACCGCGCGATGCCCGCCAGGTAACCGGTACGGTGCAGGGATCGAGGGCGGCCCGAACCGTCCGTGCGGCGGGTCGGCGGCGGGTGGCCGCGGCGGTGGGATCGGCATGGGCACACTCCCGGAGCAAAGGGTGAGCCCCCACGCGAGATGGAGTGAACACCATCAAAGCATGGTAGTCCTTTCATCGGTCTCGCTGCAAGCAGATGGCGGCCAGGGAGGCGAATGCCCTCCTATCAAACCCCACAGCCCTGGCCCGTAGTACGCGACGGTGAGGTCGACCCCGGGTAGTTAGAACATCTCGCTGTCAACGACGGGCGGAGGCACCGTGAGGCCGGCGTCTGCCCCACCGAAATACGCGTTGAGAAAATTCCTCGGGTCGCCTTCGTGGCGGATGAACTGCACGAGCGACAGGAGTTTCTCCTGATCCCGCCGGAGTTTTTCCGCCAGGCCCGCCGGGTCGGTCAGGGCGGCGGGCAGGTCACCGACGACGCGGATGCTGACCCGCTCCTCCTCTCGCCAGTCCCCCTCGATCGCGCCGTGCCGCTCGAGCATCGCCAGGGCGGTCTCCAGCCGCCGGTCGTGGTGGCTGCGATTGTGGAGCCGCTTTCGCAGCCAGGGCAGCCCGTAGGCGGCGACCTCCTCGGGGCGGTCGGCGAGCAGGTCGAACATCTGCCGGTAGATTTCGGGGCCGGGATTGCTCCACTGGATGAACTCCATCTGCGTGGCCAGGTCCTGCTCGTCGTAGAGCAGGAGGCAGTCGGCCGGGAGGCCGTCGCGGCCGGCCCGACCGATCTCCTGATACCACGACTCCATCGAGCCGGGGATCTCGGCATGGGCGACGAAGCGGATGTCATCCTTATCGATCCCCATCCCGAAGGCGTTCGTGGCGAGCACGAGCTCCCCCCTGCCCTCCATGAAGGCCTGCTGCACCTGCCGCCGGGCGTCGCGGTCGAGGTCGCCGTGGTAGCAGCGATGGGCGACGCCCCGCTCGCGGAGCAGGTCGCTGAACCGTTCGAGCACCCGGATCAGCGTGAAGTAGACGATCCCGCTGCCGGCGGCCCCGGGGCCGAGGTGCCGCTGCTTGAGCTCGAGGATCGCGGCGAGCTTCTCGTCGTCGCCCCAGACCTCGCGGGCGGCCAGCTGCAGATTGGGCCGGTCGAGCCCGGCGTGGAAGAGCCGCATCGCGGCCGGCTGGAGGCCGAGTTGGCGGACGATATCAGCCTGGACGGCGGGCGTCGCGGTGGCGGTCAGGGCGATCGTGACGGGGTCGCCGAGCCGGCTGCGAATCTCATCGAGCCGGGTGTAGTCGGGGCGGAAGTCGTGGCCCCACTCGCTGACGCAGTGGGCCTCATCGACCGCCAGCAGCGGCACGTGGCGGGTGGCCAGGGCCGCGAGAAACTCGGGCTTGCGAAACCGCTCGGGCGTGACGTAGAGCAGCCGAAAGCGGCCGGCGGCCAGATCGGCGTAGCGGGCCTCCCGGCTCTCGCGGTCGAGCGATGAGTTGATAAACGCCGCCTCGATTCCCCGAGCGGCAAGGGCATCGACCTGATCCTTCATCAGGGCGATCAGCGGCGAGATCACGACCGCCAGCGGCGGCCGGGGATGATCGCCGCCCGGCTCGGTCAGCACGAGCCCGGGAACCTGATAGCAGAGCGACTTGCCCCCGCCGGTCGGCATGATCAGCAGGGCGTGGCGGCCGGCCAGGAGGTGCTCGATCACCGCCTGCTGAGGGCCGCGAAAGCCGGAGTGGCCGAAGTGCCGGCGGAGCGTCTCGAGGGGCGTCATCAAGGGCAGGAATCGGTCGGAAGGCTGATGTGCAGGCCGAATGCCACCCCGTTCTAGCAGATCAGCCCAGCGGTGG
>JAQCJP010000218.1 GCA_027592945.1 Planctomycetota bacterium
CGCAGCGTATTCGGGCTTGTCCTCGAAGGTGGTATAGGTCTCGGCCAGTTCGACGCCGCGGAACTTCAGCGCGCCGATGCCCCGCTTGCCCGACACGGCAACGGTCGTGCCAACCTGCTCACTCTTCCACTGGCCGAGCAGGGCCATCGCCTGCCGCACGATGTTGGAGTTGTAACCGCCGCAGAGGCCCCGGTTGCCGGTCAAGACGAGCACCGCCGTCCGCTTCGTGGGCCGAATCTCCAGCAGCGGGTGGTCGACGTCGGCGCCGACCGCCGCGATGTTCTCGAGCATCGAGGCGAGGTGCTTCGTGTAGTCGCGGGCCGCCACGGACCGATCCATCGCCTTCTTGAACCGCGCGGTCGCGATCAGTTCCATCGTGCGGGTGATCTTGCGGATGTTCCGCACCGATTTCCGCCGCCGGTCGAGTGCTCGGGCCTTGGCCATCGCCGCTTTTTCCTTTCCGCTCTGCCTTCGCTCAGCCGCCCGCCGCGACGGGCTCGCGGCCCTCGGCCGCAACCTGGGCGTCCCGCTGCCGCTGGAACTCCGCGATCGCAGCCTCCAACTGCCGGACAGTCTCGTCATCGAGCGCCTTGGTCTCGACGATCTTCTCACGCACCTCCGGCACCTGATCGCGGACAAACGTCAGGAAGCACTTCTCCCAGTCGGCCACCTGCTCCCGCGGCACCTTGTCGAGATGGCCCCTGGTGCCGGCGTAGATGCTCAGCACCTGATCGACCACGTCCATCGGGGCGTACTGCCCCTGCTTGAGCAACTCGACCATCCGGTAGCCGCGATCGAGCTGCTGCTGGGTGGCTGCGTCGAGATCGGTGCCGAGCTGGGCAAAGGCCTCGAGCTCCCGGAAGGCCGCCAGGTCGAGCCGCAGGCCACCGGCCACCTTCTTCATCGCCTTCGTCTGGGCGGCACCACCCACGCGAGAGACCGAGATGCCGACGTTCATGGCGGGCCGCTGACCGGCAAAGAAGAGGTCGGGCTGGAGATAGATCTGACCGTCGGTGATCGAAATGACGTTGGTCGGGATATAAGCCGACACTTCGCCTTCGAGCGTCTCGATGATCGGGAGGCTCGTCAACGAGCCGCCCCCCTTCTCGTCGGAGAGCTTGGAGGACCGCTCGAGGAGCCGACTATGGGCGTAGAAGACGTCGCCTGGAAACGCCTCGCGGCCGGGAGGCCGCCGCATCAGCAGCGACAGCTGCCGGTAGGCGGCCGCCTGCTTGGAGAGGTCGTCGTAGACGATCAGGGCGTGCTCGCCGTTGTACATGAAGTGCTCGGCCATCGCAGTGCCCGAATAGGGAGCGATGTATTGCAGCGGGGCAGCCGTGGAGGCGCCCGCCACGATCACGGTCGTGTAGTCCATCGCGCCGTACTTGCGGAGCACGTCGATCGCCACCGCCACGGAGGAATCCTTCTGGCCCACCGCCACATAGAAGCACTTCACGCCGGTGTGCTTCTGATTGATGATCGCGTCGATGCCGATCGCGGTCTTGCCGGTTTTGCGGTCGCCGATGATCAGTTCCCGCTGACCACGGCCGATCGGAGTCATCGCGTCGATCGCCTTGATGCCCGTCTGGAGCGGCTCGCGAACCGGCTGCCGATCCGCCACGCCCGGGGCAAGCGTCTCGACCGGCCGCCGCAACTCGGTCACGACCGGGCCCTTGCCGTCGAGCGGGTTGCCGAGCGGATCGAGAACCCGACCGACGACCGCATCGCCTACGGGCACCGAGAGCAGCCGCCCGGTGCTCTTGACCTCGTCGCCCTCGGTCACCTTGAGATAGTCGCCGAGGATGATCACGCCGACCGAGTTTTCCTCGAGGTTGAAGGCCAGGCCGGTGATCCCGTTCGGAAACTCGACCATCTCGCCGGCCATCACGCCGGAGAGGCCCCAGACCCGGGCGATGCCGTCGCCCACCTCGAGCACCCGCCCGACCTCGCGGACGTCGATGCCCGATTCGTAGCGGTCGATCTCCTCACGCAGAAGTGAGGCGATCTCGTCCGTGTTGAATTTCATGAATGGTTCTCCGCTGCAGGTTGCCGCCGAGCCGGGCCAGGCCGGTGGCGATTGATTGGTCGTAAATGGTGTCGCCGATCGTGACGATCAGGCCGCCGATCAACTCAGGATTGACGATGAAGGTCGGGGCAATCTTCCCGCCGGTCGCCGCCTCGACTTCGGCGACGAGCTGCTCCCGCTCGCTCTCCGGCACCGGCACGGCGGTCGTGACGGTGGCTTGCCGCCGGCCCTCGAGCTCGTTCGACAGCCGCCGCAGCGCCGCGGCCACTTCGGCGACGATGCCCAGCCGACCGTGACGGGCCAGCACGTGCAGGGCATGGGCGGTCGTCGGCTGCATCCGACCGGCCGTGATCCGATCGATGATCGCGTCTTTCTCTTCCAGCGGCACCCGGGGCGAGGCGAACATCGCCAGCAACTGGGGCACCTTTGGAAGGACCTCGCCGGCGAGCGCCTCAAACTCCTCCACCACCGCGGCGCGGCAGCCTTGCTTGTCGGCCGCCTCGATCACCGCCTGGGCGTAGACGCGGGCAATCCGCTCTGCGGCGATGTCGAGGCCATGGGGCCGGCTGTCGGGACTGGCTGAGGCTTCGGCCATCGAGGAAATCTTCAGTTGATGCTGGGCGTGGATCGAATGGAAGCCACCGAGTCGCGAATCAGCTTCTGCTGGTCGTCGGCCGAGAGCTTTTCCCGAAGGAACTTGCCGGCCACGTCGACCGCGAGCTCACCGGCTCGCTCGGCGATTTTCGAAAGGGCGTCGTCGGTCGCGAGGCCGATCTCCCGCTTGGCCCGGGCCTGTTCGTCATCGGCGGCCTTGCGGGCCTCCGCCACGATCGCCTGCTTGGTGGCCTCGGCATCGCGACGGGCCTCCTCGAGCATCCCGCGGACCTCATCGGAAGCCTCGGCCAGTCGCCGCTCGTAGGAGGCGAGCATCTGCTTGGCCTCTTCGTTGGCCCGCTGGGTTGCCGCGATGGTATCGGCGATGCCCTGCTCCCGCTTTTCCAGACCCTCCATGATCGGATTCCAGGCGAACTTGGTGAGCAGCAGCATCAGGAGCACGAACACCGCGAACGACCAGAGGGCCAGGTCGGTCTGAAACCAGGCCGGACTTTCAAAGGCCTCCTTCGTCACGCCAGCCGGCGGATTGTGGCCGATCTCGGGGCCGTGGCCGTGGCCGCCGTGAGCCGCTCCCCCATGCTCGGCATCGTGGTCAGCCTCGGCATGCACGTCCTCAGCGAGGACTACCGGGCCGGGCCCGACGAAGCTCAGACCAGAGAACAGGGCCGTGCAGGCCAAAGCCCGCAACAGGAGTCGCAACGGAACCGTCATGGGCGCGTGTCTGGCCATGGGCAGGTGTCTTCGAATCAGAGTGGGATCGGACGGACGAGGCCGGAAATGACGTTGCCGCCGGGTCGGGCGGGGCGGCCTGAGTCGGCCTGCCCCGCCCATTCCCGAGGGACGTTTGAAATCACTTGCCCGAGCAGATGAACAAGGCGTAGAAGGTGAAGCCCTCGATGAGGGCCGCCGCGATGATCATCGCCGTCTGAATGCTGCCAGCCACTTCGGGCTGCCTCGCCATGCCCTCATACGCAGCCGCTGCCAGCCGACTGATGCCGAAGGCGGCTCCAATCACGGTCAGACCCACACCGAAGGACGCCGTCAGGTCGATCAGCGACCGGCCCGCCGCCGCGTTTTCCTGGGCGGAGGCGACGTCGGCACTGAGGACGGTCAGGGCGACAACCGCCAGGACGGAAAGAGTACGAAGGGAAAAAAGAGAGCGAATCATGCGAGCTGAAACTCCTTGCAGATCGAGGGATCGGACCGGCGTCCGGGGATGGTGAGGGAAACGAAACCGAGTGATCGAGGAAGGCCCGCCAGGTTTTCACCGAGGGCCGCGACAAGCCTAATGTTGGTGTACCGCCGCGCCAATGAAGAGGGCTGAAAGAAAGGTGAAAATGTAGGCCTGCAGGAAAGCCACGAAGAGTTCGAGCACACTAAACAAGGTGCTGCTGACGACACTGATGCCGGTGACCGTCGCCCACATGCCCAGCGAATAGGTCGCCGCGGCCGTAATCAGGCCCATGATGCCAAGCAGCACCAGGTGGCCGGCGACCATGTTGGCAAGCAGCCGGACCGCCAGGATCAGGTGCTTGATGCACAGTCCCAGCATTTCGATCGCAAAGATCATCGGCTTGAGCAGGATCGCCAGCGGCAGCGGCAGATCCATGCTGGGAACCTGATTGGCGAAGAAGCCGAGCGGGCCAAACTTCATCATCCCGGCGACCACGACCGTCCCGAAGGTGACCCCCGCCAGGGCGAGCGTGACCGAGAACGACGCCGTCGGCGAGCCGGCCCAGGGCACCATACCCAACAGATTGCAGCCGAGCACGAAAAAGAACAGGGTCAGCAAAAGGGGCACGAACCGGTCTCCCTCGTGCGGCACCACGAGGGCCGCCGCCCCGCCATGCGCCGCCACGGCCCCGTGACCGTGGTCGTCGCCGCCGTGATCGTCGTGGCCGTGGTCGTGGTCATGGGCGTCGATCGCGGGGCGAGCGATCTGATCGCGGATGAAGAGCACAAAGGCCTCGAAGAGATTCGCGAATCTCCCGCGGGGAGGCCCACCCGCGGCGAGTTGCTTGGCGACCCGCGTGAAGACCAGCATGAGTATGGCCGCCACGACGAGCTCGAGAATCATGTATTTCGAGATGCCGAAGCCGCTTTTCGCGTGGTAGAGGCTGTCGAGTTCCGCGAACGGCTGCGGAATCAGGATCTTGCCGTCCATCGCCTCGTTGAAGGCCTCGACGCTCGGCATCTCGTCGGCGGCAAAGGGCGCCTTGAGAAACTCGGGAACGTCGTCGAGCGTCTCCCAGCCCTGCCGCCAGAGCGGCTTGGGAACCTCGAAGTAATAGGCGTCTTTGAGGTGGTAGATCGGGTTATGGTCGGACATCGGGACCGGAGCGGCGGCGAGTCGGAATGATCGTGAGAGTGCAGAGTGTGGGGCACGCGGGGCCGTGGCGTCAATTCGCGGTCGTCCCGCGGCCGTCCAGCCCTGGTTTTCTCCCGTCCATCATGATCAGCGGAAGCGTCGCTGCAAGGAGGACGAGGTAAAAGATGACGACGAGGCCCGCCGCCCCAGCCTCCTTTGCGGACCCCTCTGAAGTGGCAATCCAGCCGAGGGCCGCCAGCGGCGGCGCCAGCCGGACAAGCGTGCTGCCCAGGCCGCCGGCGACGGCCGTGGCGGCCGTCCGGCCCTGGCTCCAGCGAGTGACCAGCCAACCGGCCGCAGCACCGCTCCCGGCAGCAGCGGCCGCGACCATGATCGCCTGCCACCGGGCCGGACTCTGCTCGCCGACCGCCCAGGCCGTGCCAATCGCCAAGGCGAGCACGGCCAGCAGCACGGCCAGCCCGGCAGCGGTTTTGGTTGGTTCACTCACGGCTGGCCTTTTTTCCCGCCAGCCGCACGAGCCAGCCAAGGCCGGCGACGAACCCGATCACAAGCCCAATGGCGGAGAGAAAGCTCGTCTTTAACCGGAGATCGAGCCAGCCGCCGGCAACGGCGGGAAGGAACATGACCAGTCCGACAGCGATGATGCGAGACGCCCACGAAAAGGCCTCGCCGACCGGAGAGTTCCGCCGCGTGGTGGTCATGCCGAGAGCATACCGGGCGGGCGACGCGGCGGGCCTCGGGTGGTGTGATCGCGGATTGGGCCGGTTGGAAGTGAACGGTGTGCCGGGCTTCCGGGGGCCGGGATGGCCCGCGGTCCACCAAACGCCTGCAGAACGCTTGCGCAAGCCCACCGGCGCGTGAGGTCCATTGGGGTTGGG
>JAQCJP010000219.1 GCA_027592945.1 Planctomycetota bacterium
AGAGCCCGTCGCGACTTCCACCGGCAGCGCGAGCCGCTCGAGGCGAAGTTCATCGAGCGGGCCGCTTCGAGCGGGAAGCCGCGGGGCCTCCACTGGCTCGACGTCGATTTTGACGACGACGTGGTCTACGCCCGCGACCGGCGGACCGGTCGGCTCAAGGCTTTGGTTGCGATCGAGGTCAGCTTTGAGGCGGTGGCGGGCGGCGGCATGGAGGAGGTCGAGGCTGTCGGTCGCGTCCGGGCCGCGACCGCGGAGTTCATCCATGACGGCAGTCGCTGGCAGACCAACGGCCGCGTCTACTTCAACATGGCTCCCTCAGCGACCGTTCGCTATCTCACCAGCGAACTGGAAATGGTCGCCGAGGAGCACGCCCTTCCGCCACGTTGACGCCCCTCGGCTGGTTAAGAGCGAGTCAGTGCGTCAACCGGAGGTCGTAGTCACTTCCCTCGGCGGCCGTGACTTCGATCTCGAGCGGCGTGGTCGCCAGCGTGCCGAAGTCGCGGCCGATGGGCCGGTTGGTAAGCGAGCGGAGGAAGGCCCGCATCCGTGCCTGAGCCTCGACCGACTGCTCCCGGGCGTCATCGGGGCTGGGGGCGTCGGTGACAGTCACCTTGTGGCGGCCAATGCAGCAGCCGTCACCGAGCGGGCAGGCCAGGGTGTAGCGGCCATCGCCATCGGTGATGCCTTCGGCGATCACCTCACCGCCGAAGCCCTCGAACAGCGGATAGAAGGTGACCAGGGCACTGGGGACCGGCTTGCCCCCGATCGTGACCAAGCCCGAGACGGCCACTCGCGGCGGTGGTTCGGGCTTGCCGCAGCCGGCGACGACCAGCCCGGCAAGGCAGAAGATCCCGACGTTCCAAAGCCGCTGCTCAGAGACCATTGGCCGCTCCGACCGTCTCGCCGTCGCTGGGGCGGCAGAGGAGCTGGAAGACGCCCAGGTCTGAGGTGCTCTCGAGCGTCAGCATCCGGACCGAGCCGTCACACCAGACGAAATAGCAGCCGCCGTCGTGGGCGCTGCCGAACGCGTTGAGTCGCTGGTCCTGCTGAGAACGACTGCTGCTGGACATCATGAAGTTGATCGGCACAAAGGCACTGCATAAGACGTCCTGCACCGCCATGTATCTCGACCAGGCCCAGCCGCGGCGAGTGTGGAGTTGCTGGTTGCCCGCCGCATCAACCCAGTTGGGTTCGAAGGAGTGTCGCTCCCCGACCATGACCGTCTTCGAGGAGCCGTCAGAAATGTCCTTCGGCTTGGTGCGGGAGTTGATCTGAAAGATGCCGTCGAACCCCTTGCCTGGCCGGACGTCGCCGATGAACCAGGAAAAGGTGCCCGCGTTGCCGAAGTAACTGTTCACGCCGTAGTAGTACGTGTTGTACCGGATCGGATTTTCCGGGATGTAGTCGCTGGGGCAGAGAACCTGCGGGATCGTCTGGGAGGCAAGGCTTCCTTGCCCCTGCGAGTTGGCGTAGCAGCCGCGACTGACATCGCGGAGATTCAAGTCGGCGTGGAGGGCCGAGAGTTCGGAGTAGGGCATCGACTGGATCAGCCAGTTGGACATCTCGCCACGGATCGGTGGCTCGCCGGCCAGTTTGTACGTGTAGGCCGGGTTGCTGGTCCAGAGGCCCGCGCTGCCGTTTTGAACGACGAGGTTCATGCCGGCCGGATATCGCTTCTTGGTATCGGTGTGGACAAGGATTGCCAGGCCGATCTGCCGGAGATTGTTTTGGCACTGCACCCGCCGGGCCGCCTCGCGAGCGCTCTGGATCGCCGGCAGCAGCAGTGCGATCAGCGTCGCGATGATCGCGATCACGACGAGCAGTTCGACAAGCGTGAAGCCGGTCCGCCGTAGGTTGCGGGTGCCCATGCTGCCGGATTCCTTTCAACGCCTCGCGGTGATGCTCGCTGCCGACTCGAGCCATCGGCCGGCGGCCGGGACATGCGTCGTGCGACGATTCCAAAATGTAGCCGAGCGGCTCGATTTTTTCGCCCCTCACGTCCATTTTCTTACGGTTTGCTCAAAAAACCAGGCCTGCGGGGGGCAGGTCGGTGAGGGCGTGGCGGGTTTCCAGGGGCCGGGAAAAGCCCAATGGCCCACCGGTTCGCGCTGGGGAGCTTCTGCGGGGAGTCTGGGGACTTCAGGCGGCGGCTGCCGGTTGCGGGCGGCTTCACCGGGCGGGCGATGGCTATCGGGCCGATGGTAGGGGCTGGAGGGGTTTGGATGAAGCGTGGGTCGGCGATCGTGTTGGCGGTGCTGATGGCCGGCCTGCTCGGCGTTGCCGGGCAAGCGGCCCGAGGCGTTTCGCTGCCGCCGGCCCCGGCAGAAGAGCCGCTGCCGTCAGCCCAGCGATCGCTCCGGAAGGCCGACGAGTATCTCACCGCGTCGTGCCAGATGCTCCGCCGCGGCGACCGGCATGCGATGGACGGCTACTACGTCGCCTGCCAGGAAGCCTGGAATGCGGTCCAAACCTGCCCGGAGTCGCCCGAGGTGCTCGAGGCCGCGACCTGCCTCTATGCCGACGCTCTGGCGGGCTTTCTCGAGGCGGCCTGCCGGCACGGACGAATCTCCGAGGGCCGCGTCTGGGTGGGGCCCCCGGGCCGACTGATCGGCGTGCCGCTGGTCCCCAAGGCCCTGCCGATCGGGCCTGGGGCGATCGCCTCCCTCCAGCCGCAGGCCCAGCCAGACGACGAGCGGATCTCGCGACGTCATCTGCGGGACGGCTTCGGCCTGCCCGTGGTGATCAGGCTCGATCCCGGGGCTGCCGAACAGTTCAGCCGAGGCCACGCCCCACTGCGGCAGTCGCTGGCAGCCACTGCCGTGCTGCGATTCGACATGCCGGGTGGGGAGAACGTGGCCGAGAAGTTTGCCGGCCCGGTCTACCGGGATCACGCCGCGGCCGTGCTTGACCTGGCCAACCCCATCGAGATTGCCGCGGTCAAAATCGGCCCGGCCCGCCCGCACCTGGCCGCCGACCTGACCGCACCGCTTCTCGACATGCTCTCCGGAATGCCGCAGACGGGCGTGGCCGGCTTCCTGATGCCCTTCGGCCGGAGCGACACCCGGCCGCGGCTCGAACTGCTCGAGCCCCACCAGCCGGGCCGGATTCCGGTCGTCTTCATCCACGGCCTGGGGAGCGACGAGGGGACGTGGTTCGAGATGATCAACGAGCTGCGGGCCTGGCCGGAGTTTCACCGCCGCTTCGAGCCTTGGGTGTTTCACTATCCGACCGGGGCGTCGTTTCTCGCGGTGGCGGCGGTCTTGCGTCAGGAACTCGCCACCGCCGTGTCGGCCATTGATCCGCAAGGCCGCGATCCCGCCCTCAAGCAGCTCGTGATCGTCGGCCACAGCATGGGCGGGCTACACGCGAAGATGATGGTGGTCGATTCGGGCGAGGCAATCTGGGATTCGATCGCCCAGGTGCCCATCGAGCAGATGCGGATGCGGCCCCGGACGCGGCAGTTGATGGCCCGGGCCACCCACTTCCGGCCGCTTCCCTTCGTGACGCGGGTGATCTTCATCGCGACGCCCCACCGCGGTTCGGTGATCGCCTCGCTGGGAGTCGGCCGCGCGGCCTCGCTGCTGGTCCGCGAGCCTCCGGAAATCACCGCCGTCCACGAAGAGGCCGTCCGACTGAATCCCGGTGGCTTCCGGCCGGAATACGCGAAGAAGGTACCGACGACGATCGACCTCCTCGAACCCTCCTCGCCAACGCTCCAGGCTCTCGAGCAACTCCGCCCGCCATGTTGGGTGTCGCGGCACACGATTGCCGGCGACATCCATCCCTCCGTGATCGGCGGCCGCGACGACTGCGTCGTCTCGGTGGCCAGCGCCCGCCAGCCGGGCGTAGTGACGGAACTGCTCGTCCCAGCCAGCCACACCAAGGTGCACCGGCACCCGGAGACGATCCGGGAGGTCGAGGCGATCCTCCGCATGCACCTCGAGGAGACGGCCGTGCGGCGGTAGCCGCGAGGGCAGGATCGCGTTTCGGAATCAGCGTGCCCGCTGCGTCACAGAAGCCCCCGGCAAGAAGGGTTTCTATGAAAAGGGGACTGGCTCCGAGCCCGCGAGGTGCCTGTCCCCTTTTCCCCCGCGAGGTGCCCCTCCCCCTTTTCCCCGGCCCAGGAGCAGCCTCGGGTCGCTCTGCCTACTTGGGCGTCGCCTTGCGCCGCTTGGTGCGGCGGCTGCTCAGTTCGGGCATCGCCTCTTCGACGAGTCGCGTCATCGTGTTGAGATGGACGCCGAGCATCTGCGCCGCCTTGCCCTTGTGGCCGTCGGTCATTGAGAGGGCCTGCCGGACGGCGAGCTTTCGCAGCTCTTCAAGATTCACGACGGGGAGCGGATTCTCGACGGTCAGCGGCAGCGAGGCGATGGCAGCGGCCGGCAGATCCTGCGATTCCGGTGCCTCCACGTCGTCGCCGTCGGGCAGCGCGGGCGGGGCGTCCAACGCGTAGACCCGTTCGATCACCTGCGAGAGCTGGCGGACGTTGCCCGGCCAGCGGTACCGCATGAATCTCGCCATCGTCGCGGCGTCGGGCTGCCACGGATTGACACCGAACCGCTCGGCAAAGAACAGCCGGAAGTGATCGACAAACAGCGGGATGTCGGCCGCTCGGTCGCGGAGAGGCGGCACGGCCAGTTCGATCGTGTTGAGCCGGTAGTAAAGATCCTCGCGAAACGTTCCCTCGCGGACCTCGGCGGTCAGGTCGCGGTTGGTGGCAGCGATCACCTGCACGTTGACCTGAAATGACTCGGTCGAGCCGACCGGCGTCACCTCCCGCTGCTGGAGCACCCGCAGCAGCCTGGGCTGGAGTTCGAGCGGCATCTCCCCGATCTCGTCGAGGAAGACGATGCCCCCCTCGGCCGCCCGAAAAACACCGCGGGAGGGGCCGACCGCGCCGGTGAACGAACCCTTCTCGTGGCCGAAGAGTTGGCTCTCGATCAGCGTAGCCGCCATCGCCCCGCAGTTGACCGCGACAAAAGGCTTGGCCGAGCGGGCTCCCAGAGCGTGGAGAGCCCGGGCAATCTCCTCCTTGCCGCAGCCGGTCTCGCCGGAGATCAAGACCGTCGATTCAACGGCAGCGGCTCGCCGGAGCGTGGACTCGAGCGCGCGGGCTGCTGGTGATTCGCCCACCAGCCGATCCCAGGTGCGGCTACGGTCTCGCAGCCGAGCGGCGAAGGGGGATCCATTGCTCGCATCCTTTCCGGCGGCCCCGGCGGCTCCGTTCCCAATCCCGCTTCCGTTCGATTCACCGTTGCGGTGAAGCCCATTGGGGTGTGGCTCGCGAGCATCGTCCGCGGACGTGACAGCAGTGCCGGCAAACTGGGAATCGACGCTGTTTTTCTCGTAGTCCGATTCCATGACTGCCCTCTCGCAGGGAGACTTTTGTGTCAGTAACGGGGCGGAGTATAGATTCCCAATATGTGTGAAACATGTGCCCCGGCTTGATTTTCTTCAAAGAAATGGATTTGTCCAGCGGATTTTTGGTTGTTTCGGCACAATCGTTGCATGTAGCAGGGTTTCCCCGGCAACGCCCGGGCCAACGCCGAAACCGCGTTCACCTCACCCAGGCTCGGGGTAAGCCCGTGCCGTGTCGCTCGGACGCTCGCTTCAGGCGTCCTGCCTTCCGCTCGCTCGTATGGGTTCACCACCACCCAGGCTCGGGGCGAGCCCGTGCCGTGTCGCTCGGACGCTCGCTTCAGGCGTCCTGCCTTCCGCTCGCTCGATGCTGGCTCGTTTTCGGCATCCCTGCCTTCACGTCGCCAGCAACGCCGGCTCCACGGCACGGGCTCACCCCTCGCGAACCCGTCGTCC
>JAQCJP010000220.1 GCA_027592945.1 Planctomycetota bacterium
GACGTGGCGGAGGACTTCCGCCCGCCGCCGGGCACGACCTTCGACGTCGTGACGGCGGCGGCCGTCGAGGGGCTGCCGACGCTCGTCGACCGCTCTTACCTCGGCCTCGAGGCGAGCCTTGTCGATGGCACCAGCCTGCGGCTGACGAGTACCGCCCGAGGGGCGATCTTCCGGCGGGTGCCGGCCACCGAAACGCAGGCCGACACCGAGACGCTCAGCGGGGCCGACCTGCTCGTCAAGCGGGGCGGCGGCACGCTCGTCCGCGGCGGCGAGAGCCTCCTGCCCGGCGGGGCGGTGGTTGAGGAAGGGCTGCTGGTGGTGACCTCGAACGACGCCCTCGGAAGCGGGCCGCTGGTCGTCCGGGATGGCGGGGTTGTCCGGATCGAGTCGGATGTTCTCGCTCTCGAGACCCTCTCGCTCGAGGCTGAGGCGGCCATCGACATCGGCACCGCCCGGCTTGTGATGACCGCGGGCCCGACGGCCGAGACGGTCCGGCAGCTCGTTCTGGCACTCCTTGGTGGCGCCGTCGATTCACCCCGCGGCATCCTCTCCCGGGATGCCGTGCCCGGCCGTTTGATCGTGGGATACCTGACCGCGGCCGACGGATCGGCGGTCGTCGGCCTTGCCGCCCCGGGCGACACCGACCTCGACGGCCAGGTCAACGTCTTCGATCTCATCACGATCGACGGATCGGGGACCTACGGCAGCGGCCAGGCCGCCGCCTGGAGCGATGGCGACTTCACGGATGACGGGCTGACCAACGTCTTCGATCTCGTCGCCATCGACGGGGCCGGCAGCTACGGCGCGGGAGCCTACCTGCCGGCTGCCGGGGGAGAGGTAGCTGCCGGTGCCGTGGCGGCCGTTCCTGAACCGGGTCCCCTCCTGGCCATGCTGTCGGGGCTTCCCGTCGGACTCGCCGCCCGGCGGCGGCGGCTCGATCGGGTCCGCGGCGAATAAAGCAACGCCTCTTCTGAACATCGCGGTTTTCAGCGGTGGGTAATCTGGTTTCCATGTTCAGAGAGGCGCATTCGGTTGCCCAGTCGTCTCTGATCTCGGAGAGAACGCCGGAGGCCAGCCGCAGGAGCGAGGCCTCGAGCGTGGGAAAAGTCACCCCGGCTGGCCGAGATCGACGATCCGAATGCTGCGAAACTCGACCTGGCCGCTCCAGCACTGCAGCCCGATTCGCCCGCTGGTGCGGTCGATGCCGGGGTGGGCCTCTCGGGAGTCGGCAAACTCCCGCAGCGACACATCGACGCAAACCTCTCCGTTGAGCACCGTCTTGATCCGGTCGAGCGTGCAGAAGATCTCGAGCGTCTGCCACTCGCCGGCGGCCTTGCTCGCCCGCTCGTCAGGTCCGACCAGGTTGTAGACGCCACCGCAGCGGGCATCATTGGGAACGCCTTCGAAGGCAGCCCCCCGATCATCGAGCAGTTGCACCTCGAGGCCCGCGAAGGCCGGATTGCCCTCGTCGGGAGCCCTCAGAAAGACGCCGCTGTCGGCGTTGGCCGCCATCCGAAACTCGACCACGAGGCGATAGTTCGCATAGGGTCTCTTCGTGCCGATCCATCCCTGCCGGCGACCGGTGCAGGTGAGGATGCCGTCGACGACCTTCCAATCGGCAGCATCGCCGGCGACCACCTCCCAGCCGTCGAGGTTCTTGCCGTTGAACAGGGCGACACCGGCTCGGGGCCGGCCAGCCTGCTCGTCAGCGGGCAACAGCCCCGCCGCCCATCCGCCGGCAATGGCGAGGACGGCGCACCAACAGACTGCGGGCCGATGGACGAAATACATGTCCTGGATGATACACTCGATGCTGTTCGAGATCAGACGCGACGCGGCCGATCCCGCAACCGCTTCCTGGGCCGGGGAAGGCCCGGGAGACAGGAGCACGCGACTCACGAGCCTCTCATCAGTCGGGCGATGCTTGCGGAAGTGCCATTGGCCGGGCTATGATTTTGCGTCCGAGTGCCCAATGCGGCTGCGGAGATGCACGTCGCCCCGGCGGAAATCATTCCCACCGTTAAGGAGGTCGCCCATGACAGCATTCACATCTCGTCGCTTGGAGCGGCCCGCCTTGCGCTACATCGCTCGATTCTTTGCCATGCCGACCGTCGTGGTCTGGCTCGTTGGCTTCGGTGTGCTGGCCTTCCCGAAGAGCGGCTCGGCTGAGGTGATTTGGGACTGGTCGTTTGCGGGTACCGAAGCTGGAACGTTTACAACAAACGGGACGCTTGCCGATGCTGCTGGTTCCTTCAATTTCACGATCACGAACTTTACGGTGACGGCTTCGACGATCACTTCTCTCATAGGAAGCGGGTACACCGAAAACCAGCCGTCACAAGGATTTCTCTGGGATGGCACAGTACCCACGCAGTTCTATCGTTCGAGCGGCTCACTCACGAACGGGAGCAACTTCTTCGTCTCAAGTCCGGCGTATATTTACGGGTTCTTTGCCGATTCAAGCACTGCCACCGGCGGCCTTGAAGATCCCAGCGAAAGTACGGTCGTGGGTTCTGCTGCGTTGACGCTTACCGCCGTCCCCGAACCCTCCACCTGCGCCATGGCCCTCGCTGGTCTGGCCTGCGGCGGCTACACGATGTTCCGCCGTCGCAAGCAGGCCTGACGCGAAACAGCCAACGTGATTCCAACGCGAGGGGAGCAGGTCGCCATCATGGGCCTGCTCCCCTCTGTGTTTTCACGCCAGCCTCAATCCGCCCGCACCACCCGCCTGATTCGACCGCCACTGCCAACCTCTCCTCGCGAATACACGCCCGCCCGATCCGCCGACAGGCACCGACCCGAGGCCCACCGGCGTAACCCTTCGATCTTGTCGGCCGCAGTGACAGCCACGGGGACGACGTTCTGGGCGGCTTGGATCAAAGGGACATCGAGCAGCGACGCGAGCCGACAGCACGACTTGATCTCAGCCCCAGTCCAGTTGGTGTCGTCCGGCCGAGAGGAGTTCTCGGTCGGCATGGAACGCTCGGGCAGCCGTCGTGCGTTGTTCTGGGGCCAAGGTCTTTCTAACGCCGAGCCACGTGAACGAGAGTTTCACGGCGGCCATGGTGGTGCGGAGTCTCTGGGCAGCGTTGGGGGAGGTTTGGGTTGTCGGGTTGGTTGTGGATCGGCTTGTGGTGTGCGGGCTGGTCGTGGGTTCGGTGGTGGTTGCTGTTGTCATTGGGTGCGCAGAATCTCCTTGTAGGTGGTTGGATGGAAGGCCCGGATGCCAAGACTGCTGACAGACTGGTGGCTGCACGGGCTGGGAAAAGTCACTGGCTGGTGACGGTTTTGGGCCGCTGTGAAGCCCCGATCAACCATCGAGGCGACTGGGGAGCCGTCTGCCGCCATGAGCCGGAATCAGGGGGTGAAAATCCCGGATGAACGCCAACTGACAGGGTGGCGGGCTTCTATCGGGCTGGGGATGGGGCCGCGAGGGGTACCCGTTATAGGCATAGAAGAAAGAAGAAAAAGAAAGAGAGAAGAAATAGAACCGGTTCAGCAGAGGTGGTGATGTAGGTCGGCATGAGTGCGGAGCTTGGTCGGCATGGGTGCTGATGTTGATTCCGCTACCAGTGCCTAATGCGCGAGGTCCGCTCGACGACGGGGCCGCATCCAGCCAGACCGGGCCGGGCTTTTGCTTCTGGTTTTCAGCGCTGCTCGGCCGACGGTTGCCGAAGTGCATTTGGCCGACCCATCCGTCGACGCTAACGACCACGCCGCCGCCCGGCCGGTATGCGGACGCGGTCTTCACACGACTTTCTGCCATCATCGCGTTCTTTTGCAAAACACTTCCGGGAGTGATCTACTCCCGGCACCCTGCGGCGATGTGCGGCCGACGAGGCCGCCCGCCCGTTCCGGTGAACGTCGTCCAAGGCTCCGCCATGCCGTCTCCGCTCGCGCTGCTCGACCGTGAGCGGACCGTCGCCGGACCGAGCTTCAACCGCTGGCTTGTGCCGCCGGCGGCGCTCTGCATCCATCTTTGCATCGGGATGGCCTACGGCTTCTCGGTGTTCTGGCTGCCGCTTACCCGGGCCGTCGGCATCAACGCGCCGGCCCACTGCCCCGCCGGCATGACGCTCCTTGAAAAGCTCACGACGACGACATGCGACTGGGACAAGCCGCTGCTGGGCTGGATGTATACGCTCTTCTTCGTCTTTCTGGGCTCGAGCGCCGCGGTGTTCGGCACCTGGCTGGAGAAGGCGGGTCCGCGGAAGGCGGGCGTCGTGGCGGCCTGCTGCTGGTGCGGCGGCCTCGTGATCTCGGCGGTGGGCATCCGCTGGCACCAGCTGTGGCTCGTCTGGCTCGGCTCGGGCGTGATCGGCGGCATCGGACTGGGGCTCGGCTACATCTCGCCGGTCTCGACGCTCATCAAATGGTTTCCCGACCGTCGCGGCATGGCCACCGGCATGGCCATCATGGGATTCGGCGGCGGCGCGATGATCGGCTCGCCGCTGGCCGACAGGCTGATGAAGCACTTCGCCGGGCCGATATCGGTCGGCGTGTGGGAGACGTTTCTCGTCCTCGCAGCCGGCTACTTCGTCTTCATGATGCTGGGGGCTCTCGCGTATCGCGTGCCGCCGGATGGCTGGACGCCGGCGGGATCGCACGCTGGCCCAGCCGGCCCGCCCGCCGGGGCCGCGCGGTCACTCACCGCCGACGAAGCCTGCCGCACGCCGCAGTTCTGGCTGCTCTGGATGGTGCTTTGTCTCAACGTTTCCGCCGGCATCGGCGTGATCGGCATGGCTTCGCCGATGCTGCAGGAGATGTTCGGGGGGCGGCTCCTCGGTGAAAGCGTGCCGTTTGAGCAGCTCGACGCCAACCAACTCGGCCAGGTGGCGGCCGCGGCGGCCGGGTTCACGGGGCTGCTCAGCCTTTTCAACATCGCGGGCCGGTTCTTCTGGTCGACGCTCTCCGACGCGATCGGAAGGAAGGCCGTCTACGCCATCTTCTTTCTCTTGGGTGCCGTGCTCTACGCCGCGGTGCCCGCGGCCGGCCAGGCAGGCAGCATTCCGATGTTCTGCGGTCTTCTCTGCCTTATTCTCACGATGTACGGCGGAGGCTTCGCCGCAATCCCGGCCTACCTGGCGGACATGTTCGGTACTCGTTTCGTCGGCGCGATCCACGGCCGGCTGCTGACCGCGTGGAGCGTCGCCGGCATCCTCGGCCCTGTGCTCGTCAACTATCTCAACGAGCGGCAGGTCGCGGCGGGCGTGCCGCAGGGGCGGGCATACGACCAGACGATGTACCTGCTCGCGGGGCTGCTGGTCGTCGGTTTCGTATGCAACGCCCTGGTGCGGCCGGTGGCCGGTTCTCCTGACGCCGTCGTGACACGCGACGATCTGACGCCGAAGCCGCAGTCGCAGCCCGACGTCCTGCCAACCGCACCGCCCGCGCCACTGACGGCCCTGGACCTGGCTCTGCTGGCGGGGTTTTGGCTGCTCGTCGCCGTGCCGATGGCCTGGGGACTGTTCGTAACGGTCCGCCAGGCGTGGGCGCTGCTGGGCTGAGCCCGCGGCGACCTTTCCTTCGGCTCCTCGCGTACCGACGCGGCGGACATGCGGCGGGCGGAGATACCCCCGGCGACTGCTGCGACTCATGCGCCAAAATGCCCTCCCGTAACAAATCCCGACGCCAAAGGCCAAACTCATGGCTTGGGTGGGCGAGGAGTTTCGGCTCGAGTGCCCAGCGTGTGGCGGCGACATCCGGCTGATCGCCTTCATCACCGAACCGGGGCCGGTCCGGAAGATCCTGACGCACTTGGGCGAACCACTCGAACCGCCGCCGATCTCTCCCGCCCGCTGGC
>JAQCJP010000221.1 GCA_027592945.1 Planctomycetota bacterium
CCGCAGCCGGCCGGCCACTACCGAGACGAGGTGCTGCACGTAGCGGAACCGTTCCAGCCGGCAGAGCGCCTCGACCCGGACGCTCTCGGGCAGGCAGACCCGGGCCAGATCATTTCGCACCAGGTCGACGATCATCACGTTCTCGGCGCGGTCCTTGCCGCTCGTTCCGAGTTCGGCTCCAGCGTAGAGGTCGGCCTCGGGGCTCGAAAGCATCCGACGGGTGCCCTTGATCGGATGCATCCGGACGATGCCGCAGGACGCCTGCAGGAACCGCTCCGGCGACATGCTCACCAGGTGGGCCGAGCCGGCGTCGAAGCAGGCCGCGAAGGGGGCGGCGTTGAGGCGGCGGGCCGCGAGGTGGAGGGCAACTGGATCGAGGTCGGCTGTCAGCGAGAGCCGCTGGGCGAGGTTGACCTGAAAGACGTCGCCAGCCAGCACGGCCTCGATGCCGGCGGCCACCATCTCCCGGTAGCGGTCGGGCGGGTGGCTGGTGACGATCGGCGGCCGGGAGCCGGAGACGGTCTGAGCCCGGGGCCGGCCGGGGGCAGCAGCGGCACTCGCCGCCGAGCCGCTCGACTGCCCAGCGAGTTTGCTCGGGACGCTTCCGCTCAGACTCGACAGAAGCACCTCCAGGCGGGTCGCCGCCCGCTCCCGGCGTCCGACCGGCCCACGTGCCGGGATGCCCTGGGAAATGAACCAGCCGCGCTCCTGCCAGTGGTCGTACGCGAAGACAACATCGTAGAGATGGATCGAGACCAGCGGCACCGCCGGCGCTGCTGCCGGCGGAGCGGGCAGACCGAGCCGGGCGAGGCCGCAGTCGTAGGAGATCAGTCCGGCAAGGCCGCCTTGAAATGGCGGCAGGCCCGGAATCGTCGGCGTGGCGAGTTCGGCGAGAATCCGTCGCATGCCGGCGAAGGCGTCGCCGACCTTCTGGGCGGCCGTTGCGGCATCCCGTTCAGGCTCGACGCAGATCGAGTGAATCGGGTCGGCCGCCACGAACGACCAGCGGCCCAGCGGCGGCAGCGGCCCAGGCTGTTCTGTGGCCGGCCGAGCCTCGACCGCCGCCGAGTCGAGAAAGAGCAGGTGGGGCAGCGAGGCGGCATGCCCGAAGACCGCCAGTGGATCGATGCCGGCGGCGGCCTCGGCCACGACGCAACCGGAGGCGGTTGTCCAGCCGCGGCCGAGCCAGGGATGGATGGGCACCTGGCTGCCGAAAGCCTGTGAAGCTGAGGGGGCGTCGGTCATGGGGCGGGCGGTGATTGTGGAGCCGGGACGGTAGCCCTGGACGTGGTCGCCGCCCGGGCGGCGGCCCGCGAGGGACCATGGGCGATTTCCGGCCGGGTCAGGTGGCCCCAGTCGAGGGCCTGATCCTGCCGGTAGTCCTTGCCGAGGGTCAGGGCGGTGACGGCCTTGGCCATTTCATAGCCGAGGTAAAAGGCGTGGGAGGGGTCGACGTCGTCGCGGCCGGCCGCCTTGAGGTCGTCGAACAGGGCGAAGGGATCGCGGGACTCGAGGTGGAGGCCGGCCCCGAGCAGGTGGATCATGCCGCCCTCGGCGAAGATCCGGAAGTTGGGGTCACGGATTGCCGCCGCGAGCTGGTCAAGGGTCGCGGGGCCGTGCGTCCGGGGCTTGCCCGAGCGGAGCGTGACCAGGCCGGGCTCGACGTGCTTGGGGAGCGTGCGATGGCTGACAGCATGCCAGACGAGCCGGCGGGCGAGGTCGCACTCCTGAACGCTCGAGGCGGCCCAGTGGATCACCTCGGTGGTCAGCACCGAGCGGATGCCCGTCTCCTGACAGAAGCCGAGCAGGAGCGTGTTTATGCCGGCGGAATCGACATCGGTGAGTTCGGTCAGGTTGCCGATCCCCATCATCATCTCGGCGTCGGGGTAGTGCCGCCGGACGTCGAGGTAGCGGCCGAGGCTGGCCGCGAAGCCGAAGCCGATCGGCTCGAGGACCGGGTCAAGCCGGCAAGGGACACCGGCCGCCCCCAGCCGGGCGACGGTCTCGGCGAAGCCCTCCATCGTGGCCGGGACGTCGGGCACGACAACCACCTCGCAGCCCCAGTCGACGGCCGCCTCGACGTTGGTCGAGTTGACTGAGAGGACGAGGCTGGCCCCGGCCGCCACTGCCGCCTCGACCTCGCGGCGGTCGAAGCTGTCGATCGAGACGGCCAGGCCCTCGGCGACCAGCATCGCCACCGCCTCGCCCACGCCGGACCACGAAGCGCCCGGATCGCAGCCGACATCGATCCGGTCAGCTCCGGCCGCGGCCAGCCGGCGGGCCTCGGCGAGCAACTCCTCTCGGGAGAGCCGCGGGGCGTGGTTGATCTCCGCGATGATCTCGATGTCGTGCCGCCCGTAGTCAGCGAGGTCGCGGGACTTCTGCCCGAAGAAGTCATCGAGGCCGCGGAGATCGGCCGGCCCGCGTTCCACGGTCACGTCGGTGACCTCGGCGAAGGCCTCGAGCGGGCCGCGGCAGCCGCCCGGGATGATCACCCGCTCGGTGCCGGCGGGCACCTCGAGCCGGCGGGCGATCCAAGGCGTCGGCATCAGGGCCGCGACCGTGATCGGCATCACCTGGACCGTCACCTCAAAGCCGACCCGCGGCGCGAGACGCTCGAGCACCTGCCGCAGCGAGTGCTCGGCGAGCCGGCCGGTGACGAAGTGGAGGCGGGGGCGATCGGTCGGCATCGGGGCGGTGTCGGGACACGGGATCTTCCCACCTTATCACGCGGGGTATGATGGAGTTGCTCATGATCCTCGAAGGCCTCGTCACCACGACCGACCCTGCCGGCGGGATGCACATCGCCGCGATGGGGCCGACCGTCGACGCCGGGGAACGGGCGGCTGGCCGGATCGAGCGACTCGTGCTGCGGCCCTTTCCCACCAGTCGGACTGCCGGCCACCTGCTCCGGTCGCGGGAGGGCGTTTTTCATCTCAGCGACGATCCGCTGCTGCTGGCCCGGGTGGTCGCCGGCCGGCTGCCCGGGCCGCTTCGGGCCCGCTCGGCGGACGCGGTGGCGGGATTCGTCCTGGCGGACTGCTGCCGGGCCTATGAGTTTGCCGTCGAGCAGGTCGACGAGTCGGGGCAGCGGCTCCAGCTCGAGGCCCGGGTGGTAGCGGAGCATGCCGGACGGCCGTTCCTCGGCTTCAATCGGGCCGCCCACGCGGTCGTCGAGGCGGCGATCCTCGTCACGCGGCTGCACCTGCACGATCCTGACGAAATCAGCCGCCGCGTGGCCGACCTGGCGATCCTGGTCGAGAAGACCGGTGGCCCGCGGGAACGCGAGGCCTTCGGGCTACTGGAAGACGCGGTTGCGGGCGGTGCCGGACGCGATGGTTTCCCTGCAGGCTGAATTCGGTAGTCTCAGAACAGATGCCACACGAGACCGATCCAGCCCAGCCACCCGCCGTCGAGGTCCGCACGCCGGCCCGCGTCCACCTCGGCATGGTCGCCTTCAATGTTCCCGAAAGCCGCTCGTTCGGCGGCGTGGGCGTGATGGTCGATCGGCCCGGGGTGCGGCTGCTGATGCGGCGGGCCAACCGGCTGGAGGCCCGCGGTCCCCATGCCGAACGGATCGTACGGTTCGCCCGGGCTTGCATGGAGGCCTGGGGGCTGGGTGACGTCGGCTGCAGTCTGGAGGTGGCCTCGGCACCCGGCGGTCACGTGGGACTCGGCAGTGGAACCCAGCTCGGGCTAGCTGTCGCCGCCGGCATGCGGCATTTGTTCACGCCGGCCGCCGCCCGTGAGTCGAGCGCCCCGCCGCTTCATCCCACCGAGGATCCGCTCGAGCCGGCGGATCACGACTGGCTGTTCGATCTCCCCGATGCGATCGCCCTGGCCAGGGCGACCGGCCGCGGTCGGCGATCCTGTGTAGGCGTCTACGGCTTTAGTCGGGGCGGGCTGATCGTCGAGGCCGGCCGGCGGGTTTCGCCGACCGAACTGGAGGATGATGCCACTCGGGCGTTCTCGCCGATGATTGCCCGGGTGCGGCTGCCGGCCGCCTGGCGGTGCGTTTTGGTGGTGGCCCGCGACGCACTGGGGTTGCACGGCCCAGCCGAAAAGGAGGCCTTTGCGGAGTTGCCGCCGGTGCCGGCCGAGATCACCGCTGAACTTGCCCGGATCGCCATGCTCGAACTGCTGCCGGCTGCCGTTGAGGGAAAGTTCGGCGAGTTTACTGAAGCGGTTCATCGCTACGGCGAGTTGGCCGGAAAGCCCTTTGCGGCGGCATCGAGCCGTTTGCCGCATGCCGCCGCGACGACTCAGCTCCTCGAACTGCTCGGCGAGTTGGGGATCGTGGGGCGGGCCCAGAGCAGCTGGGGGCCGGCGGTGATGGCCTGCTGTCCGACGCTCGACATGGCGGGGGATCTGGTAGAGGCGCTCGATCGGCTGGGACTCGCCAAGCACCACGACATCGTGATTGCCCGGTTTGACCAGAGGGGAGCTGTGCTGCGGGAAGTCGAGTGACCGGACTGCTGGGCACCCTGCACGTGCGCTGATCCGCTCATATGGAGTGACCAGGCTCCTGGGACACCAGCGGATCAGACCGCCTGCGGCACAAGCCCGTAGGCGGTGATCACCTGCCGGAGTCGCTCGGCCAGCGGTGCTTCCAGCGGCACCAGTGGCAGCCGCACATCACCGGTGTCGCGACCGACCATCGCCAGGGCGGCCTTGATCGGGATCGGGTTGCTCGCCAGGCCAAGCAGGTCGCGGCAGAGGCTGAAGAGCTTGAGGTGGAGCTCGCGGGCCGATGCGAGGTCGCCCGAGTCAAAGGCCTCGCAGAGCGACTTCATGTCGGCCGGCACGAGATTGCCCACCACCGAGATCACGCCCCGTCCTCCGATTGCCAGGAGCGGGAGGGTCATGCTGTCGTCGCCAGAGAGGAGCGTCAGATCGGTGGCGGCGAGGACCTGCGAGGCCTGGTCGAGCGAGCCGGTCGCCTCCTTGACCATCGCGATGCCGGGCAGTTCCGCCAGCCTGATGATCGTTTCAGGCTCGATGTTGCGGCCGGTCCGGGAGGGAATGTTGTAGATGCAAATCGGAATCTCGACGGCCTCGGCGAGGGCCTTGAAGTGTTCGTAGATTCCCTCCTGCGTCGGGCGGTTGTAATACGGCCCGACGACGAGGGCCGCATCGGCTCCGGCCCGGGCGGCAAACTTGGTGAGCCGGACGGCCTCGGCCGTCGAGTTGCTGCCGGTGCCCGGCATGACGAGCATTCGGCCGGCGGCTGCCTCGACGCTCTCGGCAATCACCCGCTCGTGCTCCTCGTGGGTGAGCGTGGGCGATTCGCCGGTGGTGCCGACCGGGCAGATGCAGGTCGTGCCGGCGGCGGCCTGGAAGTCCACCTGTTCCTTCAGTCGCTTGGAATCGATCGCCCCGTCACGAAAGGGGGTTACCATGGCGACCGAGAGGCCGGCGAATCGTTCGGCTCGGGTGGGCATCGAGGGACTCCGGGGGCGCGGGCAGAAAAGGCGAGATTGCCGCTTCCGCCACAATCGCGCGAGAATAAGATTTTCCGGGCAGTCCGGCAAATGGTCGGGCAGCACCCCCGGGACCACCGCCGGCGATTCACTTCAGGACGGCCACCTGCATGCTGCAGCACAAGCCTTGTGAGACAACCACCCTTCGCTGGTGCGGCCGGCCGACGGTGCGGCGAGGGCGGCCGAGGGCAGAGGCGGCGGTCGCCGCTGACCGGGTCGTGGCTGCTGGCGGCCGGCGGGCAGCGGTGGGCGTTGTGCTCGGCACCGGGATGGGCGGGCTGGTCGAGCGGCTCGCGGATTCCTGGACGATGCCCGGCGTC
>JAQCJP010000222.1 GCA_027592945.1 Planctomycetota bacterium
CGCCGGTCTGGACGGCGGCCCGCCAGTGGCTCGCGGAGCGGTTCGCCGGCTTGCCGGTCGAGACGCACCTCGATGCGGCGGGCAACTTCTGGGCGACGCTGCCGGGCCAGAGCCAGCAGGCCGTGCTGATCGGCGGCCACATCGACTCGGTGCCTAATGGGGGCTGGCTCGATGGCTGCCTCAACACGCTGGCCGGCGTCGAGGTGATGCGGCGGGTGGCGGCCGAGCATGATGGCCGGCCGCCGGTCACGCTCCGGATCGTCGACTGGGCCGACGAGGAGGGGGCCCGCTTTGGGAAGAGCCTGTTCGGCTCGTCGGCCTGCTCGGGCAATCTCGACATGGAGGAGGCCCGTGGCCTGGTCGACAAGGCCGGGGTCACGCTGCCGGCCGCCCTGGCCGAGGTCGGCATCGACTTCGAGCGGGTCAAGGACTGCGGCCGCGAACTGGCCACGGCGGCTGCCTACCTCGAGCTCCACATCGAACAGGGGCCGGTCCTCTTGGACCTCGACCTGCCGCTCGGGGCGGTGCTCGGCACCTTCGGCGTCGAGCGGCACGCGATCACCTTCCGCGGCCAGGCGGCCCACTCGGGGAGCACGCCGATGAACCGCCGTCGCGACGCCTTTCTCGCGGCCGCTCGGATGGCCCCGGAGATCTACGAGATCGCTCGCCGCAGCGGAGAAGGGGTCTGTACGATCGGCTCCTGCACGACCAAGCCGGGGATCGTGACGAGCGTGGTCGAGGACTGCCGGATCACGCTCGACCAGCGGCATCTCGATCCCGCCAAGCTCGCGACGATGCTCACGGAGGCCAAGGAGGCGGCGGCCCGGTTCGCGGCCGAGGGGAACGTGTCGGTCGAGTGGGAGCGGCTCTGGGCGATCCCGCCGCGGCCCTTCGACCCGGCCCTGATCGAACTGGCCGATGAGGCGATCCGCGAGGCCTGCGGCACGAGCCACCGGCTCCCCTCCGGTCCGCTCCACGACGCGGCCGAAATGGCCCGGGCCGGGATCCCGACCGTGATGCTCTTCGTCCAGAGCCTCCACGGGATCAGCCACAACAAGATCGAGGACACCCGCCGCGAGCACATCGAGGCGTCGGTCCGGGCGCTCGACCGGCTGACGGAGAAGACGATGGCCCGCGTGGCCGGCTGAGTCACGGCCCGACCCCGCCATGCCCAGGTTGCAAACCCGGGCCCACGTTCCATCAACCAACGCCCGTGATAAAAGCCCCCCGGCGCGAGCCGCCCGGCCGGCCGGTGCCCTCGAACATCGAACTGCTCTTCAGCCGCATCCGCGACATCAACCAGTTTGGCTACCGCACCGTCAACCTGTCGCTCCAGCCGTTCGGCAACCACATGCAGGGCAAGGATCTCTTCCAGGTGAGGCGGACGGAAGCTGGCTCCGACGTGATCCCCGCCCGCGTACTGCTTTGCCGACTCGCCGGCCGACTGCACCGCCGGCAGGAGCAGGCCGACGGGGGGCGATGATCGCGATCACCGCCAGGAGCTGGACGAGGATGAATCCCGTGCGTTGGCTTATCGAGCGGCTCGCCGGCGGTTCCGGAGCAACCAGCCCGCGATCGCGATGCCGATGCCCGCGAAGACGGCCGTACCCGGCTCGGGCACGACGATCACGTCGAGCGTGACCTCCGAGGCGGTCTGCGTGAGCCGCAGGCCCTGGTTGTTGCCGTTAAAGCCGGTGGTCCAGACATTGCCGTCCTGCGTGAACGACAACCCGACGTAGTCGTTGTTCACGCCCGTGATCGCGATGCTGGCGAAGCCGCCTGCCAGCGAGCCGCTCGTCAGCGTGTCGAAGAGCGTGAAGCTGGTCGAGTCGGCAAAGTTCTGGTCGAAGTCGAGCTCGAGAATGCCGCCGAGCGTGAGGAGGCCCGAGTTGATCACGTCCACGGCGTCGTACCCGGGATCCGCGGCCCGCGCTGTGCCCCAGATCTCCATCAGCGTCGTGCCCGAGAGCGTCGTCGAGCCGCCATCGTAGGTGAACAGCCCCGGGCTGTTGCCGGGGGAGAACAGGCCGTTGATCGTCAGAGCGGTGTTCTGGCCGAGCGCCACCCGGCCCTTGCCCATCAGGGTCTGGGCTGAACCGATCGCAAACAGATTCTTGTCGGAGAGGTCGAGCGTGGCTCCGGGCGAGCCGGCCGCGTCGCCGACGATGATCCGCGGGCTGTTGGCGAACGAGCCGCCGCTGCCGAGCTTGAGCGTGCCCCCCGCGATCGTCGTGTCGCCGGTGTAGGTGTTGGTGCTGCCCGAGAGCACCCACGTGCCGGCACCGGTCTTCACGAGCGAGACGACGTCGGCGCCGTTGTCATTCAGTGCCAGCCCCAGCGCGTTGCTGCCGGTGTTGGTGCCGGTGAGCGTGAGCGTGCGGTTGCCGCTGCCGGTGAAGGCCACGGCCGATCCCGACGTGAAGGCCGCCGTGCCCGTGCCCGAGGCGTCGAGGCTGCCGCCGCTCGCCCCGAGCGTGAATGCCTTGGTCGTGCTTGACGCGGCCCCCGAGTGCCGCAGGGTGCCACCGTCGAGGACCAGCCAACTCGCGTCTGTTTGTCCCCCCAGAGCCGTGAACGTGGGAACCTGCAGCACGCCTTCGTTCACGTTGAAGGTGAAGGCCGAGTTTCCACCGTTGCCGACGACCCAGGTTCCGGCACCGGTCTTGGTGTAGGTGCCTGTCGTGAAGCCTCCCTCCGCCCGCAACGCTCCGGTGAACTGGAGCTCGGCGTCAGCCGGCAGGTTCACCTCGACGTTCGCGGTATCCCGGTTGAACACCGTGCCCGAAACCGTCGCCGTGCCCGCGGTCTCCATGGAATAGGAGGCGACCGCATTGCCGATGATGCTCTTGAAGTCGGCACCGTCGAGCAGAACCATGTTCCCGGTGAGATTGGGACGCCAGACCGCGCCGCCGGCGGCGTTGGTGCCGCCGATGCGGACCGTGACGCCCGCGGCCGTGAAGACGTCCGCCCCGAACGAATTACTGCCGGTCAGCGTGAAAGTGCCCGCGGACACCCCGCTGAGCGAGAAGGTGGGGCCGTTCCCACTGGCCAGCGTGATGTCGCCGGAGAGCGTTAGGTTGTTGCTCTGGTTTTGCTGGAAGGTGTACCGGCGGTTGGCCCCCGGCTTGTTGATCGTAATGTTGTTGGCGATCGTTCCGCTCTCGGGCAGGCTGAAGGCCGTCGTTGTGTCGGCGTCGACGTTGTAGGTGACGTCACCCGACCCCCAGCCATTCGCGTTGCCGATCACGAACCCACCGCCGGTGAGGGTCGTGCCGCCGGTGTAGGAGTTGCTGCCGGAGAGCGTCAGCGTCCCAGCCCCAGACTTGACGAGGCCGCCCGTGTTGCTGCTGTCGAGCGAGCCGGCAAACGTGACATTCTGGCCGTTGGTGTCGACCGCGATCGCCGAGCCACTGTTCTTGACCCGGGCGGCGTAGTCACCGACGTTGCTGGCGGAAAACTGCAGCGTGCCGCCGCCGAAGACGATGTCGCCCGCACCGCCGAGCGCGCCAGCGGCCCCGAGGCCCAGGACGCCGCCATTGATCGACGTCGTCCCCGCGTAGGTATTCGCGCCGGCGAGCGTGAGCGTGCCGGAGTTCAGCGTCAGGGCGAGCCCGCCACCGATGTTGTTGGAGACGTCGCCGCCGTAATTGTCGGTGCGGCTGAAGACGAGGCTCGCCCCGGCCGAGCCCGTGATCGTGCTCGCGTTCGCGAGCCCACCGGCCGTGCCGCCGGCCCCGATCTGGAGCGTGCCGCTGTCGATCGTGGTCGTGCCGGTGTAGACGTTCTCGCCGGTGAGCGTGAGCGTGCCAACGCCGATCTTCGTCAGGGCCCCGTTGGAAAGCGCGCCGGAGTAGGCGGTGCTCGTGCCATTGTTGCCAATGCTCAAGGTGCGGGTGAGCATGTCGAGGTTCCGCGATCCCGTGAGGCCGCCGAGCGTCGAGTTCTGGTTGATGGCCGAGATGGTGCCCGCATCGGCAGCGTCGAGGTCGAGCGTCGAGTTCTGCAGGGCCAGGGGGTTGCCGAGCGACAGGCTTCCGGCGCTGATTCGAGTCGCCCCCGTGAACGTGTTGGCCCCGGTGAGCGCGAGCGTGCCGGCCCCGAGCTTCGTGAGGCCGCCGCCTCCGCCGCCGTCGGAGAGCGGATTTGACATCGTCAGTATATGGGTGGCAGCGACATTGATGTTGGCCCCGCCGGCCTGCACGGCCGTCGCGATCTGAGTCGGAATGCTGAACGAGCCGCCGGCGACGAACGTGCCGCCATTCAAGTTGATCGTGCTCGCGACGGTTGTGGCGCCGCTCCAGACCATGTTGTTGACCTGCAACGTGCCGCCGCTCGTACCGTCACCCACGTTCACGGTCGTCGTAAAGCCGTCACGGGTATTAATGCCGTATCGCAGTGTGCCGAGCACGATCGCACCAGACCCGCTGACGCTGATCGTGCTGTCCGAAATTCCCACAACGGCGAAATACGTCTGATTGTTGTTGGTGAAACTGCCCCCGGTCACGGTCAGCGAGCTCGTGTTGCCCGACAGCCACAAATTACCGGATCCGATGGTCGTGGAACCGCCGGACTGCGTAAACACGCCGTTGCCGCCGCTGTCCTCGCTGATCAGGAGGCCAGCCGGCGAGAATGCGCCGCTGGTCACGGCGATCGTGCCGGTTCGGCCCGGCCCGCCGGCGATCACGATCGAACGGGCATTATTGAAACTCGTCGTCAGCGACCCGCCGGCGATCGTCAGCGTCCCGCCGTTGCTCGAGCCGACGGCGAGGGTGGACGTCGACGTGTTCGTCAGCGTGCCGGTGAGCGTGACCTCGCCCTGACTGAAACTCACGCCGCCGGTCGTGTTCGAGATGCTGCCCGACAGCGTCAGGGTGCCCGTACCATTCTTCGTCAGCCCGCTGGCGCTCGTGATGTCGGAGCCGATCGTCGCGTCAACGTTGGCCGCGATCGTCGGGCTCGTGCCAGCGAAGGCCAGCGTGCCGCTAGTAACCGTGTAGGCTCCGGAGCCGGGGGCGTTGAAGGTGATCGCGTTGAGCGTGAGCGAACCATCGACGGTGATCGTGCCGGCCGCGCCGCTGTTGGCACCGATGGTAGCGGTGCTCGTCGACAGGTTCGGCCAGACGACGTCGGTCGAGCCGTTCCACCAGTTGGCGGCGACGGTCGACCAGGTTCCGCTGCCGTCCTGGGCTCCGCTCGTTCCGGTGTCGGCATCCCAGGTCACCTGCGCCAAAGCCGGCGCGGACAGGGCGAGACCGAACACGCACGCGATGGCACGCAGGAAGCGCGTCGGCCGGCCCGCACGAATCAACACAGGGAATGCGACGACGAAGCTCATTGACCATAGCCCTCCAGATGCGTCCCGCCTGACACCGCCGTGGAATACCCCATCCAAGCGTTAATCTTAACGAGCGCAGGAAAAGCCGTCAACAAACAAGCGAACCCTGACGAGCGGTTCGTGAACCGCGTGCTCCCGCCTCCCTGGCCTACCCCGGCCCAGAAAGCGGTTTCCGGATCCTCGTGAGCGCCGCGACAGCTCGGGGTCGCCATGTGGCCAGCGTCGAATTCGCGCAGGATACCCTGTGACCGGAGGGAACGTGTCGGTCGAGTGGGAGCGGCTCTGGGCCATCCCGGCCCCCGCAAGCCCGAGCAACCGCCCACCACCAACACGCCCAATCCGCGATCACCGCCGCTCAAGCTCGGGGCGGGCCCGTGCCATCTCGCCGGACGCTCGCTGCGGGCATCCTGCCCTCCGCTCGCTCGATGCTGGCTCGC
>JAQCJP010000008.1 GCA_027592945.1 Planctomycetota bacterium
GTGGCTGGGATGAAGGAGCCGCGTTTGAGATGCGGGCCGGGACGATGGTTGTCGCCGGACGCGTCGGCCCCAGGGCCGGGCTGGGGATGGCACGAGGGTCGCTGGTGGCCCTGGCCGATCACCCGGCGATTCCGGCCACGTTTTACCCCGGCCGGGCCTGGCTGCCTCCCTTTATCGCCCTCCTGCTGGGCCGCCTGAGGCGGGCCGGATTCTGGCCGGCGACCTCCCCACCCCGCCGTTTTCAGCAGTGGCACGGCGACGTTCTCGCGGGCGGCGGAGGGGAAATCCTGGATCCCGCCTGACCGGACCAGCCCACGGCAAAATCCCGGCCCGCGGACGGCGGCCCGCTTCCGTCAGCCTGATTCCTGGTGTATTCTCCAGGGCTCGCCTCGAGATCCCCTGACACACGGCCACGACTGCATGCCCACGATCAGCCAACTCATTCGCCACCGCCGCCATCCGAAGCGGAAGTTTTCGAAGTCTCCGGTGCTCGACAAGTGTCCGCAGAAGCGGGGCGTCTGCCTCCAGGTGCGGACGATGACCCCGAAGAAGCCGAACTCGGCTCTTCGGAAGATCGCCCGGGTACGCCTCTCCAATAAGAAGGAAGTGACCGTCTACATCCCCGGCGAAGGCCACAACCTCCAGGAACACTCGATCGTTCTGGTTCGCGGCGGCCGAGTCCGCGACCTGCCGGGTGTTCGCTACCACATCATCCGCGGCGCGCTCGACACGCTAGGCGTTTCAGGCCGCAAACAGTCCCGTAGCCTCTATGGCGCCAAGAAGGGTTAAGGAACAAAGAACACGACGATGGGAAGCATTACCGCCAGCCGTACGCAACTTCGCCCCGACCCGCAGTTTGGATCGCTGCTTGCCAGCAAGTTCATCAACTGCCTGATGGAAGATGGCAAGAAGAGCATCGCCCAGGGCATCTTCTACCGGGCCATGGAGATCGTGGGTCAGAAGATCAACGACGCCGAGCCGATCGAAATCTTCAATCGCGCCGTTGAAAACGTGAAGCCCGCCGTGGAAGTCCGCTCGAAGCGGGTCGGTGGTGCCGCCTATCAGGTGCCGATGCAGGTCAACCGCAACCGGCAGCAGTCTCTGGCGATCCGCTGGCTGCTGCAGGCCGTCCGCGACAAGAAGGGACGAGCCACGCACGAGAAGTTGGCCGAGGAAATCATTGCCGCCTACAAGCGGGAAGGTGCCGCAGTCACCAAGCGGGACAACGTGCACCGAATGGCCGACGCCAATAAGGCCTTCGCGCACTTCGCCTGGTAGGCCTTTCGCCTGGTAGGCCTGGCGAAGGCCCCACGGCACTGCCTCGCAACTCACGAAACAGGCGTCTGCGCGTGTGGTGACGCATAAAAGCCGCCCGGCGCGAGCCGGGGGGACGGCGGGCCGTTGGGCCATCCCAGCCCCCGGAAGCACCAGCAACCGGTCTCCGCCAACCCGCCCAAAACGCGATCACCACCACCGAAACTCGGGGTGAGCCCGTGCCGTGTCGCTCGGACGCTCTCTGCGGGCATCCTGCCCTCCGCTCGCTCGATGCTGGCTCGCTCTCGACATCCCTGCCTCCACTCGCCAGCAACGCCGGCTCCACGACACGGGCTCACCCCTCACGCACCCGTATTCCCCGCCCGTTGACGCAATAGAAGCTCCCACGGGTCGAAGCCGGCTCCTCACCACAAAGCCGATCTTCGACTCCTACCGAATCCTGATCCGCACCGGCAGGAGCAGTTGGGGCCGGCCCGAGAGCAGGTTCACGAGGGTCTCGCCCTCGGCCGCCAGTGGCTCGAGTCCTGGCACTCCCGCGGCGCGGGCCATCAGCACCGCCCGCGTGGCCAGATCGCCCCGCGGCAGCCCCGCCGCAAGGCGGGCAACCGGGCCGGCCTGACCGCCGGCGGCCGCAAACAGGTCGTCGAACAGGCCGCGGGGCTCGGGAAGGAGCAGCCGCTCGACGTCCTCGTCGGACTCGATTCCTGCGAGCTGTTTCGCCTCGTCAACGGCGTCGTCCAGCGTTCCCAGCCGGTCGACAAGCCCTGCCTCGACCGCCTGACGGCCGGTGTAGACCCGTCCCTCGGCCAGGGACTCAACCGTCGCCACGTCGAGCTTCCGGCCGACGGCCACCTTCCCGGTGAACAACCGGTAGACATCTTTCATCGTGCCGAGAAACGCCTCTCGCTCGGTGTCGCTGAACTTCTCCGTCATCGAAAGCCAGCCGGCGTTTCTGCCTCTGCTGACCACGTCGGTATGAACGCCCAGTTTCTCGAGACCGTCGCCGACTGCAATCTTGCCGCCGACAACCCCGATCGAGCCGGTCAGCGTGCCGGGCGCCGCCACGATCTTGTCGGCTGCCACCGCGATGTAATAGCCGCCGCTGGCCGCGATGTCGGACAGGCTCGCCACCACCGGCTTTTTGGCCCGCTCGGCCTCCCGCCAGATCAGGTCGCTGGCCAACGCCGAGCCTCCCGGCGAATCAATCCGGAGCACGATCGCCGCCACCTTGTCGTCGTTGGCGGCCTCCCGAATCGCCTTGCAGACCGTCTCGGACCCTGCGGCCCCTGCCATCAGCAGGTCGTCGGTGCTCTTGCCCTCGCGGATCTCGCCCGCCACATGCACGATGGCCACCTGGCGGCCCTTGCCCGCACGAACCGTCGTCTGGCCCGAGAGCAGTTCCACCAGTTTCACGAGCCCCCCGATCCCGGAGAAATCGTTGTCCATCTTCCGAGCCCCGTAATCGCGAGCCAGCTTGGGCTTCTCCACCTCGAGACGCTTGGCCAGAGCCGCGACCGCCTCGTCTTCATAGGCGACGGCATCGATCAGGGATGCCTTGAGAGCCGCCTCGGGCGTGAAGACCCCCGTGTCGATCAGGGCCCGCACCCGGTCCGGCCCGAGACCGCGATCCTCCGCGATCCGCTCGACCAGCTGCTCGAAGAGGTCGCCGACAAAGCTCTCGTACTGCTTGCGAAGCTGCGGACTCATGCTCGTGCGGGTGAGCGGCTCACCGGCCCCCTTGAACTCACCGACCTGCAGAATCTCCGCGTCCACGCCAAGCCGATCAAGGAGCGACTTGTAGAACATCATCTCGGCCCGAACGCCGGTCAGCTCCAGCGTGGCAGCCGGCGGCATGACGACCGTGTCGCAGGCGGCCGCCACGAAGTAGGGCACCGCCGATCCCCCCACCAGCACTGCCGTGACCGGCTTGTCCCGCCCGCGGATGCGGCTGATGGCCGCCCGAATCTCATCGCCCCGGCCTCGGCCGATGGCGGGAGCCTCGATCACGACGAGCACGGCAGCGACTCGGTCGTCGTCGGCCGCCTTGTCGAGCCGCTCCACCAGCCGGTGCAGTCGGGGGGAGACATCCGCCAGCAGTCCGCCTTGCCCCACGCCATCAGGCAAGTCGCCCGTGATTCGAACATGAGCGATCGTCGCTGTCCGTGGTTTTTCCCGCGGTTTCTCCGGCTGACGATCGGCCGCCGGGCTCCCGCCCGATGACGCCACGAGCATCCCGAGGCATCCAGCAGTGATCAGCCCCGCGCAACGGCGGCGGCTTGCAAACGCTCTCGGCAGTGACATGATGCGGAACTCCAGGTTGATCTCGGGCTGGCTCTCCAAGGAACCATCGGACTTGGGCAATCTACCGCGGCCGACGCGGTCTCGGGAAATTTGTACGGACTGGGGTTGAAAATGAACGATCGTATAGTAAGATACCTGTGTTCATCCACTTGCATCCTCCAAGGAGCGGCGGTCGCCGCCTGATCCCGATGCCCAAGCGCAAGACGCCAGCGACTCGCAGCACCAAAGCTCGCACCACAACCCGGCCCAAGCGGCGTTCCGCCCCGGCTTCACTGCCGCGGAATCCGCTCGCGCTCAAGGTGACCACCGACGAAGACCAGAGCGACGCGCCAACGGAACGACAACTCGAAATCTACGCCTTCATCCGCGACAAGATTCATTCCCGCGGCTTTGGCCCCACCGTCCGAGAAATCGGCCAGGCCTTCAAGATTCGCTCGCCCAATGGCGTGGTCTGCCACCTCAAGGCCCTGGAGCGCAAGGGCCTGATCACCCGGGGCAAAAACATGTCACGGGCCATCGAGTTGGTCAACGAACCCGCCCACCTTCGGGGCCTGCAGATGGCTGGTTGGGTTGCGGCCGGCACCCTCCGCGCTGCTGAAGAGCAGAAGGAGCGAATCGATTTCGAGGAACTCTTCGACCGTGACAACCATTTCGTGCTCAAGGTGATGGGGGAGTCGATGATCGACGCCCAGATCGCTGATGGAGATTGGGTGGTTATCCAGTCGAAACAGACGGCCCGCACCGGAGACATCGTCGTCGCCCAGACCGAAGACGGCGAAGCGACCCTCAAGCAATGGTTCCCGGAAAAAGACCGGATTCGGCTCCAGCCGGCCAATGCTTCGATGAAGCCGATTTACGTCCGCAACGCCAAGGTTTTGGGCGTTCTGGTCGGGGTAGTCCGCAAGACCTGAGCCGCCGGCTGTGGTGCCTAGGCCGATTTTTCCAGACTGCCACCGTGGATCTGGTGGAGTTTGTTGTAGAGGGTCTTGAGACTGATTCCGAGTTCCTCGGCGGTGCGGGGCTTGTTGCCCTCGTTCCGGTCGAGACCTTCTAAAATCGCCTCGTTCTCCATCTCCCGAAGCGTCCGCGGACGCGTGTCGGTCGCGGCGGCCCGTGATGGCTGCGTCGCTGCAGGTAGCGCGGCAGGCTCAATGCCGCTAAACCTGGTCGGCAGATGTTCCACGGCCAGCGGCAGTTCATCGCAGAGCACGAGGCCATGTTCGACCACATTGGCCAGCTCCCGCACGTTGCCGGGCCAGTCATGCGCCGCCAAGACACCGAGCGCCTGTGGCGAGATTGTCTCAGCCCTGGCAGGCACCTGAGGCCGGGCGCGGCGGATGAAGTGATCGACCAGTTCGGGAATGTCCTCACGCCGATCGCGGAGCGGCGGCACCGTGATCTCGAAGGTATTGATCCGAAAGAGAAGGTCGTCCCGAAACTCGCCGACTCGGGCCATCTCCTCGAGTGGTCGATGGGTGGCGCAGACCAGCCGGACATCGACCGTGATCGGGTGGTTGTCGCCGACCCGTCGGATCTCGCCGCTTTCCAAGACCCGCAGCAGGCGTGACTGCAGCGTGCGGGGCAACTCGCCGATCTCATCGAGGAAGAGGGTGCCGCCGTCGGCGACCTCGAACAGCCCGGCTCGGTGCTCATCGGCACCGGTAAAGGCTCCTTTGCGGTGGCCGAAGAGTTCGCTCTCCACCAGGTGCTCCGGGAGGGCTCCGCAGTTGACCGCCACGAGCGGACCGTCCGCCCGGCTGCTCCCCTCGTGGATAGCCCGGGCCACCAGTTCCTTGCCGGTGCCGGTCTCGCCCCGCACGAGCACCGCCGCCTCGCTGCCGGCCACCCGCTCGATGAGCGTGCGGACCAGCCCAAGCGTGGCGGAGCAGCCCACGAGCCGGGGAGTCCCCTCGGCCTGCCGCACCCGCCGTTCAAGCGCCCGGAGTCGGCTGGTCAACTCCCGCTTCTTCCGCACCCGCTCCAAGACGGCCTGGATCTCGGCCAGTCGGCAGGGCTTGGTGAGGTATTCAAAGACGCCGTGGCGAACAGCCTCAATGGCAGTCTCCACCGACGACTTGCCGGTGATGATGACGGTCTCGGTGTCGGGCGAGGTCTCCCGCACCCTGGCGATGACCTCCATTCCGCTGGCTCCGGGCATGTCGAGGTCGACCACCACGCAGTCATAGGCAGTGCGATCGAGCGCTGCCAGGGCCGTGCGACCGTCCGGGCAGACGGTCGCCTCGTGGCCAAGCCGTGGCAGCTCGATTCGCATCAGTTCTTGAATCGAGGTCTCGTCATCGGCAAACAGGAGTCGCATAGGACGCTGCGTCTTCACGTTCGTGATCTCCCAAACATCGTTGTCAGGCCGCCCGCTCGAGGCGTTCATCGGCCGGTGGATCACCCGCCACGGCCCCGATCTGGGCCAGCGGGAGGTGAATGCGGAAGGTGGCCCCGTGACCGGGCCCGTCGCTGGTCACCTCGATCCGGCCACCGTGGTCGGTCACAATCCGATGGACAATCGAAAGGCCAAGCCCGGTGCCCTGCCCCGTCTTGCGGCGGGTGAAGAATGGCTCGAAGAGATGGTCGAGCACCTCCGGGGTCATTCCGCAGCCGTCATCGGCAATCACGAGGATCCCCTCGCCGCCACTGCGGCGGGCCGACACCCTGACGCTGCCTGATTCACCGATCGAGTCGAGCGCGTTGACAAGCAGGTTGAGCACCACCTGCTTGATCTCCTGGGGATTGACCATCACCAGGACGTCCTGTCCTTCTTCGATTGCGATCGAGCGGCCGGCAAACCGCCCGACATGGCCCAGCATGTCGGCCACATCGGTGACAAGTGCCGACAACGCCGTGGCCTGCCTGCGAACCTGACCCAGCCGAGAAAAATCGAGCAGCTTCTCGGTAATGCCCTTGCAGCGGAAGGCTTCGCTCTGAATCAGCGAGAGGTAGCGGCGGGCCACCTGGGCATCGGACTCGGCGGAAGCCATCGCATCGACCCGGCTCTCCAGCGATTCCGCACACATCGCGATCGATGCCAGCGGGTTGTTGATTTCGTGGGCGACGCCGGCCGCCAGAAAGCCGACGCTCGCCAGTTGCTCGCTGCGAATGACCTCACGGGTGCGACTCTGCACCTGCCGATCGAGGTCATCCCGGATTTCCTGGAAGCGTTCGGTCATGTCGTTGAGGGCGTCGGCCAGTTCGGCCATTTCATCGCGGGTATCGAGCCGAATCCGATAGTCGAAATCACCTGCGGCGACCCGACGGGAGCCGTGCCCCAGATGCCGCAGGGGACGGAACACCCAGCGATAGGTGAGGATGCCGATCGTGGCCAGCAGCAGGCCGCCGGCGAGCGCTGCGGCCCAGGTGACGACAATCAGCGTTCGGTAGCGGCCCCGCACCTCATGGGCCAGATCGTGGAGCCGCTGCTGGAGGAAGGTAGGCAACTCGCCGGTCAGCTCGGCCAGTTGCTCCAGCTGGGGATTTGCCTCCAACAAGATGTCATGAACCGCCGCCGGAGACGACGGGGTCGGACCAGCTGCCGGGGCGACGGTGGCCTCGATTTCTCGGAGGCAGACGGCGATGCGGTCGGAGGTCGCCCGTTCTCGGGTGCGGTCGGCAAAGGGCATGTCATCGAGTTCTCCGGCCTCGAGTTCCCCCCGATACGCCTCGAGGGCGTCGCTTGTCGCCCGAACGCCGACCAGCAGGCTGGCAGCTTCTTCGGCTACCGACAGGCTGCGGGCATGGGTCAGCCGCAGCCTCGCGACCCGGGCGTCGAGCTCGGCCGCAAGCGGCAGCTCAGCGGCCCGGCTGGAAAGCGCCCGCACCAGCCGTCGATAGGAGTAGACGCCGAGAAAACTGCTGGCCGAAAGGGCCGCCACCATTGATGCCAGCAGCAGGCCGCCGAGGAGCAGCTTGTCGCGGATGGGACGTCGCTTCGCCATGCGGAACTCTCCGAGCGGCAGACCGGCAGCCGGATCCGGCCGGAATGCGGGCGGGGAGGATAGCAGGGGCGACCGGGCCGAAAAAGTGGGGAATCCACCGGTTTCAGCCCTACACGAGCCCCCATTTCTTCCGCAGGTACCATTCGGCGATCATCGCACCAGCCAGGAGCAGGAGCATCGGCCAGGTGTCCCAGGGAGAGAGCGACCATTGCTTCCTGCTTTCGTAGACGGCCGGCTGCTCCCCAAGTTCCGTGAAGATCGCCGGCAGTTCCTCAGGCAGCCGCGGCCCCCCGCCGGTGGCCTGGGCGAGCTGCCGCATCAAAAGGGGATTGGCACGAGGATTGGCAAGCTCCAAGTCCTGACGGAAAACCGTGAACCGAGCTGATGCCTCGCGCGGTTCGGTCCCGGCCGGTTCGCGAGTTCGCACCGTCAGCAGCCAATCCCCGGGTTCGGCAGCATCGCTAATGGTGCCTGCCACGGTCTCGCCCGCTCGCACGAGCCGGATGCCCCGTGACTCCCCTTGCGGCGAGACCAGTTCGGCCTCGAGCAGCACATCGAGGCGGGCCTCGCCGTTGGGGCCGGTGACTCCCGCGTCGAACTCCAGCGGCGTGCCCGGTGAGATCCGCCGCTGGGCCAGCCGCACCCAGATGCTATCAGCTTCGGCCCCGTCCTTGCGGGCCAGCCAGAGCACCAGCTGCCGCCAGAATCTTCGATGTGCCTGGTCCGCGCCCTGCATGACCCATCGCCAGGTGGAATCCGCGGCGAAGGCCAGCACCCGCCCCACACCGTATTCACGGGCCACCAGCAAGGGCCGGCCATCCGGCGTGTTTGCCAGCGGCTTGGTAACCGGGAGCAGCCGGCCCAGCCGATTCGCGCCGGCGAGCGAGGGGAGCTTCTCCCAGGCGGCGCGGTTTTCTTCAGGCTTGCTGTCGAGCCGGAGAATCGAAATGCCTCCAAACCGATCGTCCGGCCGCATCCTGAGCGGCCCCTTGTAATGGAGGCTCTCGCGGACCGGCTCCCCAAACGGCTGCCGCAACAGCCGGTCAGCCTCGAAGGGCATCAACGGCCCCAGCGCTGAACTCGCCCAGCCACCGGCCTCGAAGGCGTGGAACCCGCCGAGGAGGCCGATTCCGGCCCCCTGTGAAACCCGCCCCAGGATCGTCTCCAGGTCTGCGGGCCGCAGGGCCGAGGAATCGAGGTCACCGATCAGGTAGACGTCGTATTCCTCCTTCAGGGTCCGGGAGAGGTCGACGGGCCACCCGTCACGACGACTCGAATCAATCCATTGGAAATCGACCTGGATGTCGGGGCTGGCTGCCAGCACCCGCCGCAGGAACCTCTGCTCGACCCGCAGGGCACCCTCCAGAAACAGCACCCGCAGCCCGCCCTCAACGACGTTCACGAACGTGGTCAGCTGGTTGTTGGTGAGCACCACCTCACCCTCCTGGGGCTCCACGCTCAGGACCAGTTTCCGCTCCCCGTTCTCCCGGGGCGTCCATTCCAGGCTCACTGGCTGCTCGTCGGCCTCGCCGGCTGCCTGCACCGTCGTGCGAGCCACCTCCTCCAGTTCACCGGCGTCATTTTCAACCCGGAGCACGACGGCCGCGATCTGGCCGGCAAGCCCCTCGAGTCGCACCCGACCCGCCACCTCCAGGCGGTTCTCCCGATAGACCGTCTCGGCCACCGCAAGGTTGGTGATCGCCGCATCCCGCCCCTGGCTGCCACTTCGCTGCCGGCCAAAGGTGACGCTCCAGACAGCCGCGCCGGCGTCGGCCACGTTCCGGGCGGCCGTCTGGGGGGGCAGATCCCGCGGGGCATAGGCGTGCTGGGCTCCGTCGCTGAGGACGATGACCCCGCCAATTCGGCGACCGGCGTTTCTGCGGAGCGCCTCGTCGACCGCGGCCCCAATCGCTGTCTCGTCTGCCGTCGCCGCGTCTTCCCAGTCGCCCAGAGCCAATGGGTCGTCGTCATCCCCGGCCCGCGGATGCAGCTCGCGGTCGAAGGTCAAGGTCGTCAGGACAAAGTCGCCCCGGGCGAGGAGTTCCTCAGCCGCCGGCCGGGCGGCCTCGACGGCTGCGGTCATCTCCTCCCAGCGGCTTCGCCCCCCACTGCCATCGGCCACGGTCATGCTCTCTGAGGCATCCGCGAGGAGAATCACGACTGTCTCCTCCCGGGATTTACGGGTCGAGACGAGCGTGGGCCGCAGCAGACAGGCCACCAGCGCCAGAAAGGCCACGAGCCTCAACCCCACGAGCGTCCAACGCCGGCCAGGACCTACCCGCGTGCGGTCGGGAGGGAACGCCAGCAGCACGGCGGCCAGCAGGCTCGCCACCATGATCACCAGCAGCCACGAACCGACCGGTTCAAACTGGACGCTCAGTTCCTCCAGCCAGGTGGTGTCGGTCATGCCGGCGTCCTCGGGACAGGTGGCGGTCCGGAGGGGGGCGTCGCGGGCGGGCTGCTTCGTGAGGCCGCCGCGGACGACGAGGCGGGCCATGCGTCGGCAACTGCTGCCAACGGCTCATCGGCCAGTTCGCCGAATTCGGCCGCGGCGGTGGTCTCGTCCACCTCAGGCCGCGGCCGATAGAAGCGATTGGCGACGATCCAGTCCGCAGCCATGGCTGCCGCCGCCAGGAGGATCGTCCAGCCGAAAAGTTCGGCACCGATTCGTTCCAGTTTGAGATCGCGGACAATCTCTTCCGCGGTACGGGCCATCCGCCGATCAGCCCCCAGCACGGCTACCAGATCATTGTCGGACAGCCGCTGGAAATCGGTCGCGGCTGGTTCGAGATTGACACTGAATCCATCGCTGACGCCATCTGCCTCGCCCCCGGCCTGGACCTTGTAGTTGCCGGGCGTCAGCGTTGCGGTGATGGTCACGGAGCCCCGGGACCGGTCGATGGCTACCGGAAACGTGTCACCGCTGGGAGCCCGAACCAGGGCCGTGGGAAGATCCCGCCGCCCCAGGGAGAGCGTGGCCGGGCTGCCTGGAAACAGGTTGCGGTCGTCGGGGGTATCGATCGCGTGCAGCAACGTCTCGTTGGCGAGGATCAGGAATGGCCAGGGCTCGAAGCCCGTCGCCAGCGTGTTCCACTCTCCGGGATCACCGGCCACCCGCGAGACCGGTGTCGTGACCACCACCACCGTCCCCTGCCCGACGCGGTGCTCGAGGATCGCCGGCAGACCGTTCCGGTACGAGGCGACCACCGTGGCCGGGCTGCTGCGCGGGTCTTCCCCTGGTTCGTCGGCGTCACGTCCTAGGGCCGCAAACTCCCAGTGCCTGGTCACCGGAAAATCCTGCCAGGGGACGGCATCGCCGACTCTCCGAAAGGTCGCCATGACAGGATGGTCGAGGCGGGCCGGGGCCAGAAAGTTGTCGCCTGCCGGACTCCGCCAGACTCGCACCAGGTCGCCGCCCAGCACGGCCCGCGAGGCCACCGAGTTGAAGCCCGCCGCGTTACCTGCCGCCGGCCCGAGCCAGACGACCAGCCCCCGCCCCGGCGCGATCCAGTCGGCCAGCGCCTCCCAGACTCGGGGCTCGAGCGGGGGCGGATCGAGGAGCACGATGCCTTGGGCCGTCTGCCAGTCAGTGGCATCAAGCCTCGCGTAATCGACCACCTCGGGCAGGAACCGTGCCGCGCCGGTTCGCCGAAGGGCCATCGGCGCAAGTGCCTCCGTCAGGAGCGCGGCGTTGCGGGTGGCGGGAGCGGCTGCCGCCACGATGACCCGCGTCGCCGACCCAACCACGACGGTAAACGAGCGGACGTCATCGGCGGCCAGGTCGTCCGTGCCGTCCAGCACGATCCGTCCCTGCCTCACGCCGGGCCGGAGGCCACCGAGTTCAAAGGCAATCGTCGCCGGTCGGCCCACCGGCACCTCAACTGGCTTGATGCCCCGTCGCACGTAGCGACCATCTTCGCCCAGGACTTCAATGGCGACCGGCCGGCTGCCCCCGTCCTCCGTGCTGCTGACCGTGGCTGCCACAACCAGGGACGTACCCGCCGCCACCCGATCGGCGGACAGCTCAATCTGTTCGATCGCAAAGTTTCGCGGGGCCTCTGCTCCGACATCGACAAACAACACGCTCGGCTCGCCCGGCAGCCGCCCCTGCTCGACTGGGTCAGCGGCAGCGACCGTGGCTACGGGCTCGCTCCCCGCGTCACCGCCCACGCTCTCCCCGGCTGCGGCGTCATCACCGACGTCACCCTCGCCCGGCTCGGCCCGACGTTGCCGCCTCGGGCTTCCTTCCCAGCCGCCCCGGGAGCAGTCGGTGAAGACATACAACTCCCGGTGCTCGCGATCGGCAGTCTGCAAGAGCCGCTTCGCCTCGGCGATCGCGTCGGTGAGTGTGGCAACGGGAGTCTCAGCGGCAAGCCGATCGAGGCGCATCTGAACCGCTGCCGGCGTGGGGAGGAAGGCTGCTGGTGTGCCCGCGGTATCGAGGAGTGCCACGTCACTGCCCGGGGGCAGCTTGTCGAGCAGCACCCGGGCCAACGAGACTGCCCGCTCGAGTCGGGTCTCGTTGCCCTGCCGCAGCACCATACGAGGCGCCGTGTCAAAGACAAGCGCCGCCGCCACCGGCGCCTCCGCCCCCGGCAGCCAGCCGGCGCCTCGCAGAACAGGCCGGGCCAGAGAAATCGCCAGAAGCACGAGGGCGGCCATCCGCAGCATCAGCAAAAGCAGGTGATTGAGCTGCAGCCGGCGACGATTGGCAACGGCTCGCTGCTGCAGAAAGCGGAGGGCCGGGAAGTCGTGCGGGACCGGGTTCCGCCGCATCACCATATGGAGGATGATCGGGGCAGCCACCAGGGCGGCGCCCCCGAGCAGCAGCGGCGAGAGAAATGAGAATCCCATCGCTCAGAATCGGCCCCGACGGCTGTGAAGGTATTCGACCAACGCCGCGTCAAACTGCATGCCCGTATCGAGCGGCACGTAGTCGATTCCCGCCCTGAAACACCAGGCCCGATAGTCCTCCCGAAAGGCGTCGACCGCCGCCCGGTAACCATCGCGAGCCGCATCGGCGTCGACCACCAGCCGATCACGGCTTTCCGGCTCGTTGAGCTCAACCATACCCTCGAAGGGAAACCGCACCTCGGCCTCATCGAGAACGTGAAACAAGATCACGTCGTGCCCCCCGTGCCGAAGTCGGAGCAGGGCATCATGAATCGGCGGAGGATCTGCCAGCAGGTCGCTGAAGACCATCACCAGCGAGCGGTGCCGGAGCATCGCCGCCACCTGGATCAGACTGTGGGCGATATCGGTCTGCCCGGCAGGCTCGACCTTGGCCAGGAGAGAAAGCACCTGGGCGATCTGCGACCGGCGGGACCGTGCTGGCAGAGAGGTGGTCACCTTCTCACCAAAGACCATCAGGCCGCAGGGGTCCTGCTGATGGATCATCAACCAGCAGAGGGCGGCGGCCAGGGAGATCGAGTAGTCGAGTTTGGTGATCGACTGGTGGTAGCTGTAGGCCATCGACCCGCTGGCATCGACCACGAGGTAGCCGGTGATGTTGGTCTCGGCCTCGAACTTCTTGACGTAATGTTTGTCGGTCTTGGCGTAGACCAGCCAGTCGATGTCTTTGGGATCGTCGCCGGGGGCATACCGACGATGCTCGCTGAACTCGACCGAGAAGCCCTGATAGGGGCTGGCATGGAGCCCCTGAAGAAATCCTTTGACGATGAACTGGGCCCGCAGGTCAAGCCGGGCGATCTGCCGAACCACCTCGGGCTTCAGGTATTCCTCGACCGCACGAGCCATCAACGCTCACACCTCAAAAAGGGGACATTCTGCTTTTTCGTGCACGCTGCGTCGCACTCCTGGCGGGCTCCTGAAAAAGCAGAATGTCCCCTTTTTTATCTCGCGAACTTGGGGATCTCGGGCTCCGGGGTCTCGGCCACGAGCCGCTCGATGATCGACTCGCTGGTCAGACCCTCGGCCTGGGCCTGGAAGTTGGTGGCGATCCGATGCCGCAGCACCGGTACCGCCACCCGCTTGACGTCGTCGATCGAGACACTGAACCGGCCATCCATCGCGGCCACCGCCTTCCCTCCCTGAATCAGGAACTGGCCCGCCCGTGGGCCCGCCCCCCAGTCCACCAGCTGGGCGACATAGGGCGGGGCTTCGGCCGCCTTCGGACGCGTCGCCCTGACCAGACCGGCCACGTACTTCACGATGTATTCGCTGACGGCTACGCTGCCAACGACCTTCTGAATGTTGACGATCGCCCGAGCAGAGAGAACCTTACGGACCTCCGGCCGCTCTGGCCGGGTGGTCGCCATCAGAATCTGCTCCTCCTCGCTCGCGGAGGGATACCCAACCTTGATGTTGAACATGAATCGGTCGAGTTGCGCTTCGGGCAGCGGATAGGTGCCTTCTTGTTCGATCGGATTCTGGGTGGCGATCGTGAAGAAGGGCTCCGGCAGCTTGTAGGTTTCCTGCCCGACCGAAACCTCCCGCTCCTGCATCGCCTGAAGCAGGGCGGCCTGCGTCTTGGGGGGCGTGCGGTTGATCTCGTCGGCCAGGAGAATGTTTGTGAAGATCGGCCCCTCGACGAACCGGAAAACTCGTTTGCCTGATTCATCGTCGAGAACATTCGTCCCGGTGATATCGGAGGGCATCAGGTCGGGAGTGAACTGCACCCGCTTGAAGCCGACATCGAGAATCCGGGCGAGCGTCGAGACCATCAGCGTCTTGGCCAGCCCGGGAACGCCCTCGAGCAGGCAATGCCCGCGAGTGAAGATGGCGGCAAACAACTGCTCGATGACATCGGCCTGGCCGACGATCACCTTCTGAAGTTCCTCCTGCATCAGCCGCCGATGCTGGGCAAACTCCTGGAGCACATCGTCGAGCGTCTTGGGGCGGGCTGCAGTGGACACGCCGGGAAACCTCCCTGTCGGGAAAATACTGGCGGAAAACCGCCAGTATCGGCCCTTGGGGGCCGGGCGGCAAACCGACGGCGCCGCTCCCGACGATTTTGAGACGTTTGAGATGCCCCTTCTCCGGGCCTTCGCCCCGTCCGGGACAACAGCCTGCTACCATGGAACTCCTCGTGCGTCCTCGAGAAGATCAACTGATGCCGCGGCCTCTTCCCGCTTCTTCCGAGACACACCCGCGGCAGCGGTTGCTGACCCGGAGGCTGCTTCGTGATCGGCGAGGCAAGTCTTTCCTGCGCACCGCTTCGCTTCGGGCGATCGGACTTCTGACCCTCGCCATTCCGCTGATCGTGATGCGGTGCCCCGCTGCGGAACCGATCGCCCCGGGCGATATCCAACGGGCAATCGAGCGGGCCCGGGAGTTCCTCGTTCGTCAGCAGCAACGGGAGGGCTACTGGGAGGCGATGCACGCCGCTGACAAGCGGGTGGGGGCCACCGGCCTCGTGCTGCTGGCCTTGGCCAATGCCGGCCTCGATGCCGATCACGCGGCCGTTCGCAAGGGACTCGACTGGCTGCGGGCCCAGGAGCCCGACCAGACGTATCACGTTTCCCTGCAGACGCTGGCCCTGGCAATGCTCTCCCCCGAGAAGGACGCGGCTATTCTTGGCCGGAATGTCGCCTGGCTCGAAGCCGCCCAGATTCAGGGGGGGCCAGCCGCCGGCTCGTGGACCTACAAGGCGGGCGACCGAGGCACCGGTGACAACTCCAACACCCAGTTCGCCCTGCTGGCTCTCCACGAAGCATCCCGAGCGGGGCTGCGGGTCCGCCCGGAGACGTGGCTGCGATCGCAGCAGTACTGGGTGAGCTGTGCCAACGCCGATGGCTCATGGGGCTATTCAGGCCGTGCGCCCGGCACCGGCAGCATGACCTGCGCAGGCATCGCCAGCATTTGGATCACCTCGGAGCATGTCGGCACCCCCGACGCCCAGGCGGGCCAGGGGGCGGTTTCCTGCTGCGGCGGCGGCCGCTCGCCGCGGGTCTTGGAGCGGGGCCTCGACTGGCTGGGCCGCCGCTTCAGCGTCACCCAAAACCCCGGCACCGGTGGAGACACCTGGCTCTACTACTACCTCTACGCCCTCGAGCGAGTGGGGCGGTTCACGGCCCGGCGCTACATCGGCGATCACGACTGGTACCGCGAGGGCGCGAGGATGTTCATCGACGCCCAGGATCGGCTCAGCGGCCAGTTCAAGGCTCGGCGGATCGAAGATGAGGTGGTGGCGACGAGCTTTGCTCTTCTTTTTCTGGCCAAGGGACGCCGGCCGGTGATCGTCGCCAAGAGCCGCCACGGCCCAGAAGACGACTGGAACCGCCACGGCCACGATGTGGCCCATCTCGTGGCTCATGTGGAACGCCGCTGGAGGAGTGACTATCCGGCCGGCCTGTCGTGGCACGTCCTCGACACACCTACCGCCAGTCATGCCGACCTGATGCAGGCGCCGGTCTTTTGGCTTTCAGGCAAAGTGCTCTTCAATCTCGGGCCCGACGCCGGCCCGCGACTCCGAAAGTACATCGACGAGGGAGGCTTCATCTTCGCCGAAGCCTGCTGCCCCCGCAGCGGAGAGTTCGACCGTCGTCTGCGGCAGCTGGTGGGAGAGATTTTCCCCGAGCCTGAGTACCAGCTCCGGCTGCTGCCCCCCGAACACCCCGCCTGGCATGCCGAGGAACTCGTGCCCCCCGAACTCCACCGACCGCTGTTGGGCGTGGAGTACGGCTGCCGCACCTGCATGATCTATGCACCCCCCACCGATCTCGATCCTCAGGCGACCGCCGTTCCCAGCCTCTCCTGTCTCTGGGAACTGGGGGGTGAGGCTCGGGAGGAGCTGCCCCCCGCCATTCGCCGTGAGGTCGCAGCAGCCCTTGCCATCGGGGCCAACGTGCTCGCCTACGCGACCAATCGGGAGGTCAAACGGAAGGACGAACTGTTCGACATTCCGCTCGAGGAGGCCGGCCCAGCCGATGAGGTCGAGCGGGGGCAGTTGGCGATCGGCAAACTCCGGCATGCGGGCATGTGTGACGCCGCTCCAGCCGCCTTGGCAAACATCCTCCGGGCCGCCGCCCGGGAGACCGGGATTCGCGTCGACGACACCCCGAGCCTGATCGATCCAGGCGACGACGCGATCTTCGAATATCACCTCGTCTTCATGCACGGCCGGCAGGGCTTCGCCTTCGACCCGCCACGGCGGACGCAGCTGGCCACCTTCCTGGAACGCGGCGGCACGCTCCTGGCCGACAGCATCTGTGCCGCTCCGGCCTTCACCGCCGCCTTCCGCCGGGAGATCGCGGAAATCTTCCCGGGCAAGCCGTTGGAGGAGATCCCGGCGAACGATCCCATCTTCACGGCCGCCGAATACGGCGGCTACGACGTCCGCAATGTCACGCTCCGCGAGCCGGCCGCCGGTGACGGCCCGCTCGAAGTCCGCAAGCGACGGGGCCCGCCCAAGCTCCAGGGAATCAGGCTCGGGGATCGCTGGGCGGTGATTTTCTCGCCCTACGATCTGTCGTGCGCGCTTGAGAAGCAGAACTCGATGGAGTGCTCTGGCTATGACCGAGACGACGCCGAGAAGATCGCCCTCAATGTCTTGCTCTACTCGCTCAATCAATAGGCCCGCGCCGCGGCGGACAGCAGGTGCGAGTGCCTTCCTGCCTAGTCGTTGTTGGAACCGGTCAGGTAGCTCGCGTAGTAGAGAAGCGTCAGCACGCTCTGGAGCGTGCCGGCCACGTAGGTCCAGGCAGCGGCGTTGAGGACGGCGTTGACCGCCCCCATGTCAGCCGCCGGCACGATCCCAAGATCGACCAGCTGGGCCTTGGCTCGGTTGCTGGCGTCGATCTCAACCGGCAGATTGACCAGCTGGAAAAAGACCGTGCCGCCAAACAGAATCAGCCCCAGCCAGGCGACCGACTGGAGGGCCATCGCCAGCCCGATCATGAAGACAAACAGCCCCAGGCCGCTCCCAAAACCGGCCACCCCGACCGCCGCATTGCGAACAGCCATCAGCGAATAGTTCGTGGCATCCTGGAGGGCGTGCCCGGCCTCATGGGCCGCGATCCCCACGGCCGCCAGCGAGCGGGAGCCGTAGACATCCTGGGAGAGCCGCAGCACCTTCGTCCGCGGGTCGTAATGGTCGGTCAGATGGCCGCCAACCGGTTCAATCGCCACATCGACCGCCCCGGCCGAATCGAGGATGGGGCGGGCCGCCGCCGCTCCGGAGAGGGGTGCCGGCTCGCGGGCCGCCGCCGCGAACGTGGAGCGGACCTTCCACTGGGCCCACATCGCCAGCAGGATCGCCGGGGCGACCCAGATCAGGTAACGAGGATCAAAGAAGAAAAAAGGCATGGCTCGTCCTCCGTGTCCGCAGCGGAAACCTCGCCCGCTGCTGCAGCACGTTAATCAGGAACTATTCTAGAAGGTCGGCGGCCGTTGTCCGGCCGGTCCGACCCGATCGGTACAGCCATGTTCTACGCATCTCAGCCCCGCCCGGTTCACCCGTGGCAGGAAACGCCCCGCCCCTCTCGCCCGACAGGCTTCCTGACCGGCCTGGCCGTGGCGTTCCTGCTGCTGCCCGGCTGCGGGCCGCAGCCGACCCAGGACACGGGCACCAGTCCGCTTCCCGACCAGGCCACCCTCTGCAGGCGGATCGAATTGGCTCTGACCGGCGTCCGCGAGGCCCGTCGACTCGACGCGACGGTTCAAGGTGCCTGGCAGGTCGTGCATGGCATCCTCGCCTTTGGCAGCGAACTGCCCCTTGCCCACGACGGCGAGGTCTCTCCGGCAGTCGATTATCTGCTCGGTGGCGGCCGGATCACGGGCTGGCGGCTGCGGCCGGGCGATGCTGGCGTGGTCGCGATCGTCGAGGAGGGCAGCACGCTGGGACAGGGCCATCCCGACCAGTGGCTCGGCTATCTGTCGCAGTGCGGGATCGCGGCGGAGGGCGACTCCCCCGTCGGCGGCCTGCCCCTCTCCACGCCTCTGCTGATCGGGGCACAGCAATACACCCTCGAAGATCTTCTATCCCAGGCGCTTCATGACATCCGCCCCGGCCAGGAGAGTTCCTGGACGCTGATGGCGCTGGCGGCCTATCTGCCGCCCGACGCCTCCTGGGACGCTGGTGACGGCCGACGGTGGACCACCGAAGACGTGGTCCGAATGGAGGCGAAGGCCGATATCCTCGGGGCAGCCTGCGGCGGAACGCACCGGCTCTACGGTCTGGCGGCCGCCGTGCGTGCCTATCGCACTCTGCATCCTGAGGGCCCGCCCCCGGACAGCGGCTGGGCGGCAGCGGAGGAGGTGCTCGCCGACTGCATTGATCGGGCTCGTCGCTACCAGCAGCCCGATGGAAGTTTTTCTGTGCACTATTTTGAACGGCCCGGCGCGTCGCCCGATGTCTTTGCGACGCTCGGGTCAACGGGGCACACCTTCGAGATTCTGGCGCTCGTGCTCGGCCCCGCGGAACTCCGCCAGCCCTGGGTGACGCGGGCCGCCGAGCGGCTCGTCAGCATGCTCGAACGGACGGCCGACATCGACGTCGAATGCGGCGGGCTCTACCACGCCGCTCACGGCCTGGCGATCTACCGTCGTCGTCTCTGCGGCGATGATTCGGCGACCCTGGGCAGGGCTGACAGCCCCTTGCTTTGCCAAGCCGGCCGGCAGTGATAGGCTTTTTCCGGGGCAAGGTCGCGTCCAGTCCGTCTCCGGATGACCCATACCGTGCACGGGCTGATTTTTTTCTACATCCAGAAGTTTGCCGACTCGCTCTCGGTCGGCCGTTCATCGGTCTCGGCGGCTGCCGGGATTTCGGGGGCCGCGAGGAATGAGCGGGGTCGCTACCTGCCCTCCGGCGTCTACTCTGACGCCGAAGCCGTCGCCCTGCTCGAATCGATCGCCGAAACACGCGGGGAGCCGCTCGGGGAGACCGCGACCAGTTTTGGGGAGTTTCTGGCGCCCCACCTCGTCAAAGTGGCCGGCAGCCTGGTCGATCCGGCCTGGCGGACGCTCGACCTCATCGAGCATACCGAGGAACTGATTCACGCGATGGTGCGGACGACCCAGCCCGGGGCCGAGCCGCCGGTGCTCGAGGCGGTGCGGGTGGGCCCGCAGGAACTTCACCTCGTCTACAGCTCCCGCCGGCGGCTCTGCCCGCTGGCCATCGGTCTCGTCAAGGGGCTCGCCCGACACTACGGCGACACCGTTGAGATCGAGCAGCCGAGTTGCATGCTGCAGGATGACCCGTTTTGCTCCTTTGTGATCCGGGTGGCCGGCAACGAGACCCAGGCCTCCCACTCGCCGCTCTGCGAGACGGTCGTCTTGCCGCCGGGAGCCGCCGCCTCGGCCGCTGCGATGCTCTCCGATCCCGGGCTCCTGCCCGATGACTCCGGCCCCAGCGACGACCCGCTGCCCGATCGGATCGGCGGCCACCGAGTTCTCGGGCTGATCGGAGCGGGCGCCATGGGCCGGGTCTACCTGGCCCACGACGAACAACTCGACCGGCGGGTGGCGATCAAGGTGATGAACCGGAGTCGGGCTCGCGATCCCGGCGCGCGGCAGCGATTCCTGCGGGAGGGGCGAGCTGCAGCCGCCGTGGAGCATCCGCACGTGCTCGCCATCCATGCAGTCGGTGAGGAAGACGGCCTCCCCTACATCGTCATGCAACTGCTCGACGGGACGACGCTCGCGGCCCATCTGGCCGCCAGCGGACCGCCACCGCTCGCCGAGGTCTTGCGGGTTGGCCGGGAGATCGCCGAGGGGCTGGTGGCCGCTCACGCCCGGGGTCTCGTCCATCGCGACATCAAGCCCGACAACATTTTCCTGGAGGGTGTCGACCGGCGGGTCCGGATCATCGACTTCGGCCTGGCGCGGGCAGCCGAGGACGACACCGCAAAGCTCACCGTCGAGGGGGCTGTCGTGGGCACGCCCGCCTACATGCCGCCGGAGCGGATCGGCGAGGAGTCCCTCGATGCCAAGAGCGACCTCTTCGGCCTCGGCGTAATGCTTTATGAAATGCTCGCCGGCCGGCTTCCCTTCGACGGCAACTCGATGGTGGCGATGCTGGCCTCGATTGCCCGGGGCAGCCCGCTGCCGCTGCCGAAAGCGGCGCCGGCGACCCCGCCGGAGGTCTGCGACCTGGTGATGCAACTGATGGCACACCGCAAGGAGGATCGCCCGGCCGATGCCCGCAGCGTCGCGGCCGAGCTCGGCCGGCTGGAGCGACGCTTCGGCAGCCCCGGCTGATCGGTCATCCGGCCGCGGTTCCTGCCAGCCGCTCCCGCACCGCCGCGACGAGCGTGGCGATATCGCCCTGCCAGTCGATCGTCGCGGCCGTCTGGGCGGCCATGTCCTTGAACTGGGCGGTGCCGCCCTTGAACTCATCGCTGCCGATCACCAAGGCCGCCGGGATTCCCCGCTTGTCGGCAAGCTTGAGCTGCTGGCCGAGCTTTCTGGGCTCGGGGAAAAACTCGACGGCGATCCCCGCCTGCCGAAGGGCGGCAGCGATCGCCAGGTAGTCGTTCACATGGGCCGGATCGAAGTGGGCCAGAAACAGCTCGGCCGGCGTCTCGCGGGCCGGCGCCTGACCGAGTTCCTCGAGCCCGGCCAGCAGCCGGTCGATCCCCAGCGACGCCCCCACGCCCGGCAGCGGCTGCTTGGTGTAGAGCCCGGCAAGATTGTCGTAGCGGCCGCCGGAGCAGACGCTGCCGAGCGACGGAAGCTCGTCGAGAAAACTCTCAAGCACGATCCCCGTGTAGTAGTCGAGCCCGCGGGCAATTCCCGGGTCGATCACCAGCCGACCGGACGGCACGCCGGCCGCTTGGGCCCCAGCCACGATCCCCTCGAGGGCCGCCACCCCAGCCCCACCCCGCCCTTCTCCCGCCAGGTCGGCCAGCCGGGGGAGCACCTCCGCGTTCGGGCCGGTCAGTTGGGCCATCTCCAGAAGCGTCGTCGTCGCCGCCTCGGCCACCCCCTGCTCCGCCAATTCGGCAGCCACCTTTTCGGGCCCTGCCTTGGCGAGTTTGTCGAGGCTCCGCAAAACGCCGGTGGCCTGCCCGGCCAGGCCCAGCCGTTCGAGGATTCCGGCCAGGACCCGCCGATCGTTGATCCGGATCGTGAACCGCTCCAGGCCGATGGCGGCCAGGAGGTCGTGGACGACCAGCACCATCTCGAGATCGGCCACGGGGCTGGTCGTGCCGATCGTGTCGAAGTCGCACTGCATGAACTCGCGGTAGCGGCCCCGCTGGGTGTTCTCACCCCGCCAGACCGTCGCCATGTGATACCGCTTGAACGGCAGGCCTAGTTCGTGGGCATGCTGGGCGGCGAAGCGGGCGAAGGGCACGGTCAGGTCGAACCGCATCCCGACCTCCCGGCCGCCGTGATCGACGAACCGGTAGAGCTGCTTGTCGGTCTCGTCGCTGCCCTTGCCGGTGAGGACCTCGAGGTATTCAAGCGCCGGCGTGTCGATCGGCGCGAAGGCGTAGGAGCGGTAGATCCGGCGGGCCACCTCGAGCAGCCGCTCCCGGGCCAGGGCCTGCGCCGGCAGATGGTCGCGAAACCCCTTGAGCGTGCGTGGCTGGATCATCAGAGGACTTGCAGGAGCGGCGGCTTGGGGCCACGAATCGATTGGTCGCGGTTCTTCTTGCGGCGGCCGTCGCCCAGCGTTTCACCGCCGACTCCCAACACGGCATCCATGTATTCCACCACCTGCTCGGGCGTTTCGAAATACTGGTCGTAGACCCATTCGTCCTCATACTCGCAATCGTCGGTGGTGTACTCCCGGCAGATCGGCGGACGGGTCTCGTAGATCCCGCAGCGATGGTCGTCCTGGAGATGCTTGCAGACGGTGTGCACGCAGACGTACCACTCCCCCTCTTCGGTGAAGACGGTCGCCTGGTCGTGGAGGAGGAACCAGCGGATGTACTCGAACTCCTCGCGGGTGGTCGGGGTTTCCAGGGGAAGGGCAAAGTAGCGGCAGCACTTGGCCGTGCAGAACTCGCAGAGCACCTTGTCCTGGGGCACGTCCTCCCGCTTCGGCTTGGACGGGAGCACCGGCAGTGGGATGTCGGCAAGTGGCATTATTCAAGACTCCTTCCTGGACTCGGCACCGTGGCCGACACTATAGCGAACTGCGCCGGGGTATACTGCCGGGCCCGAGGAAAGGAGTCTGCTCGATGCCGAAGCGGTGGCATGTACGTCCTCACGACGCGGCGGCCGTGGCCGCCCTCGAGCGATCGACCGGGGTGCCGAGCCTTGTCGCCGCGCTCTTGGTGAGCCGAGGGGTCACCGATCCGGCCGCCGTGAAGGCCTTTTTGAGCGGCACGCTCACCGACCTGCGTGATCCTGAAACCCTGCCGGGCGTGCCCGCGGCGGCCGACCGGATCCTGGCGGCGGTCCGGGCCGGTCGGCAGGTCGTGATCTATGGCGACTACGACGCCGACGGGATGACGGCCACAGCGATCCTCGTCGGCTGTCTGGAAGCCCTCGACGCCACCCCACGGTGGTATGTGCCCAACCGCTTCGAGGAGGGCTACGGACTCAACGCCGAGGCCCTCGAAAAACTTGCCGCCGAGGGGGCGAGCCTTGTCGTTACGGTCGACTGCGGTATCGCCAGCGTCGCCGAGGCGGCCCGGGCCAAGGAACTCGGGCTCGAACTGATCATCACCGACCATCACGCCTTCGGCGACACGCTCCCCCAGGCCGACGCCCTCGTCCATCCCCGGCTGCCCGGCAGCGAGTATCCCTTCGGCGACCTCTGCGGGGCCGGCGTCGCGTTCAAGCTCGCCTGGGCGATTGCCACGCGGGCCGCCGGGGCGAAGCAGGTCACACCCCGGCTCCGCGAGATGCTCCTGCGGAGCGTGGGCCTGGCCACGCTGGGCACGGTCGCCGATGTCGTGCCGCTGCTCGATGAAAACCGGATCATCGTCCGGCGGGGCCTCGAGTGCCTCCGGCAGCGGGGCGGCCCGGGACTCGACAAGCTCCTCGAACTGGCCAGCCTCGATGAGAAGCGGGCCCTCGACAGCGAAGACGTCGCCTTCCGGCTCGCCCCCCGGCTCAACGCGGCCGGCCGGTTCGGCGAGGCCGCCAAGGGCATCGAACTCTTGACGACCACCGATGTCACGAGGGCTGAAAATCTGGCGACCTACGTCCACGAGCTCAACGTCCGCCGGGGCACCGAGGAGCGGAGCATCCTCCTGGCGGCCGCCAAGCAGGCCCTTGAACAGTTCGACCCCGAGGCCGACGCGGCGCTCGTCCTGGCCGACCGCGGCTGGAACGCGGGGATCGTGGGAATCGTGGCGGGCCGGCTGGCCGAGCGGTTTCACCGGCCGGTGGTCGTGATCGCCCAGGGAGCCCACGAAGGGCTCGTCGCCTCGGGGAGCGTGCGGAGCGTGCCCGGCTTCGACGTCCACGCGGCACTGATGCCCTGCCGGGAGCTGCTGGTCTCGTGCGGTGGCCATGCTGCCGCCGCCGGGCTGCGGGTGGACGAGCACCGGATCGACGCGTTTCGCGAGGCCTTCGTGGCGGAGGTCGCCGCCCGGATGCCGGCGTCGCTCCGCCGGGCCCAGCTCTCGCTCGACGGCGAGACGACGCTGGCAGGCCTCTCGCTCCATGCCGTCGAGCAGATCGAGCAGCTCGCCCCCTTCGGCCAAGGCAACCGCCGGCCGATGCTCTGCGCCTCCGAAGTCGTGCTCGCCGAGTCACCGCGAACGATCGGCGGCGGGGGCCGCCACCTCTCGATGCGGCTGGTGCAGCACGGCGCGGAGATCCGCGGCGTGGCCTTTGGTGGTGCCGACTGGCTACCGCATCTGCCCGCGCCGGGCGAGCCCTTCCACGTCGCCTTCAAGCCGAAGATCAACGAGTTCCGCGGCCGGCGGACCGCCGAGATGGAGGTAATCGACTGGCGGCCGGCGGGCATCGAGATCGCCACCGACCTGCCGCAGCCCGCCGCTGCGGCCACGTGACCCGGAGCATGCGATGAACTGCCTCCTCGCGTCTGATTGGCCTCGTTCGGGTCTTGCCCGCCGGCTTACCCTGCTGGCCGTCCTGGCCGTTGCCTGGCCTTGGTCAGCCCGAGCCGACGATTGGCCGCAATGGATGGGCCCCCGACGGGATGGCATCTGGCGGGAGACGGGCCTCGTCGAGTCGCTTCCGGCCGACGGCCTGCCGGTGAAGTGGCGGGTGCCCGTGAACGGGGGCTACTCCGGGCCGGCCGTCGTCGGCGGCCGCGTCTATCTGATGGACTACGAGCGGCCCGAGGGTGATCTTGCCAACAGCCCAAATGACCGCAGCGAGGTCGCCGGCCGGGAGCGGGTTCTCTGCTTCGATGCCGGCACCGGCGAGCTCATCTGGAAGCATGAATACGACTGTCCTTACGCGATCTCCTACGCATCCGGCCCGCGGTGCACGCCCACCGTGGCCGACGGCAAGGTCTACGCGCTTGGTGCCGAGGGCAATCTGACCTGCCTCGACGCCGACACGGGCAAGCTGCTCTGGACCAAAGACTTCAAACGCGACTACGCCGCTCCCACGCCGCTCTGGGGCTTCTGCGGCCATCCGCTCGTCGAGGGCGATCTGCTGATCTGCCTGGTCGGTGGCGAGGGCAGCGTGGCCGTCGCCTTCGACAAGGAAACCGGCGCCGAGCGGTGGCGGGCCATCACCGCGAGCGAGAGCGGCTACTGCCCGCCAACGATGATCGAGGCGGGAGGTGACCGCCAGCTGATCATCTGGGATGCCGACAAGCTCAACGCTCTCGAGCCGGCGACCGGCCGGCTGCTCTGGTCACAGCCGCTCAAGCCCGACTACGGGATGTCGATCATGGCCCCACAGGTTGCCGACACGCCAACGGGTCGCGTCCTCTTTGCCAGCGGGATCGGGGGCGTGGGAGCGCTATTCCAACTCTCCGCCGACGGCTCCCCGCCAAGCCTGCTCTGGGCAGGGGAGCCGAAGACTGCCGTCTACTGCGCCAACAGCACGCCCTTCATCGCCAATCAGACGATCTACGGCTGCGACTGCTTCACGAGCAACCTGACGGCGGTCGATCTCGCGACGGGCGACCGGCTCTGGGAGACGCTCGAGCCGACGACTGGCGGCGAGCGGCGAAGCCGGCACGGCACGGCATTCCTGGTGCGGCAGGATCCGCCGGGCGACGGCACGCGGACCTGGATCTTCTCGGAGACTGGCGACCTGATCCTGGCGAGGCTCACGCCGGAGAAGTATCAGGAACTCGGCCGGATGCACCTCCTCGACCCGACCAACGAGTGCTTTGGCCGCGAAGTCGTCTGGAGCCACCCGGCCTTCGCGGGGAAGTGCATCTTTGCCCGCAACGACCGCGAACTCATCTGCGTCGACGCCGCGAAGGCTGCGACACCTGCAACGACCGAATAAGCAGGCGACCCTTGGCCCCGGGAGTAATCGGATGGGCACGCGGCCCTTCATCCACGACGACTTTCTCCTCCACACCGAGGCGGCCCGGCGGCTCTACCACGACCACGCCGCCGCGGAGCCGATCTGCGACTTTCACTGCCACCTGCCGCCGGCCGATATCGCCGGCGACCGCCGGTTTGCCGACCTGTTCGAGATCTGGCTCGAGGGCGATCATTACAAGTGGCGGGCGATGCGGGCCAGCGGCGTCGCGGAGCGATTCTGCACCGGTGACGCCGCCCCCTTCGAAAAGTTCCAGGCCTGGGCCGCAACCGTGCCGCAGACCCTGCGGAATCCGCTCTACCACTGGACCCATCTGGAGCTGGCCCGCTATTTCGGGATCGAGGAACTGCTCGACCCCCGCTCGGCTGAGCGGATCTGGCACGAGGCCAACGACCGCCTGGCCGCCGAGGGCATGAGCGTCCGGGGGATCCTCGAGAAGTTTCAGGTCCGCACCGTCTGCACCACCGACGATCCGACCGACTCACTCGAGCATCACCGCCGGCTGGCGGTCTCGGGATGCACAACCCGGATGCTGCCGACCTGGCGTCCCGACAAGGCCTTCGCCGTCGACAAGCCGGCGGCCTTCAACGCCTGGCTCGACCGCCTCGAGGCGGCCAGCGACACGGCGATCTCCGGCCTCGACGACCTGCTCAGCGGCCTGCTTCGGCGGATGGACGCCTTCGAGGAGGCCGGCTGCCGCCTCTCGGATCATGGGCTGGGCCACTGTCCGGCCACCTTCTGCACCGCCGCCGAGGCGGGCGGAATCCTGGCAAAAGCGCGGCAGGGAGCAGCCGCCTCGCCCGAGGACCAGGGCCGGTTCACCAGCTTCCTGCTCGACGTCCTCGGCAGGGAGTACGCCCGCCGCGGCTGGACGATGCAGCTGCACCTCGGCCCCCTCCGCAACAACAACCGCCGGATGTTCGCGCAGCTCGGCCCCGACACGGGGTTCGATTCGATCGGCGACGGCCCCCAGGCCCGGTCGCTGGCCGCTTTTCTCGACCATCTCGATGCCGATGACCAGCTGCCCCGGACGATCCTCTACAACCTCAACCCCGCCGACACCTACGTCTTCGCCGCGATGCTCGGCAACTTCCAGACCGGGGGCGTGGCCGGCAAGATGCAGCTCGGCTCCGGCTGGTGGTTCCTCGACCAGAAAGAAGGGATGGAGCGGCAGCTCAACGCCCTTTCAAACCTCGGCCTCCTCTCCCGGTTTGTCGGGATGGTGACCGATTCCCGGTCGTTCATGTCATTCCCGCGTCATGAGTACTTCCGCCGGGTGCTGTGCAATCTCGTGGGGCGCGACGTGGAGAACGGCGAGCTGCCCGACGACGATCAGCTCGTCGGGACGATGATCCGTGACATCTGCTACCGCAACGCGGCCAAGTATCTCGGCGTCTGACCGGCGGCTTTACGGGGGCGGGCGGCGGCCCATCTCGTAAATCACCGTCATCATCCGCCGGTAGGCTGGCCTCAGCGACACGCCCCGGCGAGCCATCATCCGCTCCATGTCGAGGAGGGCCTTGTCGAGCCGGTAGTCGGTGACCGCGCCGGGCTGGACCCACTTGAAGGACGGGATCGCCCGGGGCGGGAAGCCGGCCCCAACCAGGATCGAGGAGACCCCGCAGACCGTGCCGGTGTTGAGCATCGTCTTGATGCCCGTCTTGCAGTGGTCGCCCATGATCGTGCCGATGAACTGCTCGCCCGTGTCGATCTCGACTCCGCTCGGCCAGTCGAGCAGCTTGACGGTCCCGTAGGTCATCTTGAGGTTGGAGGCGGTCGTGTCGGCACCCAGATTCACCCACTGCCCGAAGACCGAGTTGCCGACGTAGCCGTCGTGGGCCTTGTTGGAATAGGAATGAAAGACGGTGGCGGCCACCTCGCCGCCGATCTTGCAGTGCGGCCCGATGACCGTGCCCCCGGAGATCCGCGCACCCATCCGGACGGTCGCCCCCTGGCCGACCGCCACCGGCCCGCGGAGCATCGCCCCGGCCATCACCCGCGCGCCCGCGGCGAGCAGGATCGGCCCCTCCCCGGCCAGGAGGATCGCCCCGGGCTCGACGATCGCCGAGGGATGCATCAGGACCTGGTCGGGCCGATCCAGGGTGGCGGCGGGGCTGCAGGCGGGGCCGCGGCCGGGGGGCCAGTCCAGCAGCGAGGCCTCGGCCGTGATCGCTTCGGGAGCGAGCCCGGAGATGTCCCAGGGATGCGTGATCGCCGTCGGCCTGCCGGGTAGCCGCCGCCCGCGGCCAGTCGGCTGCGGCAGACCGGCGGCCAGCCACGCGGCCGACTCCGCGGCGGTCGCCTCGGCGGCCACCGTCGCCTCGCCGTCGCGGAGGTGGCCGAAGTTCCCCCTGCTGATGGCGGCCGCGAGGGCCGGTGTCGGCAGGTAGCGGGCGTTGATCCAGAGGGCCGCGGCCGGCCGCTTCGCCGCCGCGGGGAACACTCCGCGGAGGTGCGGCCGCAGCAGCCCGACAGCCTTCCTCAGACCCAGGGCCCGTTCCCACCGCTCGCGAATCGTGAACAGACCGAGCCGCAGGTCGTGGATCGGCCGCGTCAGCGTGAGCGGTTCGAGATGGACCGCTCGATCATCGTCGAAGAGGATCAGCCGCACGCCGCGCATGGAGACATGCCTGTTCGAACATGAAACACCGGCGTCTGTCTCCTCAGCCATGCTGGGAGTCGCCGGATCGATCCTAACGCCGTCTCGTGATCCCACCAAAAACTTCCCCGCGACAGGCCGTAAGTTCGTGGGACAGACCTGACGGCGTGATGGTCCCACGCCTGCCCGGAAGCACACCGAGTCCGCCCTGCCACCGGTTAGACTGAGATGGTGAACGATCGTTCGGAGAGGCCGTCCAGGCGGAGCGGTTGCCCGCACCGGGCGGGCTGCCCAACGGCGATTTGAGGAAACGGCATGTGCGGAATCGTCGGCTACATCGGATCGCGGGAGTGCCGGGAGGTTCTCCTCAAGGGGCTCGGCCGCCTGGAATACCGCGGCTATGACTCGGCGGGGGTGGCCATCCTCGACGACGGGCTGCACGTCACCAAGTGCTCCGGCAAGGTGGGGGAGTTGTCGCGGCGGCTGGCCACCGACCCGCCCAGTGGCCGGCTCGGCATCGGCCACACCCGGTGGGCGACCCACGGCGGGCCGGATGACTGCAACGCCCATCCCCACGTCAGCGAGTCGGGCCGAATCGCGCTGGTCCACAACGGGATCATCGAGAACTACGCGGCGGTCAAGCAGACGCTGCTCGCCAAGGGCCGGTCGTTCAAGAGCCAGACCGACTCCGAGGTGGTGGTGCAGCTGATCGAGGCAGTCCTCGAGACGAGCCCCGGGCTGCCGTTCGAGGAGGCGATCCGGCTTGCCCTCAAGCAGTTGACCGGCACCTACGGCCTGGCCATCGTACATCGCGGCGAGCAGGACCGGCTCTACGTGGCCCGGCGGGGTTCCCCACTGCTGATCGGCCTCGGCGAGGGGGAGGCCTTCGTCGCTTCCGACGCCACGCCGATCGTCGAATACACCAACCGGGTCGTCTACCTCGACGATGGCGAGCTGGCGGTGATCGGCCCGGGCAGCTGCGACGTCCGCACGATCGACGACGTGCCGCTCACCAAGGAGGTGCACGAGCTGGCCGTCTCGCTCGATGCGATCGAAAAGGGGGGCTATCCGCACTTCATGCTCAAGGAGATTCACGAGCAGCCGCGGGCGATCGCCGATTGTCTCCGCGGCCGGCTCCAGCCGGACGGCTGCGTGCAGCTCGGCGGCCTCACCGAGGTGCTCGACCGGCTGGCGGCCGCTCCCCGGCTGACGATCGCCGCCTGCGGCACCAGCTGGCACTCGGCCCTGGTGGGCGAGTATCTGATCGAGCACTTGGCCCGGCTGCCGGTCGAGGTCGAGTATGCCTCGGAGTTTCGCTATCGGGAGCCGCTCCTGGGCGACGGCGATGCCGTCCTGGCGATCTCCCAGAGCGGCGAGACGGCCGACACGATTGCGGCCCTCCGGGAGGCCAAGGCCAGGGGAGCGCTGCCGCTGGGGATCTGCAACGTCGTCGGCTCGACGCTCGCCCGGGAAACGGCTGCCGGGGTCTACACCCACGCCGGGCCGGAGATCGGGGTCGCGTCGACCAAGGCGTTCACGGCCCAAGTGGCGGCCCTGGTGCTGCTGGCGATGTCGCTAGCCCACCGTCGCGGCACGATCGACCGGGAGCGGGCGGCGGCGCTGGCCGACGAGCTGGCGAGCATTCCCGAGAAGATCAAGCAGATCCTCGCCCAGGAGGAGGCGATCAAGACGCTGGCGGATCGGTTCACCTACGCGCCCAATTTCCTCTACCTGGGCCGGTCGTTCAACTTCCCGGTGGCCCTCGAGGGCGCGCTCAAGCTCAAGGAGATCTCCTACATCCACGCCGAGGGCTATCCGGCCGCGGAGATGAAGCACGGGCCGATCGCCCTGATCGATCGGCTGATGCCGGTGGTGGTGATCGCAGCGACCGCCCACACGAGCGACAAGATGCTGGCTAACATCGAGGAGGTGCGGGCTCGCCAGGGCCGGGTCATCGCGGTGACAACGCCGGGCCAGGAGGAGGTCAAGCGGCTGGCGGAGTTCGTGATCGAGGTCCCGGCGACGCTCGACGACCTCTCGCCCCTCCTGGCCGTGATCCCCCTGCAGCTGTTGGCGTACCACATCGCGGTCAATCGCGGCTGCGACGTCGACCAGCCCCGCAACCTCGCCAAGAGCGTGACCGTGGAGTGAGCCCCTGCCCGGCGGGCCTTGAAATCAGCTCCCGTTGCCCGGCCGGAGCATCGCGGGTAGATTTCTAGTACCTCTTTCCGTGAGGCCGGTTTCTGGCCGGCGACTCGCATCGGGGCGTAGCTCAGCCTGGCTAGAGCGCTACGTTCGGGACGTAGAGGTCGCTGGTTCGAATCCAGTCGCCCCGACTCACCTTGGATAACCGTCGTGCCTCTCGCGGTTGGCGAGGGGTTTCTGAACCGACCGGTGAATCCTCCCTGTCGCCCCGCGACAGGGAACTCGATCCGCTCGATCCACGCTGCCGACTCGGCAGGGCTTTCTGTTTAAGGATAGGTCTGCCAATGGCACTTCGGGAAGCGTCGGCCGAGCAGCGAGGACCATGAGGAGCAACCGCCGGAGCTGATCGAGCTGGATGCGCCCCGATCGTGGAGGTGCCGAGGAGCTTCCTACCCACGCTCAAGGCCGGGTTTTTCTCGTTGGCTCGAGCCCGGCCTTGAAACCACTCTTCTCGCGGGCCGTCCGCACCGTGGCATGGAATGCCATCAGAGGCTGTGGATGTCGCTGTCGGGCAGCTCGACGGGTGACGCCTGAAAAATCGCCCGGTCGAAAGTGGACCTGGACGAGCTCGCCCCAGTCGGTGGGCGGGCCACGGGCCGGCGAGACGGGCGGAGGTTCGAGCGGTTGGCCCAGATGCGTGAGGACCTTCCGGATCGGCCCCGGCTTGGGTGTAACGCGATCAGCCGGATATCGCCGCCGCACCCAAGGGCACTCGAGCGGAAACTCCTCCCCCACCCGGGCCATGAGTTTCGCCCAGGCGATTCGGGAGGTGTCGTGCGAGCGGGGTTTTGAGGCGCGTCACAGCAGCCTTCCGTGGCGTGACCTTCGTTCCCATGCCCGCCGGCAGCGGCCTCGCGGCGCTTGCCGATATTCCCGATCGCCAGCGCCGTGACGGCCCGACTCAGCTTGTGATTCGGTGCAAACACACCGTGATAGCGATGCCGGTGCTTCCGCGGCGGCGGGACGAGATCGGCGAGCCGGTCCAAGAACTCAAACGGTGGTCAAGAAACTCAAACGGCGTCAGCTCGATGACACCGGTCGACCCGGGCTGCGTCATCTTTTCTGTGCGTCCCGGGCCAACCCAGTTCCCGCGCTTATGCCGGGGCAGGGTGTAGCGGATCCGCTAAGGTCTGTCACCCGTGCCCGACACAACCGAAAACCGATTGAGTGTAAACGCCGGCCTGGCACAGTAACGCAGCAAATGTTCCAGGCTCTGGAAGTACCCCGGCACGTCCCGGTCAGTAGCCCACCTCTTTGTCACAGGTAAAGACCAGCCGAATCGGCCCATGCGGCACCTCCCGTTTCGTGATCAGCCGCTCTGCCGCTGCCATGAACACCGCCACACCCGACTTATCATCCGCCCCCAGCAGGGTCGTGCCATTGGATGTGATGATCGTGCCACCAATAAGCTGCGTCAGCTCCAGGTTGTCAGCGACCCGCAGCACCTTTGAAGGATCACCTGGGAGCACAAGGTCAGACCCGTCGTAGTTGGCATGCACGACTGGCTTCACGTTGGTTCCAGAGGTCTCGGGAGACGTATCGACGTGGGCAACCAAGGCGATCGTTGGAGCGTCGTGCGGCACGGTGGCAGGCACAGTCGCCATCACAACGCCATGCTCCGAGAGCGACACATCGGCAAGCCCCATCGCCTCGCACTCACTCGCCAGCAGGCGGCAGAGGTTCAGCTGCTTCGCCGTGCTTGGGCTCGCGTTTGAATGCTCATCCGCCTGTGTATCGATGCGAACGTAGGAAAGAAAACGATCAAGGAGCGTCATCGTAAAGACCCGTCTCTAGAGC
>JAQCJP010000223.1 GCA_027592945.1 Planctomycetota bacterium
CGGGTCAGGGCGACTCGGCGGGGGCGGCGGTTGACTCCGCCGTGGCGCCGAGAATCTCATCGATCGTCATCAGCCGGTCAGGAACTGTGAAGTCGACGTTGTCCTCGATCGGAAGGGCGGCGATTTCCGGAGTCTCATCGGCCAGCGGGTCTGCGCTGGGCAGATCGGCAAGTGGGATGCCCAAGCGGGTCGCTTCGACGAGTCGCGCAGCGGTCTTGCCGTAATACTCGCCTTCGTGATCGGCCGCGAAACTGGCGAGATCCTCGACCGCGTCTTTCGAGCCTCGCTGCAGGCGGAGTTCCAGCCTCCGAAACTCGCGGCCCGCAGCAATCGCGTCCTGCATCGCCTCATCCTGGAGTTCATCGAGCAGACTGCGGGCGGGCTTTTCGTAGGCGGGCAGCCCACGCACGTTGGCGACAAACCGCTCCAGCCCCTCCATTGCCGCCACCACGTCGCCGACCTCCCGCTGCCGGCGGAGGCGGTCGAGGGCGGGTGTCAGGTACTGCGTCTCGACATGGGCCAAGAAGGCCCGGCCGACCGCAGCGATCGCATCGGCCGGGGCGATGGGCGTGTCTGGCGTCTCCTCCGGCTCGCTCGGCGGCTTCAGGCTCTCGTCGAGGCCCAGGGCCGCCGACGGCGGGCTGAGCTCGTCGATCATCGGGCCGGCCGGCTCGCCCTCGAGGATGGAGTCGTCAAAGCCCGCCAGCGCCTCATCGAGTGAGAGCGGGCTCGCGGGGGCGGTTGGAGCCATCGGCTCGCTGGTCGGGCCGGCTGCTGGCTCGTCTGGCGGACCGACGGCCTCGAGGCTGGCCGTTTGGCCTTCAGCAGCAGAGCCCGACTCGTCGGCCGCCGGGGGCTGTTTCGGGGGAACCCCTGCCACCCGGGCAGCCAGCCGCCAGGCCTGACCATATTGCCCCTGGCGTAAGGCGATCGTCGCCTGCCGGAGGGCTGGCGATTGCACCAAGACGGCCGATGACAGACCTGGAACCCCCGGCAGCCCGCCGTAGAACGAAAGCCGCTCCTGAGAGGCGGCCAGAATGAAGGCCACTGTCGCGGTCATGATGCTGTTGAAGCCGTCGTTGGTGAGGTCGCGGTGGCCGTTGAGGTAGTAGTCGCCGCCGGTGTTGTTCGGCCCACCGACGTAGGCGAGTTCATGATCGCTGCCGGTAGCTGATGGCTGCCAGGAGAGGGCGAAGTACCACCGCCATTGCTGCATCAGCGCCTGGTAGGCACCGCGGTCGGCTGCCGCCAGCCCGGCGGTGCTGGCCGTCAGCCCCATCGAACTGACGGCGTGAGCCTCGAGCAGGTGATCGGCGTGTCGCGTTGGCCAGGTGGCCACCGAGGCGTGGTACTTCCTCAATCCTTGCGGGTCATTGGTCAGCCAGGCAGGAGTCTGCACGATATGGTTGCAGGCGAGGGCCATCTGCCCCGAACGCATCGGCGACTGGTGATCGCCGGCCCAGGCATAGCCGACGCCGCCACCGGCGTTGGTTTCCTTGCGGATCCGGTCGAAGGACCGCGAGAAGGCTGGCTCGAGGGCGCTGGGATCGAGGCCCGCCCGGGCTGCCGAAGCGAAGAACCAGAGCACCGCCGTCGTCGTGGCATTGAGACCCTGGCCGCCGTAGGGAAGATCCTCAGGATCGGCGGTCACGTGGTGGCCGTAGCGGCCGTGGTTGGGCACTCCGGCCACCAACACCTCGGCAATCCGACGGATGGCGGCCGCAACGGTCGGATCGGGCGCGGCCATCTGGTACTCGCAGAGCATCACGCCCACATAGGAGAGCACCCAGACGCTTCGCTGGCTGGGGCCTGCGGCGTAGTCGCGGGCCAGCCGCATCACGACCGGTCGGGCCACCTCGAGACCACGGCCGGTGCGGTCGCCCATCAGGCCCATCAGGGCAATCGCCGTGGTCAGATCGCCCCCTTGGAGACTGCCGTCCTGGAGTTCAGACGCCAGGATCCCGCAGGCCTGCTGGTAGATCCGCTCCGACTTCGGGCAGGCAAAGGGATAGGTGTGCGAAAAACGACCGGTTCGCGGCAGCCGCACCATGATTTCCTGCTGGCGGCCGGCTCGCAGGATGCCCAGCCGCAGGCCGCCATCCCGGCCCTGGGCGTCGTCGAGAGCCGTGCCGAGCTGCCGCAGCGGCATCAGATACCCCGTGGCGAAGGGCATTCCGGCAACGCCCGTGATCACGTCGCCAATCTTCAGCCCGGCGGCATCGCCAGGCTGACTGGGAAGCAGCGCGGTGATCTGCAGCTGGTTATCCGCCAGGGCCGCTCGACCGCCGAGGTCGCCAAGCGGATAACTTCCTTGACCAGCCGGGCAGGGATCCATGCTGGTCGCCAGGAAAGCAACCAGGATTGCAAGGCCGCTGGCGAGGCCGAGGCGGGCGCGAAGAATGGGAAAGGCGGGCATGGAAAAGACAGATCGGAAGGATGAGGGCCGATTATTCCCTGAGGCGTCTGGTCCTCAGGGGAAGCGGTGTCCCATCTTCTCCCGCTTGGTGGCCAGGTATTTTTCATTGTGTTCGTTGACCGGCGGGAGAATCGGCACCTGATCAACCACTTCCAGGTCGAAGCCGCCGTAAATGAAGGCATCGGTTTTCTTGGGGTTGTTGGTGAGCAGGCGAACCTGCCGGAGCCCCAGATCCTTGAGCAGCTGGATGCCGATGCCGTAGTCGCGGGCATCGGCCTTGAAGCCGAGCGCCAGGTTGGCCTCGACGGTGTCGAGCCCCTGATCCTGTAGGGCGTAGGCGCGAATCTTTTCCACCAGCCCGATTCCGCGGCCCTCCTGGGGCAGGTAGACGAGCACGCCAGTCCCCTCGCGGCTGATCATGTCGAGGGCCATGTGGAGCTGGTCGCCGCAGTCGCACCGGAGGCTGTCGACAAGGTCGCCGGTGAAGCAGGACGAGTGAAGGCGGACCAGCGGGGCGGCCACCGCCGTCGGATCGCCCATCACCAGCACGATCGGCTGCTGGTTCTCGAACTTCACGTCGTAGGCGATGACCCGGAAGGGGCCGTACTTCGTCGGGAGCTTGGCCTCCGCAATCCGTTCGACGAGCTTTTCGCGGGCCCGCCGATGACGGATCAACTCCTCGATCGAGATGATTTCCAGGCCGTGCTCCAGAGCCAGGGCGACAAGCGTGTCGCGATCGGCCCGATTGCCTTCTTCGTCGAGAATCTCACAGAGCAGGCCCGCGGGGGTGCGGCCGGCCATCCGAGCCAGATCGACGGCCGCCTCGGTGTGGCCGGCCCGCCGGAGCACGCCCCCTTCCTTGGCGACCAGCGGAAAGAGGTGGCCGGGGCGAACGAAATCGCTCGGCTGACTGGCAGGATCGAGGATCGCGGCGATTGCCGCTGCCCGCTCGCCGGCGGTGATCCCGGTCCGGGCCGAGACGTGATCGACCGGCACGGTGAAGGCCGTGCCGAGCGGTGTCGAGTTGGCTTCGCACATCAACGGCAGCTCGAGCCGCCGGGCGACGTCGGGCAGGATCGACATGCAGACCTGCCCCCGGCCGCGGGAGATCATGAAGTTGACAGCCGCCGCGTCGGCGGCGTCGGCGGCGCAGATGAAGTCCCCTTCGTTCTCCCGGTCGGCCGCATCGACGACGATCACGATCTCACCCCGGCCGATGGCCGCCACGGCGGCGTCGATGGTTGAAAAACGGTTGGACATGGGCCGGGCGAGGGGGTGGGGATTGTACGGAGGGCAAAGGCCGGATATCCGGCCTCTGTGCAGGGATTATACGATGGAAACAACCGCCGCCGACCGGAACCGCCGGCCGCTGTCCCTTTTTCCCTAGGCCACCGATGCTCGACCGCGAGGAATACATCGAACAGGCCTATCTCTTCCGGTCGTTCGGAGAGCGGGTCGCCGCCGGCATCGCCGCCCAGGAGGCGCTTGCCGCGATCGGCGAGGAGGTCTTGGCCACCTCCAAGCTGCCGCTGGCCATCGGCTACCTCGTCGGGGAACTGAAGCTCGTCGGCACCCTCTCGACCGCGCTGGCCCGGCTGCCCCACTACTTCACCGCCTTTCAGACCTTCGTGATGGCGACAGCCGAGCAGGAAGGCGGCCGCTTCGACATCCGCACCGCCCTGGCGATGCTCGAGCGGGAGGCGACCTACCGGGCCGAGGGAGCGACGCCCCAGGGGCTCTTCTTCTATCGCTTCGAGTGCCTGTCCCGAAACCGGCTCGACTACGCCCACGGGCTGGCCGCGGTCGCCGACGACGACATCTTCGATCAGCACTGGCGAGAGTGGGTTCAGACGGTGGGCAGACAAGTGGGCCTGATCGATCTGGCCGACCTGGTGTTTGTTCGCAGCCCCGAGTATTGGCGGCTCGAGAAAAGAGACGCCCTCCTCGCCGGACGAGCCGAGCCTCAGCCCGATCGACCGATCTTGTTTGGCGACAAGGAGGGGCGGATCGCCCGGGCTAACCGGGGCAAAGATCCGCTCTTCTTCTTCGCGGCCCTGCAGCGTCAGCTGGGCTATCCGGCGGTGCCCCGCGTCAAGCCGGCAGCCCCATCGCAGGAGTCGCCAGCGCTCCTCGCTCGCCGGCTCGAGAGGCTCGAGATGCGAGTCAAGCTGCTCGAGGAGGAGGGACGCGGGGGCATCGACCTGTCCCGGTTTGATCCCAAGAACTTTCCCGTCCTCCCAGCCGAGTGACGCATGGACACAAGCCGGTTGCGGCGCGATGCCCAGGCGATTCAAGCCGCGGCACTCGAGGCGGTCATGCCGGAACGGCTGGTCGCCCGGCGGCTGCAACTCGCAGCGGGCCGGTTGCTCCTCGATGGCCGGCTGCTCGACCCACCGCTGGAGATTCCAGGCCGCGGCCGGATCGCCATCGTTGGCGGGGGCAAGGCCGCGGCAGGCGTGGCGGCAGGCGTCGTCACGATGCTCAGACAGGCTGGCGTTGCGGCCGATCAGATCAGCGGCCTCCTCAGCGTGCCGGCGGGGTGCAGCCGGCCGGTGCCTGGCGTGGAAGTCCGCGAGACCCGGCCGACGGCGATCAACCTGCCCACGCTAGCGGCCGTCGAGGCGACCAGGGACATGCTCGCGGTCGTCGGCAGCCTCGCCGCGTCGGACCTGGCCGTGGCGGTGATCACCGGCGGCGGCTCGGCGGCCCTGGAGCAGCCGCGGGCCGGGGTGACCCTGGACGAACTGATCGCGGTGGCCCAGCATCTCTCAGCCGCCGGTGCGAGCATCGCCGATCTCAATCTCGTTCGTCAGGCCGGCAGCAACCTCAAGGGCGGCGGACTGGCCCGGGCCTGCCGGGCGGGCCGACTGCTGGTGATCGTGCTCTCCGACGTGATCGGTGATCCGCTGGAAGTCATCGCCTCGGGGCCCTGTCTGCCGGTTGCTGGCACGGCCACCGCGGCCCTCGAGGTGCTCACCCGCTTCGGGGTGATCGCTACCGGGGCGGCACCGAATCTCGTGGCGGCCTTGCAGCGCGATGCGGCTGGCGACGACAACGAACGGCGGCCGGCGTCAAGCGGTGCCGCTTCGTCGGCCCCGACCGGCTCCTGGACGACACCGGCTGGCTGCCAGGTCGGTCACGTCCTGCTTGGCGGCAACGCCACCGCGGTCGAAGCGGCCGCAGCGGTGGCTGGCGGCCTGGGGTACGCCGTGGCGACTCGCCCGGCCGGTGCCGAGGATCGCGAGACAGCCGACGAGGTCGGCCGGCGGCTGGCCTGGGAAGGCAGAGAGTTCGCGGCGGAGGCGGCAGCTGACGGGCAG
>JAQCJP010000224.1 GCA_027592945.1 Planctomycetota bacterium
CAGATCATCACCCAACTGTCGATGGATGCCGCCGGCCGGCGGAGCGGCGTTGCGGCTGAGAGCCCGGTCGTTCTCCGCATGCGGCGGGATATCCTCGCCCGCCAGCTCGATGATGCGACCAAGGATTTCGACAAGGTGGCTGAAGAGGTCAAGCTGCTCGGCCAGGCCAACGCCGACATGATGGCCCGCAGGTCTGAAATCGAACAGTTGATGAAGGTGACCGACGAGATGGGCGTCCGCCTCAACGCCACCGAGGTCGACATCGCGATGCCCAACCGCGTCGAACTGATCGAGGAGGCGAGCGTGCCGGAAGGCAGTGACGAGTTGTTTCGGACGATGCTGAGTGTCCTGGCCACAGCGGCGGGCCTCGTGCTCGGCGGTGGCTCCGTCGTGGCATTCGAGTATCTCCGTGATCGGCTGAGCACGCCTGAGGAAGTCACCCAGCGGCTCGGCATGCGGGTGATCGGCACCGTTCCGCGGGTGACCCGCCGGGCCAACCCGGGCCACGTCGCCGAGTGTGTCGACGGGGTGCGGGCCGTCGTGAGTCAGACGGGCCGGGAAGCTCCCAAGGTGATCATCGTGACCAGTGCAGTCGAGCACGAGGGCAAGACGACCTTTGCCTCGCAACTCGCGGCCAGCCTGGCCCGCTCTGGCAAGCGGACGCTGCTTCTCGATGGCGACCTGCGGCACCCCAACGTCCATCTGGCGCTCGGCCTCGATCTCCAGACCGGCCTGCCAGAGATCCTCCGGGGCGAGGTTTCGCCGGACGAGGCGGTGCAGCCGACGGGCGTCGAGGGGCTCTTCGCGGTTACCGGCGGAGCCTGCGACTATGCCTCGATCACCGCGCTGTCACGGGCCGAGTCGGAATCGATTCTCAAGCACTACCGGGAATCGTTCGATCACGTCGTGATCGATGCCGGCCCGGTGCTCGCCTTTGCCGATGTCCTCCTGCTCGGCCAGCAGAGCGACGTGGCGATCGTCGCCACGATGCGGGATGTGAGCAGCGTGCCCCAGGTGATGGCTGCCGTCGACAAGCTGCGTAGCGTGGGCGTGCGGGTCCTTGGCACGGTCGTCAACGGTGTCGACGAGACGGCGGCTCGCAGGAAGTACGCCTCGCCGCTGCCGACCTGAAGCCGGCCCTGCCAGTCAGGGGGAGGATCCCGATGAAAAACTCGAGTCTGCACCTGGCCGTACTTGCGGCAGCTGTGGTGATGCTCGCCGGAGTGACGCTCGTCCAGGGCAAGTGGTCGGAGCGGTGGCGAAAGATTTCCCGCGAGGACGTCGAGCGGGCGGCCGTGCTCCTGGAGGAGCGGTTCCCAGAAGAGTTCGGCGATTGGCGGTCGGAGCGGGAGCTGCCGGGCGATCCGAAGGAGCTCAAGGCGGCCGGTGCGGTCGGCCATGTCTCCAGGCTCTACCGCAACGACAAATCGAAGGCCCGAATCTCAACCTTCGTTGTCTGTGCCCTGCCCTACGACGCTTCGGCCCACACGCCCGATCGCTGCTACCCGGGGGCCGGCTTTGAGATCGGTGAGAGCGAGCATCGCGTCAGCGTCGACCTTGGGGGAGGCCGGGTGGCGGAGGTCTTCACCGGCACCTTCGTGAAGTCCGATCAGACCCTCCGCATCTTCTGGACCTACGGCATCCCTGGAGAGACGCCCGACAGCGGCCTCGAGTGGGTGGCCCCTCAAATTGCGAGAATCGCCTTGGCGGGTGAACCAGCCGTCTACAAACTCTACGCGATCGCCGATCAGACCCGGATCGGACCCAGCCAGTCGATGGTCGAGTGCGAGAGCTTCATTGCCCAGCTTGTGCCTGCCCTTGACGCGGCCCTGGCGGCTGGCGATCCTTCAGCCGCTTCGCCATCGCTCCCGGCCGACGAGGCGGAAGCCCCCACGACCGACTCGGCCGCCATCGACTGATCTCCCCGTAGGATTCCACGAATGCCCGCTCGCTCCAAACGCGCCCTGGTCACCGGCATCACCGGGCAGGACGGCTCCTATCTCGCCGAGTTGCTCCTCGAGAAGGGCTACGAGGTCCACGGGCTCGTCCGCCGCTCCAGCACGTTCGGCACCCAGCGGATCGAGCATCTCTATCGCGACATCCATGAGGCGGAGCCGCCGCTGGTGCTCCACCACGGCGACCTCGCCGACGGCAACGGGCTGGCCCGGCTGATCCGCGAGATTCGCCCCACCGAGGTCTACAACCTGGCAGCCCAGAGCCATGTCCGGGTGAGCTTCGATCAGCCCACCTACACCGCCGATGTCACGGCGGTGGGAACCCTCAGGCTGCTCGAGGCGATCCGCGACTTTCAGGATGCTGTCGGCTGCCAAGTCCGGTTTTACCAGGCCTCCTCGTCGGAGATGTACGGCAAGGTGGTGGAAACGCCCCAGCGGGAAACCACCCCCTTCTATCCGCGGAGTCCCTACGGCGTCGCCAAACTCTACTCCCATTGGATCACCGTCAACTACCGGGAGAGTTACGGACTGCATGCCTCCTGCGGAATTCTCTTCAACCACGAGAGCCCCCGCCGCGGTGAGACCTTCGTCACCCGGAAGATCACCCGGGCCGCCACCCGCATCAAGCTCGGCCTTCAGAAGAAGCTCTACCTCGGCAACCTCGATGCCCGTCGCGACTGGGGCTTTGCCGGCGACTATGTCGAGGCGATGTGGCTGATGCTCCAGCAGGAAGAGCCAGACGATTACGTCGTCTCGACGGACGAGACATTCTCGGTCCGCGAGTTCTGCGAAAAGACCTTCGGTCGCCTCGATCTCGACTACCGCGATTTCATCGAGATCGACCCCCGGTACTTCCGGCCGGCGGAGGTTGATCTCCTGCTTGGCTGTTCCGAAAAAGCCCGCACAAAACTTGGCTGGCAGCCAAAGGTCTCGTTCGATGAGCTCGTTGCCCTGATGGTCGATGCCGACATGGAACTTGCCCGCCGCGAACAGGTTCTCCGCGACGCCGGCCACGAAGTGGGCCTTTCCCGGCACTGATTGCTGCTCCCCCCGAGACACCTCCTGTCGTTCAGCCGCCGCCTGCCCGCCCATGACCGACCTCTCGACGAAGCGGATTGTGGTCACGGGCGGGGCCGGTTTTCTGGGACGTGCCGTCTGCCGAACGCTTGTCGCCCGGGGCGTGGCGGCCGAGCAGATCACCGTGCCCCGCCGGCGAGACTTCGACCTCACGATCGAAGCCGATGTCGTCCGCCTCTACGAGACGGCCCGTCCCGAGGTGGTGATTCATCTGGCCGCCGAGGTAGGTGGCATCGGCGCCAACATGGCCCACCCGGGCCGATTCTTCTACGCCAACATGGCGATGGGGCTGCATCTGGTCGAGCACGCCCGCCGGATCGGGCTGGAGAAGTTCGTCCATACCGGGACGGTCTGTGCCTACCCGAAACATGCCGCGATTCCCTTCCGGGAAGACGACATCTGGAACGGCTATCCGGAGGAGACCAACGCCCCCTACGGCGTCGCCAAGAAGGCGGTGTTCGTCATGCTCGACGGGTATCGGCGGGAATACGGCCTCCGCTCGGCGGTGGCGGTCCCCGTCAACCTCTACGGCCCCGCTGACAACTTCGACCCAGCTTCGAGCCACGTGATCCCGGCTCTGATCCGGAAGTGCGAGGAGGCCCGGCTGGCGGGGGCCGAGGAGGTGGTCTGCTGGGGCACCGGCGGGGCGACTCGCGAGTTTCTCTATGTCGACGACGCCGCCGAGGGCATTGTGCGGGCTGCCGAGATTATGGAGGAGCCGGTGCCAATCAACCTGGGGGGCGGGCAGGAGATCGCCATCCGGGATCTCGTGGGCCGAATCGCGGCCGCCTGCGGCTACGAGGGTCGGATCAGCTGGGACACGACCAAGCCAGATGGCCAGCCTCGCCGGGCCCTGGACATCGCAAGGGCCCGCGAACTGCTGGGCTGGCAGCCCCACCAAGACTTCGACGAGGGCCTGGCGGCCACGGTCGCCTGGTGGCGTTCCCAGAGCGGCCAGGCGTAGCCGCCGGCCCTGGGAACCTCGGTGAGGTGGTTACTCCACCGGCTCGAGCGTGCCATGGCCGAGGATGAACTTCCGCGTGCCGGCCGGCCCTTCGAAGTCCACCGTCCCGACGGAGCGGGCACCGACCCCGCTGATTTTCGTGAGCACTCCTTCCCCATATTCCGGATGCCGCACCCGCTGCCCGACCTCGAAGGAGCATTCCGCCGAGCTGACGCCCGCCATCCGCATCGCCAGGTCGGTGGCCCGCTGGGCCGCCCGGTCTTGCGACCTCCGCCGGGTCGCGGCCGCCGGGGGCGGATGATCGTCCTGGGAGTCTTCGGCATCCATTGTCAGCCCGTCGGGCCGAAAGACCTTCAACTGCGGTCGGGCATCTCCCGGGAGTTCCTGGATGGTGTCTTCGAAGTCGGAAGCCCAGTTCCGCGTGACAGCCTCGCCGAAGGGATCGAAGTCTGGCCGGCTGCCGGCCGACGGAGCCTCGTCTCCCTCGACCACCGTCTCGGAGCCGGTCATCTCGGCCAGAAACAGGCTGGGCGCGGAGACCCGGCGGGTGCCGCGGTAGTCTCGCATGCGGGCGGCACTGGCATGGACCTCTCCCCGGGCTCGCGTGATCCCCACGAACACGAGCCGCCGCTCCTCCTCCAGTTGATCGGGGCGATCGAGGCTCCGCTCGTGGGGCAGGATGCCGTCCTCCATGGCGACGAGGTAGACCACCGGAAACTCGAGCCCCTTGGCGGCGTGGAAGGTCATCAGGGCCACCCGCTCGGCAGAGGCGTCCCAGGCATCGGCATCCCCAACCAGGGCCGTGGTCTCCAGAAATCCTCCCAGGGCGTCGCCTCCCTCGTCGGCCGGTGCGGCGTTGGCCAGATCCTCGTCGAACTGGCGGGCCGCCGTCACGAGTTCCTCGACGTTGGCCAGCCGTTCCAGCCCCGCCTCGTCGTCTTCGGCATCCTCCTCGAGAAACCGGCGATAACCGCTCTGGTCGAGGACCGCTTCCAGGAGATCCCCCACCCGCCGCTCCTGGCCGGCCGTGTCGCCCAGCGCAGCGTGCACCCGAGCAAAGGCCACCAGCTCGCGGGCGGCCCGCTTGGGCATTCCGGGAATCCGGTCGGCCGCCTCGGCTGCCGCCAGCCGGCTAGCCCGATGATCCTCTGCCCAGGCGGCAAGACGCTCGAGGGACTGCCGCCCGATGCCCCGGGCCGGGACGTTGACGACCCGCAGAAACGCCTCGTCGTCGCGGGGATTGCGGAGCAGCCGCAGCCAGGCCACGACATCCCGGATCTCCCGCCGCTTGAAGAACTCAAGCCCCCGAACCAGCTGATACGGCACGCCGGCCGACCGCAGCGCGACCTCGAGAGAACGCGAGAGGGCGGCCGTCCGAAAGAGGATGGCGAAATCCCGCGGACCATGCCGCCCCGCCTCAATCGCTCCGGCGATCTCGGCGGCGATCCGGTTTGCTTCATCCTGGCCTGACGCATCGAGCACGATCCGGACGCGGTCCCCGGGGGGAGCAGCCGTTACCAGCCGCTTCGGCTTCCGTCGGCTGTTGTTGGCGATCAGCCGGTCTGCGGTGCCCAGGATGTTGGCCGTGCTGCGGTAGTTGTGCTCCAGGGTGACGACCGTGGCGGCGGGATAGTCACGTTCGAACTCGAGAATGTTGCGAATGCTCGCCCCCCGCCAGCCGTAGATCGCCTGATCGGGATCGCCCGTCACGGCCAGGTTGGGATGGTCGACGGAG
>JAQCJP010000225.1 GCA_027592945.1 Planctomycetota bacterium
AGGAGCACGCGACTCACGAGCCGCTCATCAGGCGGGCAATGCTTGCGGAAGTGCCAATGGCCGGGCTATACTCAAATAGTCCGCAGGACGTCGGACACCAGAAGCCCCTCGCGGAAGCGAGTGGGATGCCGCAAGCCATCACCATCCGCGATTGACACCATGCATCCCGCCACCCCGCGACGCGGTCTCACCTTGGTCGAACTCTTGGTGGTGATCGCGATCATCGCCCTCCTGATGGGGCTGCTGCTCCCGGCCGTGCAGGCGGTCCGGGAGGCGGCCCGGCGGACGCAGTGCAGCAACAACGTCAAGCAGCAGGCCCTGGCCGTGCTCGGCTACGAGCACTCGCAGGCGATGTTTCCCTTGGGTAACTCGGTGTCGCCGAAGTGGGCTGAGGCCGCGGCGTCGGGTGCCTGGGCGATGGGCTCATCCTGGATGCTGTCCATCCTTCCCCATGCCGAGTTGGGGAGCGTGTTCGACAAGCTCGACCTCATCGGGGAGACCTCGTTTCACATCGGTCACATGGTCGGGGGCTCGTGGGCCGGCAACGTGCACAACGGCAACATCCTCAAGGGCATGCCCATCCCGATGTATTGGTGTCCCTCGTCGCCCCTCTCCCGGATGACGATGGGGGGTTGGAACTTCGACCCGCCCGGCCCGGCGGGCTTCGCGACCCCGCACTACGCGGGGATCTCGGGCGGCATCGATCCGGCCTTCATGGCCGCCCGACCGGACTTGTTTTACAACAACGACTCGTTTCGGGCCCACTGGTGTTACGGCATCGAGTCGGCCAGCGGGATGCTGATCCCGGAGGTCTTTCCCGGGCCGGCCTTTGAGATGCCGCGGCTGCGGGTGACGGCTGGCTCCGCCAGCGACGGGCTTTCCAACACGCTCCTGATCGGGGAGCATTCGGATTGGCTCCTCGACGGCGGAACCCGCCATGACGGCCGGGCCCAAAACGGCCTCGCTTTCTCCTACGGCATCGACCTGAACTATGGCTGGTTCTCGAGCCGCACCTGGCAGCTGACGGGGGTTCGCTACCCCATCAACGACCGCACCTTCCACCGTCCGGGCGTCGGGCTCGTGCCGAAGCCAGACGGCTTCTTCCCGAACAACCAGCCGGTGCAGAGCGCCCACGCCGGCGGGGCCACCGTTGCCCTGGCCGATGGAAGCGTCCGGTTTTTGAGCGAGTCGACGCCGCTGCAGATCCTCTGGAACCTGGCCAACCGCAACGACGGCAAACTCCTGGAGGGGCTGTGACCGCCTGGGTCAGAACGCCGCTCGCCGCGCGGGCCGGCCTGCCGCTGCCGGCGATCGCCCTGGTGGCGATCCCGGCACTCGCGATCCCGCTGCTCTCCGCCGCGGGCTGCGGCGGCCGGCGACCGGGTCCGCCGCTGGTGCCGGTGACCGGGAAGGTGACCTTCGACGGCCGGCCGGTGCATCCGGGGGTCGTGACCTTCTTCGACGCCGAGCTGCAGGGGACCAGCGCCACGATCGGCCCCGATGGCCGCTACCGTGTGTCCTGCGACCGCGGGCCGGGCCTGCCGGCGGGAATACCGGGTCACCGTCCAGGCGATCGAGCCGGCCGCCGACCCCGACCGGCCCAGCCTGCCGCACGAGTCGGTGCTCGAACGGCCCCGGCCGCGGTCGACGGTGCTGGCCGCCTTCCAATCCCCTGACCAAACCCCGCTGCGGTTCACCGTCGGTCCGGCCGACGGCGGCGAAGAACTGGTCTGCGACCTGTCGCTCACGACCGACACGGGCGGCGCTCGATAACCCGCCTCCGCGGACGCCGGCAAGGCCGGCTCCACCGCCGTGGGGTCAGGGTTTGCACGGGGCGGTACTCGCTTGTCTTCTTCGATGCGGCGGCTGCCTCGGCGAGGCCGGCACGCTGGGGCTCCTTGAGGATCGTTCCCATCGTCTACGACCGCAGGGTGGCCGCCCGAAAGCCGTGAAGTCTCTGTCCGTCGATCAGCTCCGACGAAGGATGTCGTCGATCAATGCTGGTGACGCCCGAAAGTTTGTCTCGAGAAGGCGGCGAATACTGGCCTCGAGGTCTACGAGCCTTGAATCGGCCGCCAAGGCAAGTACGCCCAGCGTGCCCGTGACGATGAGCCCTTGATCCCGTGCCACCACGGTCGCCTTGCGTTCATCGATCAGAACTGCGTCTGCAGTGACCTGTATCGCAATGGCGATGGCTTCCGCCTCTCCACGGCCGAGACCAACATCCTCGACCGGGCCCTTGGGCGAAATCACGCGGACCCAAGGCGGCAACTCGCGAGCCCATGAGGCAACCTGCGGCGGAGTCCTTGGGTGCTGCAGCTCAGCCAACACGCCCACCGGCAGCACCACCGTCGTAAAAAGCTGCGGCAGCAGATCAATCTCGCCAATCAGGACGAGATAATTCACGGGCGATGTGTCGCAAACGACGATCATCGTCGAAGGCGATTACGAATCGCCTCCAACTGCTCACGAAACTCGGCGACCGTTGGCAAATCCTCGGTAACGCCGTGTCGCGTCAAGAGCGAGTCGACCTCTGTGCGTGAAATACCCAGGCACTCAGCCACCGCGCCATGGGATAACTGCCCCTGCCTGTAAAGCTCGACGACCGCAGCTTCCTTGGCCGCCGCGTCAACGTTGTCGGACAACGTGGCAAGATGCCGTTCGACGCTGTCCGGAAGATCAAAACTGATCGTGGCCATCTCAAAAAGGATAGCCCGGCCAATGGCACTTCCGCAACAATTCCCAACTGACGAGCGGTTCGTGAACCGCGTGCTCCCGTCTCCCGGGCCTTCCCCGGTTCAGAAAGCGGTTTCCGGGATCGCCCGCCGTTCCCCCAAAAGCGGCGTTTTTCTCGTGTCGGCTCGGGGTCGGTCGGCCAGCATGCCCCGCAGCCGCTGCGGCGACCATGGGCGGACCGGCAGGTGGACGGCGAAAGGAAACGGCCGTGCACAATCCGCGGGACGGAGCGGTTCGCCAGCAAGCCGTTTCGCAAGGCTCGTCGGCGAGAAAACGAATCGTGTGCAGGCCCGGGCGACGGCCAGCCAGGCGGGTGCCGCCGGCGTCGTGCTCGGCCCGAGGTCGTGCATCACGCCGGTATCCGCCCGGCAACGCCCCGCAGACGAGGCTGGCCGGGGCGGCCTATCCGACGGCCCTGGCGATCCTCGTGCTCTCGCTCGACCGCCAGTACCTGCCGGTCTACCAGCGGCAGCGGCCGCTCTTCGAGTAGCCGGGCCGGCGTCGCTCGTCACTTGGGAGCGAAGTACCGCCCCAGGATTCTCGCCAGCACCGCCTTGCCCCGGCTGTTGCCGTGGATCGGGTCGCGGAGGAAATGCTCTAGGGGCCGGTACGACTCCTGGACATAGGCATCCCAGACCCGCCGCATGTCGAAAAACTCGACGCCTTCCTCGCGGCACAGCGCCGCCAACTCGCCGGGGAACCGCTCGATCATGTCGAGGGCGACGCCGGCCGGGCGGCTCTTCAGGAAGGCCGGCTCGATCACATCGCGGCGGGAGATGGCGCCGGTCATCACGAGCACCTCGCAGTCGCTGCCGGCCCGGATCTGGCGGACCACGCTGCGGATCACGTCGACGTCGTAGCCGTGGCTGATCCCGGCGATGATCACCAGGTCGGGCCGGTCGTCGAGCACGTATTCCTGGACGCGGTTCTCGTCCTTGTAGTACTGGCAGCCGGTGCCGCCGCGGACGTTGGTGACGACCTCGATCCGGGCCCCGGGATACCGCTCGGCCAGGAGGGTCTCGTACAGCGAGTTGGAGGTGTCGTTGCAGATGCTGTCGCCGAGCATCACGATCCGCAGCCGCTCACCGGCCGCCCAGGCCGCCGCCTCCGCAGCGGTGATCTTCTCGACCCGCAGGTTCTTGACTGGATCGTCCATGATCAGCTCAGGTCGGCTTCGTCGCGGCCATCAGGAAGCTGGGGTTGATCGCCTCGAAGCGGATGCGATCCATCTGCTCGATGCCACGGGCGATGTTCACCATCCAGTAGGCGGCGTCGGGAGAGCGGGCCCGCAGGAGGGCATGCACCGCCGCCAGATTTTCGATGCTGTTGCACGATGTCACGAGCCGTCCTCCCGGCTTCAACCGCTTCCAGGCCTCCTCCACGAGCATCGCCACGTGGCGGCCGCTGCCCCCCACGTAGATCGCGTCGGCGTCGGGCAGGTCGGCCCACGCCTCGGGCGCCTGGCCGAGCACCGCATGGAGGTTGCCCACGCCAAACCGCTCGGCATTCTGCCGGATCAGCCCGTGGTCGTCGGAATCCATCTCGATCGCATAGACCGCGCCAGCCGAGGCGATTCGCGCCGCCTCGAGGCCGACCGACCCGCTCCCCGCCCCCACGTCCCACACGACGCTCGTGGGCTGGAGCGAGAGTTCGGCGAGAGCGAGGGACCGGATTTCGGCCGGCGTGAGCAGGCCGCGTTTGGGCCGCGACTGAAGAAAGCACTCATCGGGGTTGCCGAAGAGTCGCCGGCCCGCGCCCCCGGCCGTGTCGGTGATCCGCGCCTTCCGCACGAGGATCATCACGTTGAGCGGTCCGAAGCTGTCGCGGGCGATGTCGGCCAGGCTGCCTTGGGTCACTCGTTCGTCAGGCGACCCGAGGTTTTCGCAGACGTATGCCTGGAAGGAGTCGATGCCATTGTCGAGGAGGGCCTGGGCGACTGCGGCGGGTGGCCACTGCTCGCGCTGGCGACGACCTCACGGTGCTCAAGGACGAGGGAGACAAGATCGTCCGGGCCTTGAACGGCGTGCCCGGGGCCGCCGACGTGCAGGCCCAGCAGATCGCCGGGCTGCCTTACGTGCGGGTGATCATCCGCCGCGACAAGCTGGCCCGCTACGGGATCAACGCCACCGCCCTGCTCGACGCCGTCAGCGTGATCGGTGGCCAGGTGGTGGGGGAGGTGTTCGAGGGGCAGCGGCGGTTTCCGCTTCAGGTGCGGCTCGCCCCGGCCTGGCGGGAAGACCTCGCGACCCTCGAGGCCCTCACGATCGAGACCTTCGGCTCGGTGAGCCTGACGATGCTCATCTCGCTCAACGTCCCGGTGGCCGCCACCGGCGGGATCTTCGCCCTCTGGCTGCGGGGGATGCCGTTCTCGATCTCGGCCGGGGTGGGGTTCATCGCGCTGTTTGGCATCGCCGTGATGAACGGCGTGGTGCTCGTCGAGCACATCCGCCACCTGCGGCGGGCCGGCGAGGACTGCCGCACGGCCGTGTTTCAAGGGTCGCTCGACCGGCTCAAGCCGGTGATGATGACGGCCACCACCGACGCCCTGGGCTTCCTGCCGATGGCCGTCTCGGGCAGCGCCGGGGCCGAGGTGCAGCGGCCCCTGGCCACGGTCGTGATCGGCGGCCTCGTGACCTGCACGCTCCTGACGCTGCTCGTGCTGCCGGCGATCTACCGCTGGTTCGAGCCGGCCGAGGCCGACCGGCCCGTCGATCTCGCCTGATCCGTGGCCACGGTGCAGACCGCGCGGGCGGCGGCAAGCGGTGCGACGCCGCTGCCGGCAGGCATGGGGGCGGCGGTCACGCCACGGAAGGCTGCTGCGACGCGAATCAAAAGCCCCGCTCGCACGCCACGTCACGGATTGCCTGGGCGAAACTCCTGGCCCGGGTAGGCGAGGAGTTTCCGCTCGAGTGCCCAGCATGCGGCGGCGACATCCGTCTGATCTCGTTCATCACGGAGCCGGGGCCGATC
>JAQCJP010000226.1 GCA_027592945.1 Planctomycetota bacterium
GCCCCCCAGCAAGCCGCCCGCGACCTCGACCTCGACAGCTTCGACTACGAGGTCACGCTCGAGACCAGCCAGGGGCCGATCCGGCTCACGCTCGACGCGGCGACCGCTCCGGGACACGTCCGAAACATGGTGGCGCTCGCGGAGAGCGGGTTTTATGACGGCGGCTCCTTCCATCGGATCATCAAGGGCTTCATGATCCAAGGGGGCTGCCCGGACGGCCGCGGGACCGGCGGCCCCGGCTATCAGATTCCGGCCGAATTCAACGCCACGCCGCACGAGCCCGGCACCCTCTCGATGGCCCGCACGAGTGATCCAGACTCCGCCGGGAGCCAGTTTTTCATCTGCCTGGAGCGAGTGCCCCATCTCGACCGGCAGTACACGGCCTTTGGCCGCACGGCGGACGCCGAGAGCCTGGCAGTGGTCAAGGCCATTGGTGATGTGGCGACCGGGGCCCAGGACCGGCCGGTCACGCCGGTGACGATCGAGAAGGCGACGGTGACGAAGACGCCGAAGGGGTGATCGCGAGCCGGGGACGCGGTGGCCCGGTGGTTGTGATCGCTGGTTGGGCTTTGCGTTGGTGAACGATGGCCCGGGTTGTCCTGGCGGAGATCTAGCGGAAATCGTCGTGGCCGACGGGACGGCGTCCGCCGAGCACGACCCGCAGGCCGAGGATCATCAAGGCGACGCCACCGGCGGCGGCGAGAAAGTCTGGGCCCTCCGAGCCGGCGGGCGTGAGCCAGCGGGCCCAGGCCGCCAGGCTGCTTTCTGAGAGTGGCTCGGTGTCGGCCTCAGGCTCACCGAGCCGAGCCTGCCCCGCGGCCAGCAGCGGCGAGTCTGTTCCCGTGGCGACGGCGGGCTGCCGCCCAGCGGCGACTCGTGAGGCGGGCAGGGCCGGCGTGCCCTCGACCTGGGTCGAGTAGCGGGCTGGTCCGGTACCCGCATCGGCAATCCGCTCGATCGGCGTAGCGGCCGTCCCCAGCCCCCGGTCGATCGCCCGGGCATCGGAAAACTCGGCGATCGGCGTCGGCACAAAGCCCCGAGACCCGACCGCCGCCAAGAAGGCACGCACCCGCGGCGCGGAGCTGCCGATCGTGCGGCCGTCCGACTGGCCAAATAAGATTCCGGCCAACTCCCCGGCGGCGTTGAAGATCGGCCCGCCGGAGTCGCCCTGCCGGGCCGTGGCCCGAAGTTCGACAAACTCCTCGGGATAGCCGGTGCCGGGCGAAAGGTAGTCGAGGCAGGCGCCCGTCTCCTCACGGTATGGGCCGCGGCCGAAGCCGGCGATCGTCAACGGCTCGCCGATGGCGGCCGCTGTGTCCGCGATCGCCACAGGCGTCACCCCTGGCTTCCAGATCACCAGGGCCGCCAAGTCCCAGGCCTCGTCCCAGCGGATCACCGTGCCGGCCGACTGAAAGCCATCGGCGAACTGCACGAGCACGGCCGAGCGGCTGTCGCGAACGACGTGCCAGTTGGTCAGCACGAGCCCCTGCGTCCGATTGACATCGACGAGCACACCCGACCCGAGCGAGGTGCTGCTCGATTCGGGAGCAATGATCCGAGCCACCGCCGGCCGCGGTGTCTGCCCGGTGAGCAGATAGTCGGCGAGGTTCTGGGGCGTCCAGACTGCCGCCGCCGGGCCGCGGGTGTCCCAGCCCCAGGGCACCGCCTGGGCGCCGGCCTGCCGCTGCAGCGGGCCCAGCAGTAGGCACGCCGCCACAAGCATCATCGAAAGCACGCCGGGGCCGGCGGTGCAGAGGGCCGGGAAGGCCTTCCCCACTGCCGACGCCGAGCGGCTCTGATCGCAAACACGTTGCATGGCTGCCGTCCTCCGGGGTGCGGGGAGTGGTCAGCGGGGCAGGCCGCGGGCGGACTGCCGTCTGGTCTCGCGATCCATGATCCGCCGGAGCAACTCTCGCCGGAGTCGCTCCCGCTCGTGATCGGTGTCGCGGGAGGGGGACGAAACACCTCGCGGCGGAGCCACGAGGAGGCCGTGGTGATGGGACAACATGATGGGACTCCTGACGGAGAGCGGCCTCCGGCCCGAAACCGCATCAAGAAGAAATCGGCCGAGACGGCCGCTGCAGCGCGGTTTTTTTGAGGCGGCCGTCCGACCCGCCCAATCCGCAAGGTTTGCCAGGAGGGGTTACGAAAAGGGGACTGGCTCCGAGCAAAGCGAGGTGCCTGTCCCCCTTTTCGTATTCCGCATCTGCGTGCGGAATACGGAGGCTTGCTGAAGCTACGTGGTGACGCGAGCCGGGGTATGGAAGGCTCGGACGTCGATCCAGTGCATGCCGGCCCGCCGGGCCCCCTCGATGCCGAGATCACTGTCTTCCCAGACAACGCACCGCTCCGGTCGGGCGTTGAGCCGGCAGGCCGCCTCAAGAAACGGATCGGGCTCCGGCTTGTGGCGGTCGGTGTCTTCGCTGGCGACGATCGTGTCGAAGCAGTCGGCGATCCCGACCCGCTCGAGAATCTGCCGGCAGACGTCGCGGTAGCCGCCGGTCACGACGGCCAGCGGCACCCGCCCGCGGCTGCGGCGAACGACGGCGATCACCGGGTCGATCGGCTCGACCGCATGGAGCTGGTCAAGGAAGCCCTGCTCCTTGCGATGGGCTTCCTGCTCCACATCGACCGCCACGCCCGCCTCGGCGGCCAGCGTGGCCACGATGTCGCGGGTGGGCCGGCCCCCCATGGAATAGAAGCGGTCTTCGTCGAAGGCCATGCCGTGGGGATCGGTCACCATCCGCCAGGCCCGGTAGTGGGCCGGCATCGTGTCGGCGAGGGTGCCGTCGCAATCGAAGAGAACGGCGTCGAACTGCTGGAGCGGCCACATCGGCTGAGACCTCTTGGGGCGGGTTGCGGTGGGCGGGCGGCGGCGGGGCGAACGGTCTGGACGGGTTGTAGGGGATTTTCGACCGCGAGGCCAAAGGGGCGGGGATCGCGAGGGTAACCTAGGGTTTCTGAGATTTCTTCGACCTCGGGCCCCGTGGTCCGCCCCCGCCCAGCCAGCCTCATGCGTCTCCTTCCTTCACTCGGTATTCGCAGTCGGATGCTGCTGCTGGTCGTGCTGCCGGCGGCGCTGATCCTGGCGGCCGTCCTGCTTGCCAACTACCTGCGGATGCGGAGCGTCCTGCTTGCCTTCGGTGAGGAGATTCTCGCCGACCGAGTAGCGACGGTCGCCGCCGACATCGACCGGGGCACGGCCGAGGCAGTGGCGACGGCCCGGGTGATGGCGATCGCCGCCGAGAACGGCCTGCTCGGCCGCCGGCTCGACAGCCTCCGGTTTACCCGCGGGGTGCTCGAACGATTTCCGCAGTTCTGCGGTGCCTACTTCGGCCTCGAGCCAGAAGCCGACGGCCTCGACGCAGCCACTGCAGCCGCGGTGCCAGGAGCGGCTGAGGCAACCCGCGGGCCCGTCCCTTCGCCCCCTGCCCTGCCCGATCAACGAGCCCCGGAGTCGCTGGCGGAGGTTCCCCCGCAAGCGATCATGGCCACGGGTCGCTTCATTCCCTACTGGTTCCGCGACCGTGCGAATGAGGAGACGATTCTGCTGGCACCGCTGGTCGGCCTTGACGGCCTCTATTACGAGGGCTGCCGGCAGCGGTTTGCCGATCCGGCCGAAACCGAGAAGGCGATGATCACAGAGCCCTACGATTACGAAGGGCAGTTGATGGTCGAGCAGACCTTTCCGATCACCTCTGCGGGCGACTTCCTCGGCGTCGCCGGAGTCGATCGGACGCTCGATCGGATCGCCGCAGAACTGGCCGACCTCAAGCGACGGCAGGCCGCGGCGGGCTGGCACGCTGATTTCTTTTTGATCAGCCGGGGGGAGGAGAGCGAGGGACCGAAGGGCCCGCGAATCATCGCCGCCACGCTGGCCACCGAGGATCTCCGCACCCGCCCGATTGATGAGACGCCCCAGGCCGAGATTCTGCAGCGGCTCCATGCGGGGATTGCCGGCACATCTATCCTGGCCGCGGCCGATCCGATCACTGGCGAACCGAGCCTGTTTGCGGCAGCCAGGGTGCCCACCGGCGGCTGGACGGTGGTGATGGAGGTGCCGCGAAGCGACATCGTCGGCCGCGTCCAGGGACCGTTGGCCGCCTCGGCGGGTCTGGCGGGAGCCGGCATGCTGGCCGTACTCGGCCTGCTCGGCTGGATCACCCGCACCCTCACCCGTCGAATCGGGGCGGCCGTGGCGGCCTCCCGCCGGGTCGCCCAGGGAGATTTGACCGGCGCGATCGACATGCGGGGTAGCGACGAGACGGGCCAGCTGCTGCGGGACATCGGCGGCATGACGGCCAGCCTGCGAGGAATCGTCTCGCAGGTGAAGCGGGCGAGCCTCGATCTCAACGCCACCGCCCGGCAGCTCTCGGCGGCCGGCCGCCAGCAGGAGTCGGCGATCGACTCCCTCGGCACGAGCACCAACGAAGCCGCAGCCGCTAGCCGCCAAATCGCCGCCACCGGCCAGGAACTCCTCGGCACGATGGAAGACGTCGCCGGCGTGGCGGTCGAGACGGCCCGGGTGGCCGATCAGGGCCGCAGCGGCCTGGTCGAGGTCGGTGAGACGATGACCGGGCTCGAGCAGTCGACCGACGCCTTCGCCAGCCGGCTGGCGGCGATCCGCCAGCGGGCGGAAGACATCACGATGGTGATCACCACGATCACGAAGGTTGCCGACCAGACCAACCTGCTCTCGATCAACGCGGCGATCGAGGCGGAAAAGGCCGGCCAGTATGGCCAGGGCTTCCTGGTGGTCGCCCGGGAGATCCGCCGACTCGCCGACCAGACGGCCGTAGCCACCCTCGACATCGAGCGGCTCGTCGAGCAGATGCAGGAGGCGGTGATCGCGGGGGTTGGGGAAATGGAGCGGTTTGCCGCCGACGTCAAAGACGGCGTCGACCGGGTGGCCGGGATCAGCGGCCAGTTTGCCGACGTGATCGACAAGGTCCACTCGCTCTCCGGCCGCTTCGAGCAGGTCAAGCAGGGGATGCAGGCCCAGGCCGGCGGGGCGGGCCAGATCAGCGAGGCCCTTCTCCAGCTCACCGACGGCACCCGCACCGCGGCCGACGCCCTCCGGGAGTTTCAGGAGGCCAGCAGCCACATGGTGGCCGCCGTCGACGGCCTCACCGACACCGTCAGCCGCTTCCGCGTGGAAGACTAGGCAGTCCTGGCAGGCCAGGCAGCAGGCCGCATCGTTTCCGATTCCGGAACAGGTGCCGGAAATCCTCATCCCGACGGCGGCGATGAGTCGATCACTCCTGACGATCATGCCGGTTTTCCGGATCTGAGGTATCCGGTCCGGTCCGGACTTCGCAGGACGACGCGACACCGATGAGCATGAACGCCACCACAGGCCGGAGCAGGCAAACGGCGCGGCGGCTGCGGGCAATCCGTGACCGACTCGCAGTCTGGAGGCGTCAGGCCCGACGGGGGGCGACCCTGGCTCTCGTGACAGCCGGCATGTCGCTCGGCACCGAGCCGGTAGGAGCCCAGATGGGCCAGACAGCGATGGCCCCGGCTGGCGGGGTGGTCAATCGGGCTGTCAACGGCCTGCGAAGTCTCAATCAAAACGGACCCGGAGTTCTCTACTATGGCGTCAATGCCGCCGATCGTGGCCTGGGCTATCTCGGCAGCTACATGACCCTTGGCGGGTTCGTGCCGGGGTTCGAAGACGATCTCGGGGGCTTCTGGG
>JAQCJP010000227.1 GCA_027592945.1 Planctomycetota bacterium
CCAATCGAGCCGGCGTTGGGAAACCGAGCGCAGCCCGGAAGGCGAAGCTCGGTTTCCCACGAGTGAGCGAAAGGCAGGATGCCTGCAGCGAGCGTCCGGCGAGACGGCAAGGGTTCACCCCGAGCCCGTGCGAGGTGAACCCAAGCGAGCGTCCGGCGAGACGGCACGGGCTCACCCCGAGCCCGGGTCGTTGTGAGCACGGATTGGGTGTGGTCGGTGGCGGGCGGTAAACTCGTCGATCATGACCACGACGCAGACACGCGGGCTGTCGATCGGCGGGGTGCCCCTCGCTTCTCCGCTCGTGCAGGCGGCCCTTTCCGGCTATAGCGACCGGGCGATGCGGCTGATCGCCCGCCGCCACGGGGCCGCGTATGCCGTCGGCGAGGTGCTGCTCGACAAGTTTGTCACCGAGTCGAAGCGGGGCCGCAAGGCGGCGGCCCGGCTGGCCGTCGCCGAGGAAGAACACCCCGTCGGCGGGCAACTGATGGGATCGAATCCCGACGACTTCGCCCCCGCCGCCCGCCGGCTCGTCGCCGAGGGCTACGACGTGATCGACATCAACTTCGGCTGCCCGGTCAAGAAGGTGCTCGGCCGCTGCCGGGGCGGCTATCTCCTCTCCCAGCCGGCCACCGCCCTCGAAATCGTCGGCCGTGTTCGCGACGCCGTGCCGCGCGAGGTGCCGGTCACGCTCAAGATGCGGCGGGGCCTCGACGACTCTCCCGAGAGCCGCAACAACTTCTGGACGATCTTCGACGGTGCCTTCGCCCGCGGGGTGGCCGCGATCACCGTTCACGGTCGGTCTGTCGAGCAGCGGTACGTCGGGCCGAGCAACTGGGCGTTTCTGGCCGAGGTCAAGCGACACGCTGGCGAGCGGACGGTGATCGGCTCGGGGGATCTCTTCTCGGCGGCTGCCTGCCTGGCGATGCTCGAGGAGACGGGGGTCGACGGCGTGAGCGTGGCCCGCGGGGCGATCGGCAATCCTTGGATCTTCCGGCAGGCGGAGGCCCTGCTCGCCGGCGAGCCCCTGCCACCGCCGCCGACCGTGCATGAGCAGCGGGAGGTGCTCCGCGACCACTGGTCGCTGGCCGAGGCGATCTACGGCGAGGCGGTGGCGGGCCGCTCGATGCGGAAGTTTGGAATCAAGTATGCCCGGGTCCACCCCGATCCCCGCGGCACCCGCGACGCCTTTGTGGCGGTGAAGTCGGCCGCCGACTGGCAGGCGGTGCTCGAGCGGTTCTACACGGACGATGGCCCTGGCCGCGATCCGTCGCTCGACATCGACGAGACCGGCGACTGCGGCTGAGCCTGGGGTTCGGCACCCGGCAGGCTGCAAGCCCGCCGCCACGGTGACGACAAACATCCCGCGGGCCGCACGGCGGGGCCGTCTTCAGCGGGAAACCGCCAGGGCGGCGGCAAGTTCCGCCCGCACGGCCGCATCTGGCTCGCAGGCCAGTCGCTCGGTGAGCGTCTCGCGTGCCCGGCCGGGCATTACGCCGGCGGCCAGCCAGCGGCCGAGGGCCCAGGCCGCCGCCCCGCGGATCACCGGTTCGCGATCGGCCAGGGCCGCCGCCAGGGCTTCGAACGCCGGCTCGTGCGGTCGGTTGCCAAGCGCGATGGCGGCCGATCGCAGCAGGCCTCGCCGCTTGGCCCGCAGAATCGGCGAGCCGCGAAACCGGTTCCGGAAGCCGGCCTCGTCGAGCAGCAGCACGTCGGCCAGCGACAGCGAGGCCTCCCCCTGCCGCGGCTGAAAGGCCGGCTCGGCCGAGCCCGGGGCGAAGCGGTTCCAGGGACAGACCTCCTGGCAGATGTCGCAGCCGAAGATCCAGTCGCCGAGGCCCGGCCGCAGGGCCGCCTCGACTGGCCCATGATCCTCGATCGTCACCGCCGAGATGCACCGGGCGGCATCGAGCACGCCGGGGGAGGGAAAGGCATCGGTCGGACAGGCATCGAGGCAGGCGGTGCAGGTTCCGCAGTGGTCGGCCTGCGGCAGCCCGTCGGCCGGCAGGGCGAGATCGGTGACCAGCGCCGAGAGGAAGAAGTAGCTCCCTGCCCGCTGGTCGATCAGCATCGTGTTCTTGCCAAACCAGCCGAGGCCGGCCAGCCAGGCAAAGTCCCGCTCGGCCAGCGGCGCCGAGTCGACCACGCCGCGGGCCTGGCAGCCGGGCACCCTCTCCTCCAGCCAGGCGGCCAGCGAGTTGAGCCGCGGCCGCAAAAGATCGTGGTAGTCGTCGCCTCGGGCGTAGCGGGCGACACGGCCCTGGCCGGCTGGCAGCGTTTCGGCGGCGGCGGTGCCGCCGAGCGCGTGGTCGGTCGCCAGCATCACCACGCTCTGAGCGTTTGGCAGGATCGCCTCGAGCGATCGCCGCAGCGGCTCGTGCCGCTCGAGCCAGGACTGCATGACGCCGGCCAGACCGGCCGCCAGCCAGCCTCGAAAATGTTCGTGATGGGGCGGGCCACCGGCCGCCGTGATTCCGAGCCGGTTGAAGCCGAGCTCGGTGGCCCGGCTGCGGAGGTCGCCGAGGACAGCGGGATCGACTGCCGGGCCCCCGGCTGCTTGCCAAGCCGGCGGGGACGGGAGGCCATTATCAGAGCGGGCGTTCACGGGGCGGGGCAACCTGGGCAAGGTGGGCCGGGAGTCGAGCCTTCAATCGACCGCGGCGCTGACGGGGACGCCGGTCGCGGCGGCCCATCATGGCGGAAACCCAGGATAAATGGTCTGGACCGACGCGGCAGACTCGCTATCGTCCCGAGCCACATCTCCGGACCGACGGAGTCTCGCCAAACCGTCCTCCCGCGGAGCCCCCGCCGTGACAGCCACCCGCCCCGCCGACCACGACCGCCGGCCGCTTCTCACAGGTGGCAGCGTGATCGTCCTGCTCGTCGCCTCGATACCGCTGACCGGCTGCCAAACGCCCAACGCACCCACGGCCGTGCCTCCGCCGGGGACCGGCATGATCGGCCAGCCGGCCCCATACGGTGGCTGGGCAAGCCAGCCCCAGGGAGCCGCCTATCCGCCCTCGGTGAGCAGTCCGCCGCTGCCCGGCACGACCGCGCCGCCGCCAGGCCAGCCGACCCAGCCAATGCCCGGCCCCGCCACGCAGTGGCAGAGCGCTTCGCCCACGGCCCAGCCCCAAAACAACTCCTGGTCGTGGTCGCAGCCCTCCTCGACCCAGCAGCCGTCGATCCAGCAGTACGGCCAGCAGCTGCAGAACTCGGCCAATCAGTACCAGCAGAACGCGACCAACCAGGCCCAGCAGTATGCCAACCAAGTGCAGGCCCAGCCGCAGCAGTGGGCCAACCAGGCCCAGCAGACGGTCACCAATCAGCAGCAGCAGGCGACGCAGCAACTGCAGAACACGGCAAACCAGTACCAGCAGCAGTTCAACAACGCCGCCCAGCAGGCCCAGCAGCAGGCCAACCAGGCCTTCCAGCAGGGGCAACAGCAGGTGACGGCTCAGATGCCCCAATACCAGCCGCAGACCTCGAACTCGTGGAACCCCTTCGCCACCAGCGCTACCTCGCTGCCGCCGGCCCGGTCGACGCCCGCGACGAGCATCCCCAGCTATTGATGGATTGATGGGGCGATGCCGAACCGCGGGTCCCAAACGACTCCCCCTGCCATCGAGGTATGATGTGGGCTCAGGCTCGTTCGAGCCTCGAGGAGAACCCACCCTATGCTCGAATGGCTCGGCGGCATCACGCCGGGGACCCGCCCCGCGATCACGGCAGCCACCCGGCGGGTCGTCCGCGAGGTCAATCAGCTCGCCCCGGAGATGGAGGTCCTCCCGGACGTCGATCTCCGTCGCCTGGGGCGGTCGCTCTCTTACCGGGCCAAGGCGGGCGAACCGGTCGATTCGCTGATCGTTGAGAGCTTTGCCGCAACGCGTGAGGCTGGCCGAAGGCGGCTTGGGATGCGGCACTACGACGTCCAGTTGCTCGCCGGGGCTGCGCTCGTCAAGGGAGCGATCCTCGAGATGCAGACCGGCGAGGGCAAGACGCTCGTTGCCACGCTGCCGCTGGTGCTCTACGCCCTGGCCGGCAAGGGGGCCCACCTGGCCACGGTCAACGACTACCTCGCCCGCCGCGACGCCGAGTGGATGGAGCCGATCTACGAGGCGCTCGGCCTCAAGGTCGGCATCGTCGAGTCGCAGATGGACTTCGACACCCGTCGCCAGGCCTACGCCCGCGACGTCACCTACGGCACCGCCAAGGAGTTTGGCTTCGACTTCCTCAAGGACCGGCTGATGAATCGGGAGCTGGCCGAGGGCCGTGGCGACCTCGGGGCGATGCTGACCGGCCGTACGGCCGGTGGGGCGGCCAAGCTTCTCCAGCGGCCCTACTGGTTCGCCTTGGTCGACGAGGCCGACAACGTCCTGATCGACGAGGCCCGCACGCCGCTGATCATCGCCTCCCCGCCGGGCGAGGCCCAGGCGACCGAGGAGGCCCTCTTCCGGTTTGCAGCCCGAGCCGCCGCCGAACTCGAGCCCGACGGCGACTTCGAGGAGGATGTCCGCAAGCACACCTGCGAACTGCTCGGCCGCGGCCGCAGCCGGGTGCGGGCCCTCAACCGGCCGCCCGAGCTCGACGCCGTCAGCCTGCTGACGATCTACGATGCGGTCGAGCGGGCCTGCAAGGCGAAGCAGTTTTATGTCCGCGACAGGCAGTATGTCGTCCGCGACGGCAAGATCGTGATCATCGACGAGTTCACCGGCCGGGCCGCCGAGGGCCGCACCTGGCGGGATGGCCTCCACCAGGCGGTCGAGGCGAAGGAAGACGTCGAGGTGACCGTTCCCTCGGGCCACGCCGCCCGGATCACGATCCAAGACCTCTTTGCCCGCTGGCCATATCTCGCCGGGATGACCGGCACGATCGCGACCAGCCGCGGCGAAATCGCCCGCACCTACGACGTCGGCGTAGACGTCGTCCCCACCAACAAGCCGGCGATCCGGCAGCGGCTCGCTCCGGTGGTCACCGAAAACTACCCCGCCAAGCTCGAGCGGATCGTGGCGGAGATCGCGGAGCTTCACGCTCTGGGCCGGCCGGTCTTGATCGGCACCCGCTCGATCGACAAGTCGGAGGATCTCTCGAAACTGCTGACGGCCGCCGGCCTCCCGCACACGATCCTCAACGCCCGCCACATCGCCCAGGAGGCGGAGATCGTGGCCGGCGCTGGAGCCCTCGGCCAGATCACGGTCTCGACCAACATGGCCGGCCGCGGCACCGACATCAAACTCGGCGAGGGCGTGGCCGAACTTGGCGGCCTGCACGTCATCTGCACCGAGCTTCATGACTCGGCCCGGATCGACCGCCAGCTCGTCGGCCGCTGCGGCCGCCAGGGCGACCCCGGCACCTGGAGGCAGTATGTCGCCCTCGATGATGAGATCCTGATCGCCGCCTACGGCCCCGCGCGGGCCAAGCGAATCGCCGTAGGCCTGCGGGGCCGGCTCGGCGGCAATCCGGAGCGGCTGCTGGCCACCTTCAAGCGGGCCCAACGGCGAGTGGAGGCAAGGCACCGCCGGCAGCGGCGGGTGCTCGAGTACGTGGAGCGGCAGCGAGCCGAGTCCCACATTCAGATGAGCCAGGATCCGTATCTCGACGCGGCGAGTTGAGCCAGCAGCCCGCCGTCCCGCCCGGCTCGCGCCGGGGGGCTTCTCTGGAAAAGGGGACTGGCTCCGAGCGAAGC
>JAQCJP010000009.1 GCA_027592945.1 Planctomycetota bacterium
CGTCAGCCGGGCGATCTTCCCGGCAAGCTGCTGCCGCCGCTCGGCAGACAGCGTCGCGCCCGCGTAGAGCCCCTCGACATATTCGCCGGCTGCAAAGGCCTCCGCCTCGGCCAGCGCCGCGGCCCGATCGGCCTGGAGATCATCGGGAAGCCTGCCATGGGCATGAGCCACGGCCGTGTAACTTGGCAAGAAAAGCGAAAACGGAAGGTCGTTGGAAGGGCCGGCGATGATCGTGCCGTAGTCGACCAGCCCCGAGACGAGTACCAGGCCGTTCAAGAACATGCCGTGCTCGTTTTGAAGGTCGGCGGCCAGGCCGGCGGCCCGGAAGACGCCGTAGCTCTCACCGCAGAGATACTTGGGGCTCCGCCAGCGGGCGTTGCGGGTGGTGTAGAGCCGGATGAACTCGGCCATCGCGTCGATGTCGGGATCCTTGCCGTAGAACTGCGAGGCCTTCTCGTCCTTGGCCGCCCGGCTGTAGCCGGTCGAGACCGGGTCGATGAAGACGAGGTCGCAGGCCGGCAGGATCGTGTGCTCGTTGGGCACCAGCTCGTAGGGGGGCGGCGGCAGCGAGCCGTCGGGGTTGACCTTCGCCCGGCGGGGCCCCAGGCCGCCGAGATGCAGCCAGACTGCCGAGGCACCCGGGCCGCCGTTGAAGCAGAACATGATCGGCCGGTCTGCGGCATCGGCCTCGCTGACGAGCGTGTAGGCGACGTAGAAGACATTCGCCCGGGCCGCGCCATCACTCTTCAAAAGTGGCAGCATCCCCGCCTCGGCCTTGTAGGCGAGCTCCTGGCCGGCAATTCGGATCGCGTGCTCGGTCACCACCGGAGCCTGGGTCGCATCGGGAACGATCGCCACGGGCTGCTTGGCCGGGGCCGCCTTCTTGGGCTCAGGCGTGGCGTCGGGCTCATCGCCATGGGCAAGGCTAGGGCCCAGTTGACTGATCACGAGGCTGGAGAACAGGACGAGAATGAGACAGCGACCGGAGAAACTCAGCATCGAAGAAGCCTGCGCGGGAAAGCGATGGAACAACGGTTCTACGAGTGTCACAACCGCGGAACTCTGGGAAGACAGGCAAGCATAGTTCAGAATTTTGCCGCCAGTTTTCCTGGAAAAAACGCCACAACTGCCCTCCCCTGCCCCGGGCCGGCCCCGCTACCGTCCGGAGATGCCTTTTGCCACACATCCCTTCCGCGAACTGGCCCGGTTCGTCCGCCGGCCCCACTTCGGCCGCTACGCGATCCTCCTGGTCCACCTCCTCATGCTGCCGGTGCTCTCGGTGCTCACCGAGGGGCATCCCCGGGCCGAGTTGGTGGCGATGGTGGCCGAGCAGCTGGTCTTCCTTGGCGCCGCCCTGGCCCTGGGCGGCCGGCGAATGCTCGCCTTCAGCATTCCCTTGATCATTCCCGGGCTGATCACCCTGGCGGCGACCATCGCGATGGGCGACATCCCCCGCGGCAACTCCGGGTTCTGGGCACTCGCCCGGGCAGTGACCTTCATCGTGCCGATCCTGACCGTCGCGATGCTGATCCTGGTCGATGTCCTGGCGGCCAAAGCAATCGTGTTCGACATGATCTGCGGCGCCCTCTGCGTGTTCGTGCTCATCGGGATGTGCTGGGCCAATGTCTTCACGATGCTCGAGCGGGTCGCCCCCGGCTCGTTCGCCATCGACTTCGGCCGCTACAACGTCGATGCCGGCGACGACCCGCTGGCCGCCGCCGGGGTCTTCTCCTACTACTCGTTCGTGACGCTCACCACCGTCGGCTATGGCGACATCGTGCCCGCCTCGGCCACCGCCCGGTGGCTGGTCTGGCTGGAGGCGGTCTTTGGGCAGTTCTACATGGCCGTCTTCGTCTCGCGGTTGATCGGCCTGCAGGTGAGCCCTGCGGACAACGAAGACCGCGACCATGATCGCGAGCAGGATGGCGAAGACGCGTCACCCGCTGCAGACAGCCCGCCCTGGCCGGTCCGGCGGGCTGCCTGACGGGCACCGCAGGCTAGCTGAGATCACGTCAGTGGCAGTCAATCGCGCACGAACCGCTCAGCGGTTGCAGCGGTTACAGAGCTTGGCGGCCCGGTCGGGGAAGGCCCGGCCGCAGCTGATGCACTTGTTTTTGTGGCAGCTCGAGCAGACCCGGGCCACGTTGTCGGGGAAGGCCGCCCCGCACTTGAAGCACTTGCCCCGGTCGCAGCTGCTGCAGAGCTGGGCGAGCTTGTCGGCGAAGGCCCGGCCGCAGAGGACACACTTCTGCGAGGCAAGGGCCGCCGGGTCAGCCGCCACCGCGGCTGCCGTGGCATCGGCAACGGCCGCCGGGCCACCGGAGGTGAGAGCCAAGGCGGCGACGCAGAAGGCAATCATGACCGCGGCACCGGCGACGCCAAACCGGGGAACGCGGAGAACGGCTCGCGGCTGTTGCATGATCCTTATCCTCCAAGACTGGGGTTCCCATCGCAGTAAAGCAGGGCGGGGAGGCGGTTGCAAGTTTTTGGAGCGAGGGAACGGGTGGGTGGGATACGTGCCAGGGGTGGTTTGATCGGGAACGCGGAGTGGGCGTGCTGCTGGTGAACGGTTTGGCGGGCTTGCCGAGACGGGAAAAGCCCGACGGACCGCCGTCCCGCCCGGCTCGCACCGGGGGGCTTTTATGGAAAAGGGGACTGGCTCCGAGCGAAGCGCGGTGCCTGTACCCTTTTCCAACTCGAGGACGCGCCGGTATGTGGGCTCACCCCGAGCCTGCGTGCGAGAAGCCCGCGTCGTCAGTACGCCAGGCCGAGGCGGAACATGATCGTGTCGGGGAGGTCCTGAATCTGGGGCGGACCCTCGACGTAGAAGAGCTGGCGGTAGAAGACGTAGCCGACCTCGAAGTTGCCGGCCAGGCCGGTGCGGGCCAGCGGCACCCATTCGGTGCCGAGGGCGATCCGGATGTCGTTGTAGTCGAAGCCGGTGATCATGTTGTAAAGCGGGGTGTTACGGCGGAAGGTCCAGGCGCCGCCGCCATACTCGCCCGAGATGTAGCCCCACCAGTTGTGCCGCCGGGTCGCCCCGAACCGCTTGGCCGCCCGCGGGGCCGGGAAAAAGATGTCGTAGCGGCTGTCGGCGTTGGGGATCCAGGTCATGCCGACGGCAGGCAGCAGCTTGACCTGGTTTCGGTCGAGGTAGACGATCCCCACCTTGCCCTGCATCGTCGGCGTCATCTGGAGCGTGCCGATCGCCCGGCCCATGATGCGCCAGCTCTCCCAGACGAGGACGTCCCAGTTGGTGAAGATGCCGACCCGGATGCCGAGTTCGGCTCCAAACAGCGGGGTGAACTTCGGGTTCCAGGCGGTGTCGACGAACACGTCGTAGGTGTTGGGAGGCAGGTCGGCGAGCAACGTTGGCGAGGTCTGGGGACCGTCCCAGAGCTGGAGGCCAAAGCCAGGAGTGATCAGGAGCGGGGCATGGTTGACGTTGACCGGTGAGTTGTGAAAGAAGGGCAGCGCAAAGGTGGCGGTGGTGTCGAGTTCGTTGATCCCGACATTGGTGCCCTGGCCGTCGCCGAGCAGGTAGGCCCAGCTGCCGCGGACGCCCTGGAAGACATGCATCGTCTGGGCGTAGGTCTGCTGCACCGTCTGGTCGAAGGTCGAACTGGGGGCGGCGTAGCCGGCCGGCGTGTACGTGCCGGGGGGCGGTCCGTAGGTGCCCTGAGGCGGCGTTCCCGGAGGGACCAGCGATGGGGCGGCCGTCGAGTAGCCCGGGTAGCCAGGCTGGCCGCTCATGCCGGATGGCGCCCAGCTGGAACTTCCTGGGGCGGTCGCCGGCACCGCCTGGGTGGCCTGCGGCGCGTACGGATCCCACGTGGAGGGAGGCGGGGCCAGTGAGGGGGGCGCCTGGGCCAAGCGATCGACCGAGGAGGCGGCCGGTGGCGGCAGGGCTGCGGTCTGTCCGCGCGCCGCCGGCGAAATCGCCAGCGATGCAATGACCGCGAGCAGGATTCTCCGTGACGGATACATGGGGCGCCGGGAGGCCGGCGGGGAGGTCGATGCCGGCGGGAAGCGGACAGACAGCCCCGAAACACGCTGCTCGGAGCCCGCGGGAAGTACCACGCGGCGGGCGGGGAAATCAAGCCCGCAGCCACCCTCCCCGACGCCGCGGCGAGAGTGGACGTCATATTTGCGGGCTTGTAGCCTGCTCACGTTCAAGCGAGAGCTCCCAAAGGGTTTGGTTTGTCAGCCCACATTGCCCAGGTTGCAAACCTGAGCCCACGGCTTGCCAGCTCGCCTGCTTTCCCCAGACTTTGGTCTTGGTCACCATCAAGCCTGATGCCGTCCCGGGCTCACGGCTTGCCTCCCCCAGATGTCAGTCCACACAGAGAGTGCCCCGCAAGCCGAGGCCCGCATGTTCCGGGCCGCACAGGCATGCGATCCCGTCTGCCGGACTGCTCCACTACCCGTGCCTGTGCCCAGCCACCAGCCCGCCGACGACGACCCGCTCGACCCGGCTGCGCTGCTCGGCCCAGGATGCCTGGCCGCCTGCGAGCGGCTGGCCGAGACGGGCTCGACGATGGATCGAGCCCGGGAGATCGCAGCCGATTCGACCAGCCGACTCCCCTGCGGAGTGATCGCCGACCGGCAGCTCGACGGCCGCGGCCGCCGCGGCGCTCACTGGTGGCAGCCGGCGGGCAGCCTGGCGGTGAGCCTGGTGGTAGCAGGTGATCATCCCGGGGGGAGGCCACCGCCGCCCGCCTGGTCATTGGCCTGCGGCGTGGCGGTTGCTGAAACGATCCGCAGCCTCGAGCCCGCGGTGCCGGCCGAGGTTCGCTGGCCAAACGACATCGAGGTCAACGGGCGGAAGCTTGCCGGCATCCTGGTGGAGACTGCGGGCCGCCAGCGAGTGATCTTCGGGATCGGCATCAACACCACCGGCTCAGCCGCCTCGGCACCGACCGCAATCGCCGGCCGGGTCGCTACCCTTCCCGATCTGATTGGCCGATCACTCGGCCGGCAGCGGCTGCTGGAAGCGCTGATCCCGCGGTTGCTGCAGCTTCTGGAAGGTGTCCGCCGCGATCCGGGAAGCCTGCTCGATCGCTACCGACCGCTCTGCTGCCTGACCGGCCGAATGATTCGCATCCATATCGATGGCCAAGCGCACGAGGGCCGCTGCGGCGGCCTCGCTCCCGACGGCAGGCTCGTGCTCGATACTGCCGCCGGCAGGATGCTTGTCGTCTCCGGCAGCCTGACGCCGCCGGAGGATGTCTGGTGGGGGGATCGCGAGCGGATGCCCGATGCATAGCCAGCGGCACCTCGGCCGGGATCGCGGGAGGCCTGCCCGAAATGCCCTTTCTCTGAACCGCCCTGGCACGCCAACCGGTGTTCAAAACCTGAGATCAGGACCGGTGCCGCACGGGTGCGCGGAGGGCGACGACGCAGATTTCGCGGCCGCCGCTGGAAAGCTGGCGACCCCGGGGCTGGAAGCCCCATCCGCGGAAGGCATCAAGCCAGGCGGGGAGTTCCGCCGCCCGTGACCAGTGGGGGATTTTCAGGGTGGCGATGATGCCCTTCAGCCGCACATCCTCGGCCGTAGCGACCCGGCCAAGAGCTTCCAGCGTGCTTCTGGGATCGATGTTCATGTCCGCCACCAGCCAGTCGGTGCCCTTGAAGCGGCGCAGCGGCACCTCGCGGGCCCGCATCCGCCACTGCGTGAAGCCGTCCGCACCAGCCACGGGAGAATCGATGAGAGCCGGATCAACTCCCACGACCCGCAGGCCCGCCTCCAAGAGCCTCTGGCAGGCACCGCCTGGCGCGGCGCCAAGTTCCACCGCCCGCTGACCGCGGAGGAGCGGAAGCTCGAAAGTGGCGATCGCCTCGTCGAGCTTCAGCCAGGCCCGCGAGACTCGGCCCGCCGGCAACGGCCGCGCGGCGGGTGGATAACTGCCGCCTGGCCAGCGGCCCGGCAGTCCGGCAGCATGATGCCAGCCCAGCCACCAGCGGTTGGGCGAATCGATGACGCAGTCGAGCAGGCGGGCGCCCGGTTCGGCGACGACAGCCGTCTCACTCGGCAGGCCGCAGGCAGCCAAGACTGCCGCGCGGGCCGCGGCCACCTGCTCATCGACCGCGGCAACGCCGGGGCGGCCTGCCCGGCTCCAGACATGCACTCCTTGCCAGCCAGACCGGCCGACGCGTTCAACAACCGCTGCGGCGAGGCTTGGATTGTCAGCGCCGGTGACCTGCCCGAGCGAATGAATGACCGTCCGGGCGAAGACGAGGTCAGCCGCAAGATCATCGAGCGCGAGCCCGGCAGCAGCGGCCTCCGGATCGCCGCCGGCCAGCCGAAAGGTAACGAGGCCCCGCCGCCAGGCGGCTGGCCGCCCCGCCGGCAATACCTGGGCTGCCCGTTCGCGGAGGGCCGCCTCGGCACCGCCCTGGCAACCGCACAGGAGAAAGCCGGCGGCGGGGAGCAACCCGGCGGGGACAGGAGACGCAGCGGGCGGCGGGCGATCGGCATTCATGAAAGCAGAGCGTAGCCCACCAGCCTTGACCCGCAGCCGGCGGCCCAAAAATCAGGCCGGCCCGGGCGCCCAAGGGCCCGGGCCGGCCTTTCTCGTCTGATCGTGGTCACCGCGGCCGGCGAACCGGCCGGAGTGAAGGGGGCGGCGCCTCGCGGCGTGCCGCCGGGCCTCCCGAAGAAAGCCCCCTGGTGTGAGGTCCGTGCCGGAATCGACCGCAGGGGCCGTCAGGCACGGATGGCTCAGCCGTGGCCCTTCTTCTTCTTCTTCTTGGCGACCTTCTTGGCAGCCTTCTTCTTCTTCTTCTTGGCCATGAAAATGGCTCCTTGCCATGAGCATCCGACACGCTTCTCACATTCGCTTTCCTGGATGCTCTTGGGAGGAAAGCGAACGACGTTTCACCAAACCTGCAAGCGTGCTCAACGATGTCGAAACACGACTGCGTGCTTGGCGATCCGAAAGTTGTGGAGGATTGCCACAAAAACTGTCAAGGGAAGAAAACAAAAAATTTCATGCCAAATCACAGCCGCTGAGCAGCCGGCGCGGCGACCAGGGGTGGCCGGCAGGTGATCGCCATGACGATCCAGAGTGGCCGATCGCGTCGTTCTCAGCCGTCGGACGCGTCCGCCGTCATCCGGGCTACCCAGTCGCGAAGCATGGTCACCTGCGTGGCGAAGTCTTGCTCCGTCACGCCCAGCGGGCTCTTGAAGAAACAGGCGAGCCAGGGAAGCCCGCCTCGTTCGCCGGCCCGCCAGGCTCGCTCCACCAGCCGAACCAGGTCGATCACCAGCGGTGCCGCCAGGATCGAATCGCATCCCTGCCAGGTGAACTGCATCGTCATCGGCGTGCCGAGGAAGCCACGGAAATGGATGTGGTCCCAGGCGGTTTTCCAGTCACCGAGGCTCTCGATGTATTCAATTGAGACCAGGGTCTGCGGGGCGTACCCGAGAATTTCGGCCAGGAGGTGGTCTTTGCTCCGCACCTTGGCCGCCTTGTTCCGCGGGTCGTCGAGGACCTTGCCGTCCAGGTTGCCGAAAATGTTGTGGCCCACCCAGCTCATCACCTCGAGGTTGCGGGCGGCAAACAGCGGAGCGAGCACGCTCTTGAGAAGTGTCTCGCCGGTCTTGCCGTCGCTGCCGGCCTGGGCGATACCCCGCTCGATGGCGACCTGCTGGAGGCAGGCGGGGCTGCCGCCGGCGGAAGGCGTGAAGTTGACGTAGCAGGCCCCGGCCTCCGCGGCCGCCAGGAAATAGAGGCTGCTGGCCGGCAGCGGGCAGGCCGCGGCGTCGTCGAGAAGCGGTTCGACCTCGGAGAAGTCGAGCGGGATCGGCCGCTCAGGGGGCGGTTCGGTCGAGGCGAGGTTGACCACCACCACCCGCTCGAGCCGTTCGGTGGCCGCGAAGGCCTCGATGTCGGCGCGGATCCGGGCAATCGCCTCGCGGGGCGTCTCCACCCGGGTGGCCAGGCCTGCTTCAGCAAGGCTCGCGATCCGCTCACCACTGCCCACGAGCGTGCCGGGCCGCAGCCGCTCTTGGATCTCTGCAAAGAAATCGCCCGCGTGATCGAGCAGGGCCGGCGGGATGGCCCGGCTCTCACTCCACATCCGCCGGGCCTCCGCATCGAGCGGGCCCGGGCGAACGTCGTGGCCGCCGACGATCAACTCGGGAAAGTCGACCAACTCCAAGCCGGCGAAGGGAGGCGTGGCGGTGATCAAGCCGACCGGCTCAATCGCGCCGCGGGCGAGCGCCGCCAGGCCGGTCATCATCGTGGAGGCTACGCCGCCTTTGGCGCCGATGATCCAGATTCCTAGGCGACGCTCAGTTCCGGCGCGAGGCTTCGGCATGGGCTGTCGTTTCGAACAAGCGGAGAGGCGAACGGGCGGCCAGAATGCAGCCAAAGGCAGGGAGGAACCTTGCGAAGCGGCTGGATCGGCTGGGAAAGCCAGCCGGGGACGGTATCATTGTTGGCAGGTAAACAAGCGTCAAGAAAGGCGTCGGCAGCCAGCGCCGCCCCGAGGCCGGCCGCCAGTACCGTCGCCCGTGGCACGCGGCAGCGTGCCGGTCCCCTCTGCCCGACACGAGTGAGCATGGAGTCAGCCAGTTTGAATCTCGCCGCCCGGATGGCGGCCCTCGAACCTTCGGCCACGATGGCGATGGCGGCCCGAGCCGGGGCCATGAAGGCGGCCGGCGTCGATGTGATCGATCTTTCGGTCGGGGAGCCCGACTTCCCGACGCCCGAGCACATCTGCCGGGCCGGTGCCGAGGCAATCGCCGCCGGCTTTACAAAATACACCCCGGCTCCCGGCATTCCGGCCCTCCGCAAGGCTGTGGCCGAGGACTACACCCGCCGCAGCGGGCTGGCGATCTCCCCGGGGCAAGTCGTCGTCTCCAACGGAGCCAAGCACGCCCTCCACAACGTCTTCACGGCGTTGCTCAACGAGGGGGATGAGGTGATCGTCCCGGCTCCCTACTGGGTCAGCTACGCAGAGCTGATCAAGCTTGCCGGTGGAAAGCCGGTGCTGATCGAGACCGCGATTGCGGACGATTTCAAGCTTCGGCCGGCCGTGCTCCGCCAGGCGATCACGCCGCGGACCCGGATGCTTCTGATCTGCTCGCCAAGCAATCCAACCGGGGTCGTCTACCGGCCTGAGGAACTCGCCGACCTCGCCGACGTGGCCATTGATGCCGACCTGGCCGTCGTGGCCGACGAGATCTATGACCAGCTCGTCTTCGACGGCCGCACGAGTCCCTCTTTTCCGACGCTCCGGCCGGGCCTCGAAAGCCGCACCGTCGTGGTCGCCGGAGTCAGCAAGACCTATTCGATGACCGGCTGGCGGATCGGCTGGACGATCTCCCCGGAGCCGCTGGCCAAGGCGATGGCCAGCCTCCAGAGCCAGGAGACGAGCAATCCGTCGAGCGTGAGCCAGCACGCGGCGATCGCCGCCCTGACCGGACCGCAGGACTGCGTTGCCACGATGCGGGATGCCTTTCAGTCCCGCCGGGATCTGGTCGTCCAGCGACTCGCTGCCATGCCGGGCGTGAAGATTCCGGAGATCGGCGGGGCCTTCTATGCCTTCTTCGACATCCGTCAGTCGCTCGCCGAAGCGGCCTCCGTCGGGATCAGCACGAGCCTGGCGTGGTGCGAGGCGATCCTCGAGCGGCAGCACGTGGCCCTCGTTGCCGGCAGTGCCTTCGGGGCCGAGGGTCATGTGCGGATGAGTTTCGCGGCCTCCGAAGCGCAGCTCTCCGCGGGCCTCGACCGGATCGCCGCCTTCCTTGCCGACCCGAGTCGCTCCCGGCAGTGACCTGCCCCGGGTGAGCCGACCCATGGCCAGTCGAGATGCTCCCGCCGCCAGGTTGCTCTCCGATGAGCCGCGTGCCGAGCCTGGGGACGCGCCGATCTATCTCGATCATGCTGCGGCCACACCCATGCACCCCGAGGTGGCCGCGGCCATGCAGGAGGCGAGCGACTCGGCCTACGCCAATCCCTCGAGCCCCCATGCCGCCGGCCGCCGGGCCAAGCAGCTCCTCGAAGACGCTCGGGAGGAGATTCTGACGCTGCTGGGAGGCCGCTCGAGCGGCCCGGCCCGTGAGCGACTGATTTTCACCAGCGGCGCCACCGAGGCCAACCGGCTGGGCGTGTTGGGAACCGCTGGCCATCAGCCTGGCTGGATCGGTGTCTCGGCCCGTGATCATGCCAGTATCTGCGCGGCTGCCGATCAGCTGGCCCGAACCGGCTGGCAGGTGGCCACGCTGCCGCTCACAAGCCGAGGATCGCTCGATCCGGCAAGGCTTGCCGAAGCGTCCGCAGGGGCTGGTCAGCTGCGGCGGATCCTGACAGTCACGACCGTCTGCGGCCAGACCGGCATCAGGGATGATCTGGCGGCTGTCGACTGGATTCGAGCAGATCAGGCGGGCCGAGAAGTCCCGGGAGGACTCTTGCTCCATGCCGATATGACCCAGCAGGCTGGCTGGGAACCGATCGCGTTTCACGACTCGGCCCTCACCAGCGGAGCCCTGGCCCCGTGCAAGTTTGGCGGACCGCGAGGCATTGGGGCGGTGGTGATTCGTCACGGCATACCGGTTGTGCCGCTGGCCCCCGGCCCTCAGGAGCTTGGGCTGCGAGGCGGCACGGAGGCTGTTTCCCTGGCGGTCGGGTTCGCCCGCGCCTTGCGGCTGGCCGCAGCCGACCGTGAGGCTGCCAGGACACGCCTCGAGACGCTCCGCAAACGGCTCGAGGAGGGGCTGCTTGAGGCTGCCGCCGCCGCGGGCATCGAGGCGATCGTCGTGGGACGGGAATCGGACCGGGCGGCTCATGTCGTGATGCTCGCCCTGGCCGACACCGACCGACAGGCGGTCGCGATGGCCGCGGACCTGGCGGGTATCTGTCTGGCCACCGGCACCGCCTGTGCAAGCGGTTCGAGCGAGCCGCCAGCGGTGCTGGCGGCCCTCGGCCTCCCGGAGCGGTTTCACCGCGGGGGCGTGCGGCTGAGTCTGGCGGTCACCACGACCGCGGACCTGGTCGATGAGGCGATCGCCCGGCTGGGCGCGGTGTTTTCCCGGCTGGCCCGCTCGAGGCTCTTTTGAAGTTGTGACGAGCGCTGTATGGTCATGCACTCCACGAGGTGGGGTGGAAAGACGAAGCAGCTCGGCAGGGATGCCCGCAGCCGTCGCGGCAGGATGTCTCCGCGATCGATCGGGAGAAGTCGGGTGTCGGAACTTCGCGGCTGCCGTGACCTGCCGGGCGACCCCCGATCGGCTGATCTTCAGGGATCACACCGGGGACTCAACCAGGGATCGACTCGGTCACGCGTCGCCCTGGTTCGCTACGCGATCGAAAAACTGCTCCATCGCTCAAAAGCCGCACCAGGCGTTCCGCGGGGTCCGCTCTGCGTGGTCACTCCCACGGCCACGAGTTCCCTGCTGGCAGATCTCGCTGACCGGGCCCGAGCCGAGGGCCTTCCCTGCCTCGCCACCGACGGGCAGCAGCTCGGCCGAGATATGGATGCAGCGACGAAAGGAGACCGTTGGGATCGGCTCCGCAGCCGCTTCTGCCGGCGGCAGCTGGTGATCGTGCAACGCTTCGAGGAGATCGGCGGGCCCGCCCGCCAGGCGGCCTTTCGGCAGCTCTTTGACGCCGCCGATGCCGCCGACTGGTGCCTCGGACTGAGCAGCCACCCCCATGCTGGTCGGCTGGAGGATGACCTGGCGGCCAGGCTGGCAGCCGGCCTCGTCGTGACGATCGCGGGGGAGGCGACCGAGCCGGCTGAGCCGGTTGGCGCAGGCCCGAGCATCGCCCGAATCGTCTCGGTGACAGCCCGGCATTTCGGAATCGCCACCGCCACCCTGATCGGCAGCGGACGGAGCCGGACGATCGCCCGAGCCCGCAGTCTGGCGATGCTCCTGGCCCGCCGCCTGACAAATCTCAGTTACGAGGCAATCGGCAGGAGTATCGGCGGCCGCGACCACACCACCGCCATGCACGCCACGCGGGTTACCACCGCCCGGTTGGCGGTGGACGACGGCCTGGCAGTTGATGCCGAGGCGATCGTCGCTCAACTGATGGCCCCGAGACGACGGCGCGGCACAGATGCTGGCAGAGGCCGAGCTCGGAGCAGCTCAGCTCGCGGGAGCGGGGCTGGCAGGAGCAGGGTCGGAAGCGTGTCGGAAAAGTGGCGGGATGCTGAGCGATCCTAAATCGACTCTGCGGCCCACACCCATCTCCCAGCAGTTCGACGGTGAGCCGTCCTCCCGGCAACGACCTGCCGGCATGTTTCGGTCACGATGCAGGCCAGAAAGAGGCCTGCTGTCAACAGTTTGCCGACCGACTGACGACGGGTTTTGCACGATTGGTTCTCGTCGGGCTCAAGGCCGTTTGCAGCCTGAATCCGAGGGGTATTGCGAAGATCGAGCATTGCTGGACTGGCTGGTGGCGGTCGATGATCGCCGACCCTACTCCTACGAACGTCAACGGCCCACGCTCTTTCTTCTTTCTCATGTTTTCAATATTTCAAAGAAAGAGGAGTGGAACGGCAGGGCCGGGGAGAGGTGTCAGGGCTTGAGCCTCGTCGAACCAACGAGCCGGGCCACCCGGCCCGGGAACCCCGCAAAACTGGGCTGGCAGAGTGTCGCAGGGCCGTTTCGAACGGGCTGATTTTCGGGTACATTGAAGGGCCGTCCGCCAGGGCTCAGGTGTGGGCGGAAAACCCGTCCAGGATCTTGTTGACCGCATGAAAATTCGTTCGCCCAAGGAGCCGTTGCTCGCTGCAGTGCAGGCTGCCGCAGCCGTTGTTCCGACCCGCTCGCCGAAGCCAGTTCTCACCAACATCAAGTTCGAGGCAGGAGACGGAGGGGCGATTGTCTCGGCGACCGATCTCGAAATCGGAATTCGAGCCGCCGTCGAAGGCGTCGAGACCCTGGCAGCAGGGTCGGTCTTGCTGCCCAGCAGCCGGCTGGTAGCGATCCTCAGAGAGAGCCCGGCTGGCACGGTCTTCGAGATCGAAAGTGACGGCACCGCGGCGGTCGTGAAGGCGGCCCGCAGTCAGTTTCGTCTGCCGGTCGAGGATCCGCTCGAGTTTCCCTCGGTCGCTGCGTTCCCGGAGGGTCCCTGTTTCGAACTCTCCACGCCGCTTGTCCGCGAGCTGGTCCGGCGGACGGTCTTTGCCACCGACAACGAGTCGAGCCGCTACGCATTGGGCGGTGTGCTGGTGGAACTCGGCCCGACAGCGGTGATCGCCGTGGGCACCGATGGCCGCCGCCTGGCGAAAATGGAGGGTCCCTGCCAGACCCAGGGAGGCGATCCCGGAGAAGCTCAGCCGATTGTGCCCTCGCGGGCGATGCAGTTGGTGGAGCGGAGCCTGGGGGCGGCCGAGGAGCCCGTCCTCGTGGCCGTTCGCGGCAGCGAGATCCTTGTCCGGGTCGGTCAGACGACGATTTCGGCACGCCTGGTCGAGGGCCGCTTTCCTCGCTGGCGGGATGTCTTTCCGGAGCGTCCCGAGGCGGCCCGGGTGCAGCTGGTTGCCGGACCGATGCTGGGGGCTGTTCGGCAGGCGGCGATCGTGACCAGCGATCAGTCCAAGGGCGTCGATTTCTCATTCGAGCCGGGTCAGCTGGTGCTGGCCGGACGCTCGGCCGAGAGCGGCGAGAGTCGCGTGGAACTGCCGATCGACTACGCCGGCGAGGCCATCCGGATCAAGCTTGACCCCCGGTTCGTCAGTGAGTTTCTTCGGGTGCTCGACGGCGGCACGGGCATCTCGGTGGAGATCACCGATTCACAGAGCGCTTGCGTCTGTCGCACGGAAGACGGCTACGGTTACGTCATCATGCCGTTGGCGGCTGACTGATGGGCAGGCCGGAGCACAACTGGGATGGGCAGCCGAGAGCGACCCCGGAGACCATTCGAGGGGAAACCTTCCAGGCTGCCGCCAACGGGCCCGCAGTCGATCGGGCGGATTGTGTCGCGACTGATGGCTCGTACCGGCTACGACCAGGAGCAGGGAGCCGAGGCCTTGGCCGCCGCCTGGCAGCAGGTGGTGCCGGGAACGCTCGCCGCCCATGCCCGGGCCGGACGCGTTCGCCGGGGTGTCCTCGAGGTGTTTGTCAGTCACTCCGCGGTAATCCAGGAGTTCGCCTTTCAGAAGCAGGACCTGCTCGCCAGGCTCCGCGAGGTCCTGCCGACCGCTGGCATCACCGACATCCGCTGCCGTCTGGCCGACGGACCCATCGATCCCTGACGCTTGCAATCGCGGCGGGTTCCGCCGCCATCCGGCCGGCTGACTTCCGATCAAACACCGTGTGGAGAACCTTGCAATGACCGATGCTTCTCAGCAGCCCGAATACACGTCGGCCGACCTCAAGCACCTCTCCGACCGCGATCATGTCCGCGAGCGGTTTGGCATGTACATCGGCGACAACACCTCCCGCGGCCTTCATCACCTCGTCTACGAGGTGGTCGACAACTCGATCGACGAGTGCATGGCCGGCTACGCCAAGAAGGTGAGCGTGACGGTCAACGTCGACGGCAGCGTGACCGTTGAGGACGACGGACGGGGAATCCCGGTCGACGCCCATCCAGGCCTCTCGGAGGAGATGGACCGCGAAATCTCGACCCTCGAGGGCGTGATGACCGTCCTCAAGTTCGGTGGGAAGTTCGAGAAGGGGGCCTACATGACCTCCGGCGGGCTCCACGGTGTGGGCGTAACGGTAGTCAACTTCCTCTCGGAATGGTGCGAGGTCGAGGTCTGCCGCGAAGGCCACGACTGGCAGCAGGAATACCAGCGGGGCGAGCCGACCGGCCCGGTCCGCAAGATGGGCACCACCACCCGGACCGGCACCAAGACGACCTTCAAGCCCGATCCGCAGATCTTCCCGCAGACGAAGTTCTCCTGGGACACCCTCGCCAAGCGGCTCCAGGAATTGGCCTTCTTGAACCCCGGAGTTCACATCTCCTTCACTGACGCAGGCAGCGACCGGCACGAGGACTACTGCTACGAGCGAGGCGTCGAGGAGTTTGTCGCCTATCTCAACAAGTCGACCGATAAGCTCGTCCACGACGATGTGATCACGATCCAAGGGGAGGCCGAGGGCGTCACCTGGGACATCGCCTTGCAGTACACCAACGAGTTCACCGAGAACCTCCGCAGCTACGTCAACAACATCGCGACGACCGAGGGCGGCACGCACGTCTCGGGCTTCCGCTCGGCCCTCACCCGGGCGATCAACTCCTACGGCAAAAAGGGGGGCATGTACAAGGATCTCGTGCCGACCGGCGAGGACCTTCGCGAGGGACTGACCGCCGTGATCAGCGTTCGCGTGCCCGAGCCGCAGTTTGAAGGGCAGACCAAGACCAAGCTCGGCAATGGCGAGGTCGAAGGCATCGTCAACTCGGCAGTGGGCGACTTTCTCTCGAAGTATCTCGAGGAGAATCCCAAGAGCGCCAAGGAGATTGTCGGCAAAGGGGTGACGGCGGCCGAGGCACGCGAGGCGGCCAAGAAGGCCCGCCAGCTGATTCGGGAGCGGAAGGGCGCCCTCTCCGGCGGCGGGCTGCCCGGCAAACTCCGCGACTGCACGAGCCGCGAGGTCGAGAAGTGCGAGCTCTACCTGGTTGAGGGCGACAGCGCCGGCGGCAGCGCCGAGGGGGGCCGGCTGCGGGAATATCAGGCGATCCTCCCGCTGCGAGGAAAGATCATCAACGCCTACAAGAGCCGGGAGACGAAGGTGCTGGCCAACGAGGAGGTCCGCAGCGTGATCGCGGCGATCGGGGCCGGGATCGGCAGGGCCTCCGACGACGAGCGGGACAAGGACCGGGGCATGGACCTCAGCAAGCGGCGGTACGACAAGGTCGTGATCATGACCGACGCCGACGTCGACGGCTCCCACATCCGGACGCTCCTGCTCACCTTCTTCTATCGGCAAATGACCGACCTGGTGGCCAAGGGACATGTCTACGTCGCCCAGCCGCCGCTCTTCCGGGTCCGCTCGAAGAAGAAGGTCTACTACGTGCAGACTGAAGACGAGATGAAGGCTCAGCTCCTTGAGCAGGGCCTCGGAGAGGGTGTCTTCCTGCCGGGGGACGGTCGGGAGATCGCAGGCGAAGAGATGCACAAGCTCTGCCGGACGCTTGCCGGCCTCGAGGATGCCCTGGTGGCCCTCGAAAAGCGCGGCGTGAGCCTGCGGGATCATGCCGCCCGGAGGGATGCGGCGTCTGGAAAGCTGCCGATGTACCACGTCTACTTCGGCACCGAGGAGCACTGGTTTGCCAGCCGCGCCGATGTCGAAGCCTTCATGAAGGGCAAGGAGCAGTCGGCCGGGGGTGAACTGCCGGTGGGCCGGGCCGATGAAAATGCTCACGGCGGTGAGCCGGCCGGCAACGGGGCGGCCGGGCCACAGCTGGTGGTCGTCGAACTCCACGAGGTGCGGAGCATCAACTCGGGCCTCGGTGACCTCGAGCAGATGGGTTTCGGGATCGATTCCCTTCTGCCGCAGGACCGCACCGGCAGCGAGGGGTCGCGGTATCTCCTCCGTCGGGGAGAAAACGAGATCGGCCTCGAGGATCTCCGCGGCCTGTTGGCGGCGGTCCGGCGGGCCGGCGAGAAGGGGCTCTCGATCACTCGCTTCAAGGGACTTGGAGAGATGAACGCCGAGGAGCTCCGCGAGACGACCCTCGATCCGACCAATCGCACCCTCTCGCGGGTTTCGATGCGGGATGCGGCGGCGGCCGACGACCTGTTTCGGGTCTTGATGGGCGAGAAGGTCGAGCCGCGGCGGGAGTTCATCGAAAAGCATGCCCTCGACGTCAAGAATCTCGACGTCTGACCCCATCGCTCGTCAGGCGGTCTGGAAGGCCCGACCCTGCGGAGGATCGCCGTGACCACGGCCAGCCCGATCGACATTCTCGCCCGGGCGGCCTCGTTGCCCCGCCTCGTGACAGCGGTGGCGCATCCCTGCGACGGCGTGTCGCTGGCGGCTGCCCTGGCGGCCCGCGATCGTGGCCTGATCGAGCCGATCCTGGTTGGTCCGGCAGAGAAGATCCGCGTCGCGGCGGAGGCGGTGGGTCTCGACCTCACCGGCCTGCCGATCGACGACACGGCCCACAGTCATGCCGCTGCAGCCCGGGCCGTGGAACTCGTTCACCGGGCCGAGGCGGCCGCGATCATGAAGGGCAGCCTCCACACCGACGAACTCCTCGCCGAGGTGGTCGCCAAAGACACCGGCCTGCGGACGGCCCGGCGAATCAGCCACGTCTTCGTCATGCAGATCCCCGGCCGTGAGCGGCTGCTGCTGGTCACCGACGCGGCAGTCAACATCGACCCCACGCTCGAGGACAAGGCCGACATCGTCCAGAACGCCATCGACTTGGCGGTCACCCTCGGGATCGACAGCCCCCGAGTGGCGATCCTCTCGGCGGTGGAGACGGTCACTTCCAAGCTCCGCAGCACCCTCGATGCCGCGGCGCTGTGCAAGATGGCCGACCGCGGGCAGATCAGCGGCGGGCTGCTCGACGGGCCGCTCGCCTTTGACAACGCCGTTTCCGCCGAAGCAGCCCGCACGAAGGGAATCGAGTCACCCGTCGCCGGCCGGGCAGACATCCTCGTGACCCCCGATCTGGAAAGCGGCAATATCCTCGTCAAGCAACTCGAGTATTTCTCGGGGGCTAGCGCCGGGGGCATCGTGCTGGGGGCCCGGGTGCCGATCATCCTCTCGAGCCGCTCCGACCCGCCCGCCTCCCGGCTCCTCTCCTGCGGCGTTGCGGTGATCATGGCCCATGCCCAGCGGGTGATCGAGTCATGACCGAACGTGCCGCCGAGGATCGGATCCTTGTCGTCAATACGGGGTCGAGCAGTGTCAAGTGCAGCCTCTATCGCATCGGTGAGACCGCGGCGATTCTTGTGGCCCGCCTGCATGGTGACCTTCGGGATGAAGGCTGTCGGCTTGCGGTCACGACCGCGGCCGGGCAGACCGTCGAGGAACTGATCGAGGTGCCGGACGAATCCTCCGCCCAGGCAGCGTTCCTCAAGCTGATGCTGTCGAGGGCGGTCGCCCTGGCTGGCGGCCCGGTCGCCGCTGTCGGCCACCGGGTTGTCCACGGCGGCCTCGACTTCACCGGTCCGGTGGTCGTCGACGAGGCGGTGCTCGCCAGGCTCGCTGCGCTCGAGCCGCTCGCCCCGCTGCATCAGCCCCACAATCTCGCCGGGATCCGGCTGGCGGCGGCCCTCCTGCCCGAAGCGGTCCAGGTGGCCTGCTTCGATACCGCCTTTCACCGCACCTGCCCGCCGCTGGCGATGCGGTTTGCCATTCCCCGCCGCTGGCACGATGCCGGCATTCGCCGCTACGGCTTCCACGGGATCTCGTATGAGTCGGTCGTGGAGCGGCTTCCGGAGATCACCGGGGCGATGCCGGCCCGGGCCATCGTCGCCCACTTGGGCGCCGGGGCGAGCCTCTGCGGAGTCCGTGACGGTCGCAGCATCGCCACGACGATGGGCTTCACGCCGCTTGACGGCTTGGTGATGGCCACCCGCAGCGGCCGAATCGACCCTGGTGCGGTGCTTCATCTGATACTCGCCGAAGGCCTCTCGGCCGCCGAAGTCGAGCGGATCCTTTCCCGGGAGTCGGGGCTGCTGGGCGTCTCGGGGGAGAGCGGCGACATGCGGACGCTCCTCGACTCGGACGACTCGCGGGCTGCCGAGGCGGTTGAGCTCTTCTGCCGGCGGGCGGTCGAGGAAATCGGCTCGCTCGCGGCCGTGCTCGGCGGCCTCGACACGCTCGTCTTCACCGCCGGCATCGGCGAGCACGCCGCGGTGATTCGGGAGCGGATCTGCGGCCGACTCGGCTGGCTGGGGCTCGAGCTGGATGCCGCAGCCAACGCCGAAGATCATCGCCGAATCAGCACCGCCTCAAGTCGGATCGCCGTCTGGGTGATCCCGACCGACGAGGAGGCTGTGATTGCGACGGCCACCGGCCGACTCCGGCGGGTCGGGTGAGGCCGCGGGAATCGTCCGGTGCTGCGGGGCAAGTTGCGACGAGGGCGTGTGGCTACTTCACGTCGATGAGTTCGACGATGAAGTGGAGCGTGGCGTTGGGCGGGATCGGGCCACCCGGCGTGCCCCGGGGCCCGTAGCCCAGGTTGCTGGGAATCTCGAGTTCGATCATGCCTTCCTCACCGACGAGCTGCATGCCCTCGGTCCAGCCCGGGATGACGCCATTCAGGGGGAAAGAGATCGACTCGCCGCGGGCGTAGGAGCTGTCAAAGACCTTCCCATCGTCGAGCCAGCCATGGTAGTTGACCTCGACGGTATCGGCGGCGGTCGGCTTGCCGCCCGGCCCTTTCCGCAGGATGCGGTACTTGAGGCCGGAGGGCGTGGTCGTGAAGGCGAGCGGGGCGTCCGCGTCGATCGGGCCGGCGGACTCGGGAAGCGTGGGATGGGGGATGTCTGCGGCCACGGTGAACTCCGGGGTAACGAGGGCAAGGGACAGAAGAACGAGTGGTGCGATAGGCCGCATGGGAAGGGACTCCAGGGATTCGGGGAGCCGCCGAGGATACCGGAAATCAGGCTCGCCCGGCGAGCAGGCTCTCGATCTCGTCGGGCTCGATCGGCACGTGGCCAGCGAGATCGACCGGTCCCTTCTCCGTGACAAGGATGTCGTTTTCCAGCCGCACCGCCAGATTCTCCTCCGGAATGTAGATGCCGGGTTCGACCGTGATCACCCAGCCCGGCTCGAGCGGACCGTCAAACGGGGCGATGTCATGCACCCCCAGGCCGAGCGAGTGGCCCAGGCCGTGCATGAAGTACTTCTTGCAGGCTGGACTCTCGGGACTGTCGGCCGCTGCCTCCTTAGCGGTCAGCAGGCCGAGCCCCACGAGTTCCTCGGTCATCTGAATCTGGGCGGCCCGCTTCCAGTCCCGCAGCGAAGTGCCTGGCACGGCTCGGCCGATCGAGGCCTTCAGCACCCGCAGCACGGCCTCATAGACGGCCCGCTGCCGGGATGTGAACCTGCCGTTGACAGGGTAGGTGCGGGTCAGATCGGCCGCGTAGTTGGCATAGGACGCTCCCACGTCGACCAGCAAGAGATCGCCCGAGCGGCATTCGGCATCGTTGTCGAGGTAGTGGAGGACGCAGGCATTTGCCCCTGAGCCGACGATCGGCTCGTAGGCGAATCGGGCCCGTCGGCGGGTGAACTCACAGACCAACTCGGCCTCCAGTTCATATTCCATCACCCCCGGTTTGACCGCGGCGAGCATCCGGCGGATGCCGGCGTCGGTGATATCGACGGCTCGACGGATGAGGGCCACCTCGGCGGGGCTCTTGACCGCCCGCAGCCGGCGGAGGAGCGGGGCCAGCCGCTCGTAGCGATGAAGTGGATATCTGGCGATCAGCGAGCGAGCCATTCGTAGGTCGCGATCCTCGACCTCGTAGGCGGCCCGTTCGTGTTCGTTGGCATTGAGCCAGACGGAGTCGCTCTCGCACATCAGCCCGTGGAGGGCTCCCGGCAGGTCGGACAGCCAGCGGACCTGCGTGATGCCCGAGATCTCGGTGGCCCGCTCCTTGGTGAGCTTGGCGCCTTCCCAGACCGCCAGGTGGTCATTGGGCTTTCGCACAAAGAGCAACTCCCGGGCCGCCGGATCGGTCGCCTGGGGGCAGAGCACCAGCACGCTCTCTTCCTGCTCGATGCCCGAGAGCCAAAAGAGGTCGCTGGCCGGCTGCAACCGGAGCGTGCCATCCCCGCTGGTGGGCAGGATGTCGGCTGCGTGAACGATTGCCAGCGCCTTTTCCGGCAGCAGCGACACCAGCCGCCGGCGGTTGGCGGCAAAGAGCGCTGAATCGATTCGAGCGTGCCGCATACGGACTCCCAAGGGAACGAGCAGGCTGAGCGAGCGGTCATTCTGCCGGTTTGCGGGTCTCCCGCAACCCGGCTGCCGCGTCCGGCGGGGCGGTGCTGTCGCAGACCGGCCCCGACGCGTATCATGGCGGCCACGCGGGGACGATTCCGATGGAAAACGTTTCCTGTCCGCACGTCTCCTACGAGGATCCGCATGAACGCGTCAGCCACCGTCGAGTCACCCCATGCTCCCGCCCCCATGACCAGGCTCGGGATCATGATGTTCCTCGAGTTTTTCCTGTGGGGAGCCTGGGCGGTGCCGATGGGCAAGTATCTGGCGGAACTTTTTTCGGACCGGTCAGCCGACGAGGTCGGCACGATTATTGGCCAGGCCTATTCCACCGGCTCGATCGCGGCGATCGTGGCCCCGTTGTTCGTGGGCCTGGTGGCCGATCGCTTCCTGCCCGGGCAGGTGGTGCTCGGTGTGCTCCACCTGGTGGGAGCCGGCCTGCTCTACGCGGTTTCCCAGGCGACCGATCCGGTCTCCTTTTATTGGCTGCTCCTGGCCGCGGGGCTCTGCTACATGCCGACCCTGGCCCTGGTCAACTCGGTGAGCTTTGATCACCTGGCGGAACCGCAGAAGCAGTTTCCACTGGTGCGGGTCTGGGGCACGATCGGCTGGATCGTCGCCGGCATCACGGTCGGTTCCCTGCTGCCGCGAATCATGGCGGGGGGGCTGCCAGAGGGCATCGCGCCGCTCGTGTTGGGTGCGACGGAAGGCAACGACGCCGGTAAGACCAACCTCCCCTTCCTGCTGGCGGCGGTGACCTCGGCGATTCTGGGAATCTACTCGTTCACGCTGCCCAGCAGCCCGCCCAAAGCCAAGGGCGAGCCGATCAGCATCGCCAAGCTCCTCGGCCTCGACGCGGTCGGCCTGATGAAGTCACCCGCCTTCGCCGTGTTTGCAATCGCCAGCTTTCTGGTCTGTATCCCGCTGGCGGTCTACTACGCGATGGCCAACAAGTACATCGGCGACATGGGCATCCAGGGCATGCTCGGGCTTGGCAGCGAGACGGTGATGACCTTCGGTCAGATGAGCGAGATTTTCTTCATGCTGCTGATGCCCGTGCTGCTGGCCCGCTACGGTGTCAAGACGATGCTGCTGGTGGGGATGCTGGCCTGGGTGGCCCGCTACGTGCTCTTCGCCTACGGCGGAGAGACCGCCTGGATGCTGGTCCTGGCGGTGGTGCTGCACGGCATCTGCTACGACTTCTTTTTTGTCACCGGCCAACTCTACACCGACCATGTCGCCCCCAAGAGCCTGCGGGCCAGCGCCCAGGGTCTGATCGCTCTGCTCACCTACGGGGCCGGCATGTACGTCGGCAACATCGCCTTTCCCGAGGTGGCCAAGGCGCTGACGGTGGACCCGGATGTCTTCCCATGGAAGCCCTTCTGGATCGCCTTTGCCGTCACCGCCGCGGTGGTGATGATCGGTTTTGCCGTCGCCTTCCGCGATCCGGTCAAGCTCGGCAAGGAGGAGCTCACCTGAGCCGATCATGCCTGCGTGTGAACCTGTCCTGATCAACGGCCAGTGGCGGGCGGCGACAGCTTCTGGCAGCTTCCAGGCCTTCGACCCCACGGCCGGCCGGCCCCGGCCGGCCCTCTGGCCGGTGAGCGGCTGGGCCGATGTCGATGAGGCCCTCGACGCCGCCGCGGCGGCCGCGGACGAGCTTTCTCGACTCCCGCCGGAGCGGCTGGCGGCTTTCCTCGAACGGTTCGCCGAGCGGCTCGAGGATCGGGCCGCGGAACTGGTTGCGGCGGGCCACGCCGAGACGGGCCTTGCCGAGCATCCCCGACTAGCCGATGTGGAACTGCCCCGCACGCTCGATCAGCTGCGGCAGGCGGCGACCAGCGCTCGGGAGCAATCCTGGCGGATGGCGATGCTCGACACTGAGAAAAACATCCGGGCAGCCTGCTTTGGAATCGGCCCGGTCGTGATCTTTCCGCCGGCCAACTTTCCGCTGGCTTACGGCTGCGTCACCGGGGGAGACTTCGCGGCGGCCATCGCGGCGGGCAACCCGGTGATCGCCAAAGCCCACCCGGGCCATCCGTCTGTTTCCAAGCTGGCCGCCGAGGAGGCTCTCGAGGCCACGCGGGAGACGGGCCTGCCGGCAGCGACCGTGCAGTTGCTCCACGGCATCGAGAATGCCGATGGAGAGCGGCTCGTGGCCGACCGAAGGGTCGGCGCCACCGGCTTTACAGGCAGCGAGTTTGCAGGAAGAAAACTCTTCACGGCGGCCAGTGCCGCCGGCAGGGTGATCTGGGTCGAGATGGGAAGCATCAACCCGGTCGTGCTCTTGCCCGCGGCCCTCGCCGACCGCGGGGAGGCGATCGCTGGTGAACTGACGGCCAGCGTCACCGGCTCGGCGGGTCAGTTCTGCACCAAGCCGGGGCTGGTGTTCTTCGTGGATGATCCCGCCGGCGAGGCTTTTGTGGCGCAGGTCACCGCGGCATTCGCGGCCCTCGGGCCGCAGGTGCTCCTCGGCGAGGGCGGCTGCCGGCGGCTCTGCGGCGGGATCGAGGGCCTGGTGGCCGCCGGGGCGAGGCTGCTTGCCGGCGAGGTTGGCCCCGCCGGCCCGGCCAGTCATCTCCCGACACTACTGGAGATTTCCGGCAACGAACTGGTTTCCCGTCCCGAGACATTCGTGGTTGAAGCCTTCGGCAATGCGACCTTGCTGGTGCGGTGCGAGTCGCTCGAGCACCTCATCGCGGCGGTGGCGTGTGCTCACGGCTCACTTGGAGCAAGCCTCTACTGCAGCGACGATGGCCGCGACGACGGGGCCTTTGCCGCAGTCGCACCGCTGCTGATCACCAGGGCCGGGCGGATCGTCGAGAATCGGATGCCGACCGGCCTGGCCGTCACACCGCCGATGCAGCACGGCGGCCCCTGGCCGTCTGCGGGACCGCCGTTCTTCTCGGCGGTCGGCTTCCCCTGGTCGATCCTGAGGTTTTCCCGCCGAATCTGCTTTGACGGCTGGAGCGATGCCCGCCTTCCCGAGATCGTCCGTGACGCTCCTCCGACGGGCAGGCCCTGGCGATACATCGACCGGGAATGGGTCCGCCGCTGAGGCGTGCCCGCTTGCCGTCCCTCCTCAGAGAAGCTTCCCGGCGTGAGCCGGGGAGCCGGCGGACCTTTCCGATCTTCGGCAGCCTGCAAACCCTTCACCACCAACCCGCCCAATCCGCCATCATCACGAGGAGCCCGCGAAAACTCAGCCGGCAAATGCCCGGGCGAGCCGGCGGAGGATCTCGGCGAGCCGATCGGTCGGGCAGGCCGTATTGATCCGGATGAAGCCCGGCGCCCCGAAGTCCTTGCCGTCGGAGGGGCCGAGGCCGGCTGCCTCGCAGGCGGCCTGCGGGTCGGCGATGCCGGTCTCGCGGCAGTCGATCCAGACGAGATAGGTCGCCTCGGGGGCGATGCAGCGCAGGCCGGCGATCGCCTCGACCGCGTCACAGACCATCTTCCGATGATGCCGGAGCAGCGTCACCAGTTCCCGCCGCCAGGCGTCGCCGTGCCGCCAGGCTGCTTCGGCCGCGGCGTAGCCGAGCGGGTTGATCATCGGCACCAGTCCCCCGCCGGCAGCCCGCCATTTCTTGATGATGCTCCGCTCCCGGCAGATCGCCGCGGCGCAGCCGAGGCCGGCCAGGTTCCAGGTCTTCGACGGCGCCACCAGCGTGACGGCCTCCCGCGCCTTCTCGTGGTCCAGGCTCGCGAAGGGGATGTGCCGCGGGCCGCCGTGGGCGTCGTCAAGCAGCAGGTCCGACCAGATCTCATCGCTGATGACCGTGAGGTCGTGACGGGCGGCAAACTCGGCGATCCTGAGCAGTTCCGACTCGGGGAAGACCGTCCCGGTCGGGTTGTGGGGATGGCAGAGCCAGAACAGCCTGGTCGTCGGCGTGACGGCCGCTTCGAGCCGGTCCCAGTCGATCGTCCAGGCCGTCTGCGAATCGACGAGCGGCACCCGGATGCTCTCGCGGCCAGCCAGGCCGGGCAGCGAGAGAAACGGCGGGTAGACCGGCGTGAACGTGATGATCCCGTCGCCCGGTTGGGCGAGGAGCCGGGCGGTGATCGCCAGGCCGTTGACGACCCCGGGCGTGCTGGTGATCCAGTCGGGCTCGACCTGCCAGCCGTGCTGCCGCTCGAGATGCTCGGCCAGCGCCGGCCGGAAGCCCGGCGGCATGTCGGTATAGCCGAAGACACCGTGATCGACCCGGGCCCGAATCGCGTCGAGCACGACCTCGGGGGCCGGGAAGTCCATGTCGGCCACCCAGGTCGGGATCACATCGCGGCCCGCCCAGCGGTCCCACTTCTCGCTGCCGGTCCCGTGACGGTCGGGAGCGGTGGCGAAGCGAGGGTCAGGCTGCGGGTCTGGCATCGGTACACCTGCGGAGAAACCGATGATTGTGCCGCAGCCTGAGCGAAGGGCAAACCGCTGTGCGGAGATCCTGCGGCCAAACGCAATACCGAACTCAATATCGGTAGATCGCCGCGGCCCCGGTCGGGCAGGGCATGGCGGCGGGGCCCAGCGACACGATTTCACCGCCGTGGAGCAGCACAGCCTCGGCGAGCGAGCCCAGGACATCTTCGGTCCGACTGGCCGGCTGCCTGGGGTCAGCAGGTAGAGCGAGAGGCAGGGTGTCGCGGCCGGCTCGAAGAACGGGCGAATCTGCTCGGCCGAGAGCGGTTCGAATCTGATCGGACGGGCCGGCGGCAGCGACATGCGGGTGCTCCTGGAACAGCCGGCATCCGCTGCCTGAAAACCGCCGCGGCATCAGCCGCCGGGGAATCGCGTTAAAACTATTCGCAGGCCGGCAGCCGCATGGCAAGTCGCCGGCTCGAGAATCTCACAGTCAGATCACTCCATGAGCGGAGCAATCACCGACGGCGGGATCGCGATCGTGCCAGCCGGGGGCCGTTCCCGCCGCATGGGTCGGGCGGTCGGGCCCGGCGGCAAGGCGGCGGCGGTCGGCCCCGGTGGCGACAGCCTGCTCGGGCGGGTCTGCAAGACGCTGACTGAGGTGGTGCCGCGGGTGATCGTGGTCGCGGCGGACGGGCAGCCGCTGCCCACCCTGCCGCCGCGGGTCGAGGTGATCCGCGACAGTCGACCCGCGGCCGGGCCCCTGGCGGCGATCGCCGACGGGCTGCGGCACGCAGCCGCTACCGGACAGCCGGGGAAGGCCCTGCTCGCTTCCTGCGATCTCCCTTGGCTTGCTCCAGAGGTCGCCGGGTTTCTGATTCGCCAGGTGGCGTTACCGATTCGCTGGGCGGTGCCGGTGGTGGCCGGTCACCCGCAGGTGCTCCTTTCGGCGATCGCGACCGACTTGGCCGCCGAGGTCGAGGCGGCGGTGGCCGCCGGGCGGGCGAGCCCCCGCCAGCTGCTGGCAGCGGTCGTCCGCTCGGCTCCGGACTCAGTGCGGCTGATTGACGAGGCCGCAATCGAGGCGGTCGACCCCGGCTGCCGCTCATTTGCCGATATCGACACGCCTGAGGATCTCGCCCGGATTGACGAGCCGGCCGGTTGAGCGGGAGCGATGGCGGTCTCGGCTTCATCAAAGAGGCGGATCGCTCCTATACTCCGCCTCTTATGGCGACGCGACGGACGCGACGGGCAGAGCAAGGGCGGCCGCGAAAGAGTTTGGCCGTCTTCTCCGCGGCGGCGTTGGCGGTGCTGCTGGCCGCCGGCTGGCTGACACCCGCGGTGCTCGTCCACACCAGCCTACGAGACAGGCCGCTCGCGGCCGTCCTGGCCGGCACGGAGGCGACGATCTCCAGCCGGTCGGCCCGCTGGAGCTGGCTGGCCGGCATTGAATACCGCGATGTCGTCGTGGCAGACGCAGCCGGCAATCCGGTGATCCTCATCCCGTCGCTGGCCCTCGAGAAGGGTATCCTCGGCCTGGCGGCCACCCCCAAGCAGATCGGAACGGTTCGCCTGGCCGGCCTCGAGGCGGTGGTGGTCGTCCGGCCGGGGGGCAGTTCGCTGGAAGATCTCCTGGCCCCGCTGCTCGAGGCCTCCGATGAGCCGACGGGCGTCGCCTGCGACCTCGAACTGGTCGGCGGCACGGTCGAACTGGTTGACACCCAACACGAGGACGCCTGGCGGCTTGCCGACCTGGTCGCCGCCGCCAGCCTTTCCGCCGACGGATCCATCAGCAACTGGACGCTCGCCGGCCGGGTGCAGCACGTCGGACTCGACGGCCGCGATGGAAAGGCCGGTGAAGCTGCCGCCGGCGCGTCGCCGCCAGAGCGGCCGCCTGCCGTGGCGTCGCAGCTGACCCGTGGAACGATCACCGCGGCAGCCGCCTCGGCACTGGCCCGCGACGGAGGCTGGTCGGTGGCGGCGGCACCGGGCGATTCCGGGAGCGAGCCCTCGCTTGCCATCACAGCCCATCGGCTGCCCCTGGGCATCTCGAGCGTGGCGGCGGCCCGCTTCGGGAGCGACACGCTGATCGACGGGCTCGCCGACATCCGGCTCGATCTCACCAGCGGCGACACTGGCCGTGTGATCGGTGGCCGGATCGTCGCCGAGCAGCTGGCGGTCTGTCGGACCGCCTCGCTGGTGGAAGTCTTGAGACTGCCCCGCTGCGAGGTGCCGCTAGAACTGGTGGTGGATGACGAGACGGTCAGAATCCGGGAGTTGCGGGTCGCCTCGCCGGTATTTGAGGCCGAGGCTTCCGGGAGACTGCCCCTCCCGGCGGCCGATCCCTGGCAATGGCTCACGGCAGCCGTCGGGCTCGACTGCTCGCTTTCGGCGCGGGTCGACCTGGCAGCGGCCGCCGCGGCGGTGCCTGGTGGCCTGGCCGTGCGGCCGGACGCCCGGATCACCGGGGGCACACTCCAGTTTGCCGCGATCGCCCGGCCCGACGGCGGCGATCGCGTCCTCGAGATCCGGCTCGACACCCGTGACCTCGCGGCGATCCGCACGGTGGCCGGCGATCCAGGGGAGCCGCCGAGCGAGCGGCCGCTGCGGTGGAACGAACCGCTCTCGGCCTGGGCCCGGGGCCGGCGGGGACCAGGCAGCGACGCGAGCCTGCGAATCGAGGAAGGCCGCATCACGTCGCAGGCGGTCGAGGTTTCTGCCTCCGGCACGCCGGCGGCTCTCGAGGTGCAGTGGATCGCCGACCTGGACGACATGATGGCCGAGGTCTCGGAACTGCTCGATCTCGGTGGCCTCCGGCTGGCGGGCACCTCGCGGGGGCGGGTCTCCTGCCAGCGGGCCGGCGGTGGGCTCTCAGAGGTGAAAATGGCGGCGAGCGTCAAGGATTTTCTCCTCGACCCGCCAGGCCCGGGAGTCTGGCGTGATCAGGCCATTCGGTTTGACGCCGAACTGATCGGCTCGCAGGGGAGCCCGGGAACGATCATCGAACAGGGCCGAGCCATGCTGACCGCTGACGGCGACACCCTGGAAGTGACCCTCGCCGGAGGCGTCGCGGTCGACGCGGCGGCGTGGGCTCGCCGCAGCAGGCCGCCACTGGCTGCCTGGATCAAACCGGCGGCCCATGGCATGGAGGCTACGGCCGACTGCTCGCTGGCCGGAGATGTTGGCCGCTGGCATGCCCGCCTGGCAGCCCTCCTGCCGGCGGTGGCCAGCGAAGACGTGGCGATCGGAGGACGGCTGGAGGCCGCCGCCGCGGTCACCCCCGATGCGACGGCAGGCGGCGATGCCTGGCGGGTCACCAAGCTCACCGCCACGATCGAAGACTTCATGCTCGAGGCCGGCGACCGGCAGGCTCGGGAGCCGCGGATCGTGGCCACGGCGGCCGGCAGGATCTGGCCTGGGGCGGGCCGGGTCGACATCTCGTCGGCCGAGGTGCTCTCCAGTTCGCTGTCGTTTCGCAGCGGCGGTGTCGCCTGGCTTGCCCAGGCCGATGCCGATCTGGCCGCGACGGCCACGCCGCTCGATCAGGTCTTCGCCCAGCTTCGTGGCCGGCTGCAGTGGCAGGCCGACCTCAGCCGACTGGAGCGGTGGCTCGTCACGACTTCGGTCGCAGAGGCCTGGCCGCTGACTGGCCGGGCCTGGGGCACCTTCGACGTGGCCCCGACCCAGACCGGCGTCAACCTCCTGGCCGAGGTGACCGGCAGCCAGGTGGCGGTGACGCGGGGCCCGCCTCAGCAGGGCGAGCCGCGCGTTGTCTGGCGGGAGCCGCAGGCGAGCCTTGTGGTCGAGTTGACCCGACCGCTCGATCATCCGACCACCGGCAAGGCTGCTCTTGCCGACCGGCTGGTCATCAACAGGCTGGCCGTCGAGTCATCGACCTTCGCGATGGCGGCTCAAGGCGGGGTCGAGGGCTGGTCGGGCCGTCGCCTGGCGAGCCTGGAGGGCAGCATCTCCTACGACTGGGCCCAGCTCTCGCGGCTGGCCACACCGTGGACGGGCGGCCGCGTCCGACTCAGCGGTTCGATGAATCGGCCTTTCGCGATCCGCGGGCCCCTGGGAGTTGGCCCGGGCAGGCTGGCGGCGGGAGAGTCGCCGGCGAGCAAGCAGCCGGCGGCGACGGTCGGCACGCTCGCCCTGCCCGAGGCCTGGCTGGCGGCCACCCAGGGGGGCGGACAGGATCCCGCAGCCGGCGGTGAGGTGACGGTGCCGATCCGGCCTGCCTCCGCGCGGCTGCTCGTTGATCGGTTGCGGGACATCTCCCTCGAGACCTCGGCCGCCTGGACGGCCGCCGACATCGACGGCTTTCCGCTGGCGGCCGGTGACGTGGCCATCCGCCTGCTCGAGGGACAGCTCGCCTTCGGGCCCTTCGACGTGGCGGCTTCGGGCGGGCGGGTGCGGGGAGCCCCCTGGCTGCGGTTCGGCCCGCGGCCGAGCGAACTGGTGGTGCCACCGGGCCGACTGGTCGATCGGGTGCATCTCACCGGCGACCTCAGCAACCGGTTTGTGTCACTGATTTCCCCGCTGCTCGGCCAGGCGACCGACACCTCGGCGGTGGTCAGCGTCGACCTGGCAGGGGCTCGGCTGCCGTTGGCAGACCCACTGGCCGGCGAGGCCTCGGGCAAGGTGGTGTTTGGTGATTTCCAGGTCAGGCCGAGCGGGGCGATGCAGCCGCTGGTCAGCCTGCTCGCCAAACTCCAGGCGGCGATCGATCCCCGGTTTGCCCTCTCCGATCAGCCCGTCTTGCTGCGAGTGCGTCCCGAGCCGATCCGGCTGCGGCTGGCGGGCCGGCGGCTCGCCCACGAAGGGCTCGTGATGGACTCCGGCCCGCTGATGGTCACGTCTCGAGGCAGCATCGGCGACGACGGGTCGCTGGCGATGCTCGTCGAGGTCGCCTTTCGGGGCGACGTCGCCGGCCAGACGCCCGTGGTCGCCCAGTTGCTGCGAACACCGATCGCCATTCCCTTGAAGGGCACGCTGGCCCGCCCGCAGTTCGACGCCGGTGCGATCGACGTGACGGTCAAGCGGATCCTGGAAAACACCGCCCGGGCGGTGGTCGACGAGGGGATCAGCAGGGGGCTTGAGGCTCTCTTCGGCCGGCCTCAACCGGCCCCGCGGCAGCCGCCGGCTCAGCCGAATCAGCCCGGTCCGCTCATCCTGCCGCGATAGGCTTCGGCGGCGGCTCGCGGCGGAGCCTGGTTTCGAGCGCGGCCACGATCTGCTCGAGCTCGCGGCGGTAGGAGAAGTGTTCCACCTCGAGCGTGTGCCGCGGGGAGTCGAGATAGCGAATCGGGCCGGGCCTGGCGGGCCGCTGGCGCCGGCCGTAGAGCCAGCCGGCGGCCCGCGGAGCAGAGCGGGCGGCCCGGGCCATCCCGGCGACGAGCCGTGACTGCACGTCGGTGATCCCCCACTGACCGCTATCAGGCTGGATCAGGCCGACAACCGCGATGTCGTCGCGGCTCGGGTGGAGGAGGTTCAAAAAGAGCTTGGGGACGCCGTCGGCCGTCATCGCCCCGAGCAGTCGGCAGTCGATGAAGGGCAGCGTCGTCCGGTAGCCGGTGGCACAGATCACGACATCAACCGGATCGCGCCGGCCATCGTGAAAGACGACTTCGGAACCGTCGAAGGCCACCACGTCGCCGGCCGGCCGGATCGCCCCGGCATCGATCTTCGCGAGCAGCTCGGAGTTGATGATCGGGTGGGTTTCGAAGAGCCGGTGATCGGGCCGGGGGAGGCCGTGTTTCCACGGCAGTCCGATCGTGCGGGCGATGCCTCGCAGGGCGACCAGCCTCCGCAGCCACAACGGCGCGTGCATCTTGAGGAGCCGCTCTCCGCGGAGGTCGGCCGGCCGGCCGAGGACGAAGCGGGGCACCACGTAATAGCCGCGGCGGGTCGAGTGGATCGTGACGGCGGCATGCCGCGAGCACTCGACGGCGATGTCGCAGCCGGAGTTGCCCGCGCCGATCACCAGGACCCGTTTGCCGGCGATCGGAACCGGCACCGTCGGGCTCTTGTAGTCGGCCGAGTGGAGGAGGGTGCCGGTGAAACTGCCCGGAATCTCGGGATACCGCGGCACGTGGTTATGGCCGCTGGCGATCACGACACCGGCGTAGCGGCGGAACTGGCCGTCGGCGGTGGCGACCGCCCAGCCGGCTCCCGGCGGGCCGGCCGGCTCGATCCTCGTCACGCCGACGCGGGTTTGGATGTGCTCGGCAAGGCCGAAGTGCTCGGCATAGGCCTCGAAGTACGCGAGGCACTGGCGGTGATCGGGATAGGCGGGATAGTGCCGCGGCATCGGGAAGTCGGCAAACTCCGTCAGCCGCTTGGAACTGATCAGCCGCGTCGAGGCGAAGACCCGGCTGGTGGCCGAGCCAAATCGCCAGTTGCCGCCGAGGCCAGCCTCGCGTTCGAGGCACTCGACGGGGACGCCGGCAGCCAGCAGGTGCCGCAGGGCCGCCAGTCCTGAGGGACCCGCCCCGATCACGCACCACGGCAGGCCAGGATCAGCCGAGGGCATCAGCGAGCCTCGCCAGATCGTCGTCGCTGTGCAGCCAGGAGAGGCTGGCCCGCACCAGACTCCTGCCGGCCGGCACGCTCGGCGGCCGGATCGCCGGCACGAAGAAGCCCGCCTCGGCCAGCCGGGCCGAGAGCGCCACCGCCGCGGCCGGCTCGCCGGCCACGACCGGCACGATC